>JAZKXL010000121.1:0-24055 GCA_045611635.1 Candidatus Fimenecus sp. | reverse complement strand
TGTAAGTATTCCTATTGACTCAGGTGATATAACATATTTGTCTAAAAAAGCTCGTAAAATGCTTGATGAGGCAGGTTATCCTGATTGTAATATTACTGCATCTAACTCATTAGATGAACATATTATTAATGATATGATTTTACAAGGTGCAAAAGTTGATTGTTTTGTAGTTGGTGAACGACTTATAAATTCAGCGTCATCACCAATTTTCAGCGGTGTTTATAAACTTTCAGCGGTTGAAAAGAATGGCGAGATTATTCCAAAAATCAACTTATCTGAAAATGTAAGCAAAATTACAACACCGCACTCGAAAATGCTTTATAGATTGTTTGATTGTGGTACAGGCAAGGCAATTGCTGACGTGCTTACGTTAGAGAATGAGAAAATTGATGACAGTAAACCATATACACTTTTTGACCCGGATTTCACTTGGAAGCGTAAAGATGTTGAAAATTTTGTGGCACGAAAGTTACTTGTGCCAATTTTCAAAGCAGGTGAGTGCGTATATAATGAACCAACGGTTGATGAAATTCGTGATTATTGTTCTGAACAAATTGATAATCTTTGGGAAGAGGTTAAACGTTTTGAAAATCCACATACTTATTATGTTGACCTTTCTGAAGAATTGTGGCGAGTTCGTAAAGATTTAATAGAAGAACATAAAGGAGTAAAAAGATAATGAACATTTGGCATGATATTGATAGTAGTAGAATTACAAGAAAAGACTTTGAAGCAGTTATTGAAATTTCAAAGGGTAGTAAAATGAAATATGAGTTAGACAAAGAAACAGGTCTTTTAAAACTTGACCGTGTTCTTCATACATCAACTCACTATCCTGCAAACTATGGGTTTATTCCAAAAACTTTTGCTGATGATAACGACCCGCTTGATGTGCTTGTTCTTTGTTCAGAACAAATTGAACCAATGGCGCTTGTTCGTTGTTACCCAATCGGTGTAATTTCAATGGTTGATGGTGGTCACGCTGATGATAAAATTATTGCAATTCCATTTGGCGACCCAACTTATAACGAATATAAAGATATTAGTCAGCTTCCAAAGCATATTTTTAATGAAATGATTCACTTCTTCAAGGTTTATAAAATGCTTGAGAATAAAGATACAGCTATTGATGAGGCAAAGGGCGTTCTTGCTGCTATTGATATTATTGATGATGCAATTGAAGGATACAAAAAGAAGTTTGGATAATATAACTTAATATAACTTTTAACACCTTATTCCACTCGGAATAGGGTGTTTTTTTATGCTTTTTTAGATTGTATATATTGCACAAAATAAAAATTAAAAATTTGTAGAAAAATGCACAAAACAGTTTTACGTTTGGGGTTGATTTTTTCAAAGTATTATTGTATAATAAATGCATTGGTGGAGGAGAAATACACCCAATTTGCATAAAATAGGTTAAATAGTCAAAAAATAACTACGAAAGGAATGAACTAAAAAGTGTTTGTACATAACTATTATCACAACATTGATGCTAAAAATCGTTTGTTTATTCCTGTTCGTTTCCGTGACCAACTTGGTGAAAGATTTTATATTATGCCAGGTCCTGGCGCTAGCTTGTTTGTTTACCCTGAAGAAGAGTTTAATCAAATTGCGGAACAATATAGACAAAAGCACCGCAATCTTGATGAACAAATGGCTTTCTTTAGTAGTGTTAGCGATACTACTGTTGATAATCAGGGCAGAGCAACTCTTGATGCTCGTCATGTTCAACACGCCGAACTTAAAAAAGAGGTTGCAATAATAGGTAGTGGCCGCAGGATTGTTATTATGCCGCTTGAAAAATTCAAGATTACTGAAGTTGATACAAGTAAGGCAATTGATTATTCAACTGATATTGATTGGTAATCGGTATGGAATTTTCACATATTTCAGTTTTGTTTGATGAAACAATTGAATCGCTTAATATTAAATCAGAAGGTTTGTATGTTGACTGTACCTGTGGCGGAGCGGGGCATTCGAGAGCAATCCTTGAACGCATCCCGGACGGTGTTCTTGTTGCAATTGACCGTGACCCCGACGCCATTCAGGTGATTACTGAACGAATTGGTTCAGCGCATCAGGTAGAAATAGTCAACAATAATTTTAATAATATAAAAGATATATTGAATGGTAGATTAGCTGACGGAATTCTTGCGGATTTAGGTGTTAGTTCGTTTCAACTTGACACTGCCGAAAGAGGGTTTTCGTTCCACCACGACGCACCGCTTGATATGCGAATGAGTAAATCAGGTAAAAGTGCCTTTGATGTTGTTAACGGCTATACTGAATATGAACTTGCAAATATTATCAGCCGTTACGGTGAAGAAAAGTTTGCGAGGAATATTGCAAAAAATATAGTTAAAGCAAGAAATGAAAAGAATATAGAAACTACTTTGGAACTTGCTGAAATCATTAAAGATTCAGTTCCTGCAAAATATCGTCGCGATGGTCATCCAGCACGAAAAACTTTTCAGGCAATAAGAATTGAAGTTAATGATGAGCTCTCAACTCTCGCACAAGCAGTTGATGATATGTTTCATTGTCTTAAAGTGGGCGGAAGACTTTCAATAATTACATTCCACTCTCTTGAAGATAGAACAGTAAAAGAAAAATTTCGTGAATTTACAATAGGGTGCACTTGTCCTAAAGAATTTCCTGTTTGTGTTTGTAAGAACACACCGAAAGGTAAACTTATTAATAAGGGTATTTCGGCAAAACAGACGGAATTAGATATGAATAATAGAAGCCGAAGTGCAAAACTTCGCACAATTGAAAGACTAAAATAAATTAAGTGTGGAAATAAAAGTAAAAGGAAGAGAAAGATGGCACAGTACAACACTTACAAATCCTATAATATTGAACAGTTTGAGCCAAGAGTGGTATCGACTAGTAATGCTGCGCCTAAATTGAAACCTGCACCTCAAAAAACACCACAACTTAAAGTTATTAAAAGACCAAAACCTTCAGCAGCACAAATTCGCAGCGAGGCACAGCAAGCTGCAAGACAAGCAAGAAAAATATTTATAATAGCTGCAGCTGCTCTTATGTTTATGGCGTTAGCTATTTATAGTAGAGTTCAACTTGATGAAATTAACCGTGACATATGCAACAAAGAATATGAAATAGAACTTGCTCAAAGTGACTCTATTAAACTTAATAATGCTCTAAACGCAATAATTTCAATTAACAATGTTGAAGATTACGCCACCAACACTCTTGGTATGGTAAAAATTCAAGACTACCAGGTGGTTTATGTTGATTTGTCAGCAAGTGATAGTGTTGAAGTTGCAAATGGTCGTGAGACTGAAAAGTCCGATGTAATAAATGAAAAAAACAAGTAATATATTAAAATGAAAGCAAAGGGAGTTGAGAATTCTTGACTCTCGTTGTTTTATTGTATGAGGTATTTGAATCCAATGAAAAGGAGAGAGAAAAATGATTAAAAAACCAACAAAACGAATGGAATTTCGTTCTCTTATAGCTTTTGGTGTGTTTTGCGCAGTCCTTTTTTGCCTTATTGGTAATCTTTTTTGGATTCAAGTAATCAATGGTGAAGTCTATCGTCTTAAAGCTGAGAAAAATCAGTTGAGCGATACTATTTTGAATGCAAATCGTGGCACAATTTACGACTCGAATATGAAAGTTCTTGCGCAAAGTGCTTCCGCTTGGCTGGTTTACATTAACCCTTCAAAAATCACAACTGATGAACAAAAGAAAGTTTTGATTGACGGCTTTGTTGAACTTTTTGACCTTGACCGTGAGATAGTTGAGACAAAAGTAAACCGAAGTGAAAGCGGTTACGAAAAAATCATTGGCCAAATTGATAACGCTCAAAAAGATGCTCTTAAAGAGTTTTTAACACAGCATCAAGCACAAAAACTTAACACTATTGTAGGTATTGACCCTGATACTAAGCGCTATTATCCACTTGGAAATTTTGCATCAACAGTTATTGGTTTTACTGGCGCTGAAGATGTTGGTAGAGCGGGACTTGAACTTAAATATAACGACGTTTTAACAGGTGAGGCGGGTAGAGTAATTACTGCTAAAAACGCTTTATCGGGCGAAATGCCAAACGACTATGAAACTACATATGATGCTGAGCAAGGTAAAAGTCTTGTGCTTACTATTGATGAGGTAATTCAATATTATCTTGAACAGCAACTTTCGCAAGCAATTGAAGAAACACAAGCAAAATATGCTTATGGAATTGTTATGGATGTTAAAACAGGTGCAATTCTTGGTATGTCAACAATGCCTGACTATAATTTGAATTCACCATATAAAATCCACTCAAATTCGGTGCTTGAAGAAATTCAAAAAATCGAAGATTCAGCAATGAAATCACAAGCTGAAAGTAATGCCCTTTTTGCACAATGGAGAAATAGAGTAGTAAGTGACTCTTATGAGCCGGGTTCAGTTTTTAAACTTTTTGTTGCGGCAGCAGGTCTTGAAGAAGGCATAATCACAACTCAAAGCACTTATAACTGCACAAGTTCAATAAAGGTTGCAAACTATTATCAACATTGTTATAACCATAAAGCGCACGGCACTCAAACGGTAGCTGAAGCACTTCCAAATTCTTGTAACACATACTTTATTACTTTAGGGCAACAATTAGGCAAACATACATTTAATAAATATTTTGAAGCGTTTGGATTTACTGAAAAAACAGGTGTTGACTTACCATCTGAAGCGGCTCCAGTACCAGGAAAAACATATTATCCTGTTGATAAAATGGGTATTGCGGAGCTTTCTTCAGCATCTTTCGGTCAAACATTCCAAGCAACTCCAATTCAAATGATTACTGCGGTTGCCTCTCTTGGTAATGGCGGCAAACTTATGACACCATATATTGTTGACAAAATTCTTGATGAAGATGGAAATATTGTTTCTGAAACAAAGCCAGTAGTAAAAAGACAAGTAATTTCCGAAAAAACTGCAAACGTAATGTGTGACCTTATGGAACAGGTTGTTGTATGGGGTACTGCCAAAAATGCTTATGTTGCAGGTTATCACGTAGCAGGAAAAACCGGTACAAGTGAAAAACTTAATACTGACGATATGTGTATTGCATCATTTGCGGGCTTTGCTCCTGCAAATGACCCACAAATCGCAATTCTTATAGCAGTTGATGAACCTTTATATTATGCAACAGGTGGTTCGGGCGCAGCACCGGTAGCAGGAAGAATTTTTGAAAACATTCTTGCTTATCTTAATGTTGACCCTCAATATAGTGATGAGGAAATGGCTCAAGCAACTGTAACTGCACCAAACCTTGTTGGTGAAGATGCTGCAACAGTTCGTTCAAAAGCAAGTGGATTTACCGTTAAAATAGTAGGCAGCGGTGAAAAAGTAATTTCACAAATGCCGGCTTCACATCAGTCAATGCCTAAAAATGGTATAATTGTGGTTTATACTGAAGAAAATTCTCAAAAAGAAACAGCAACAGTGCCAAATCTTACAGGATTAACACTTGCTGAGGCAAATCGTATCGCGGTGAATGCGGGCTTTAACATTAAAATTGCAGGTACAACACAGGGCTCAGGTCAAGTGCTTTCATATAAGCAAAGTGTTAGTGAAGGAACTGTTGGAGAAGCCGGTGCAATAATTACAGTTTATTTCCGTTCAAGTGAAACTATAACGGATTAGCGAGGTAACAATTTAATGAAACTTTCTACTCTTCTTAAGGACGTAAAAACGTTTAACGTGTATGAAGATGTGGAAGTTGAAAGAGTAACGGATAACAATAAAGATAATTTACAAAATGCCTTGTTTGTGTGTGTTGATGGCGGTCGTGTTGATGGTCATACACTAGCGAAATCCGCAGTAAATAGCGGAGCGGTGGCGATTTTGACTTCGCATGATTTAGGAATTCCTAGTCAAATTATTGTGTCAAACACAAGACACGCCTATGCAAAAATATCGGCAAATTTCTATGAAAATCCTGCCGAAAAACTAAAACTTATAGGTGTTACAGGTACGAATGGAAAAACCTCAACAGCATTTTTTATAAAGAATATTCTTGAAAATCTTGGTAAAAAGTGCGGAATTATAGGTACAGTAAAAAATGATACGGGCAATGGCGCAAATAATGCAACGCTTACTACCCCTGAACCTATGGAATTGCACAAATTGTTTAGTCAAATGGTAAATAATGGGTGCGAGTATTGTGTTATGGAGGTTTCATCTCAAGGTCTTTATCAAAATCGTGTTTTTGGATTGAATTTTGAGGTGTCAGTGCTTACCAACATTACACCTGAGCATCTTGATTATCATAAAACTATGCAAAATTATATTGATGCAAAGCTTATGCTGTTCAATATGTCAAAATTTGCTTGTATCAATTATGATGATAACAATATAAAATCTATAGTTGATAAAATAAAATGTCCATACAAAACAGTTTCAGCAATCAGCAATGATGCTGAATACACTGCAAAAAATATTGTGTATAACTCAAATGGTGTACGCTATGAATTTGTAGGCATGGATTGTATTGATAGAATAGAGTTGAAAATTCCTGGTAAATTTACTGTATATAACTCACTTTGTGCGGTAGCAACTCTTTTGCAGCTAGGTTTTTCAATAGATGAAATTTCCGCCGCTTGTAAAAATATTGATTTTGTAAAGGGTAGGGCAGAAATTGTACAAATACCTCGTGATTTCACTGTTATGATTGACTATGCACACACTCCTGACGGACTTCAAAATATTTTGGAGTGTGTCCGCGAAATCACAAAGGGTAAAGTGATTACAGTTTTTGGCTGTGGCGGAGATAGAGATAAATCTAAACGTGCCGAAATGGGTAAAATAGCAGGGAGTTTGTCGGATTTAACGGTTGTTACAAGTGATAACCCACGAAATGAAAATCCCCTTTTGATTATTAATGACATTCTTTGTGGAATGGAAAAAATAAAATCTCGTATTGCAGTAATTGAAAATCGTCGCCAAGCAATTGAATTTGCGCTTAGTAAGGCGAAAAAAGGTGATACAGTTTTACTTGCAGGTAAAGGGCACGAAATATATCAAATTGTTGGAAATGAAAAAAATCCCTTTGATGAAAGGGAAATCGTAAAAAACTATTTTAATAAAATTTAGGAGAAAACAATGAACTTAAAAGCAAACGAAATTGCAAAAACATTAGGAGCAGTTGTAGATTCTCAAAATGTAATAAATCGTGTGTCAATTGATAGTCGTGATGTTGACAAAAATACACTTTTTTTTGCAATAAAAGGTGAACGCTTTGATGGTCACGATTTTGTAAAAGATGTTGCCGAAAAAGGCGTTGGCGCAATAGTTTGTCATAAACAGGTTGAGTGTAATGCCCCTGTAATTTATGTTAAAGACACAAAAGATGCGCTTTTGGATTTTGCGTCATATTATAAAAATACATTTAATGATTTGCTTTTAATTGCATTAACTGGTAGCGTAGGTAAAACAACAACTAAAGAAATGGTTGCTTGTGTAATGGCACAAAAGGGCGAAACCCTAAAAACTGAAGGCAATTTTAACAATGAAATTGGAATGCCAAGAACCTTGTTTAGATTAGAAGAAACAACAAAAAATGCCGTAATTGAAATGGGTATGGATGGTTTTGGTCAAATTTCAGTACTAACAAATTGTGCAAAACCTGACTGTGCAATTATTACTAATATCGGCGTTTCTCATATTGAAATATTGGGCTCTCGTGATGGTATATTACAAGCAAAGCTTGAAATTCTTGAAGGTCTTAAAAAAGGTTCACCAGTATTTTTAAATGGTGATGATGATAAACTTTCAACAGTAAAACTTCAAGATTACAAAGTAGTTTTCTTTGGTATAGAAAATGAAAATTGTGATGTTTGCGCAGTTGATATTAAAGAAATCGGACTTTCAACTGAGTTTATTGCAATAAAAGGGGATACAAAGCAAAAAATCATAATCCCCACAGTTGGAAGTCACAATGTTTATGATGCACTTGCCGCTTTTTCAGTAGGTCTTGAATACGGAATTTCACCTGAAAATATTGCAAAAGGTCTTGCAACATATACTCCGTCAGGTATGCGCCAAAGAATTAAAGAAGTAAACGGAGTTACATTCATTGAAGACTGTTATAATGCAAGTCCAGACTCGCAAAAAGCAGGTATTAACTCACTTTGTAAAATTGCAAAACAAAGAAAAATTGCAGTGCTTGGTGATATGCTTGAATTAGGCAGTTTTAGTGAAGAGGCACATAGAATGGTAGGCGAATATGCCGCTAACTGTGGTGTTGATATTCTTTACACTGTTGGTGAAGAGTCAAAATATATGGCTGACAGTGCTAAAAAAGTAGGACTTTTAAATGTCCAAAACTTTACTGATAAAGAAAAACTTGCGAAAATTCTTGCGAATGAGCTTCGTGAAGGCGATACTATTCTTTTTAAAGCAAGTCGCGGAATGAAATTAGAAGAAATTTTTGAAAACATTTATAAACAATGGGATGTTGAATAAGGAGTTGTGGTTATGAGTATTTATGTAGCATTAGCTAGCGCAGCAGTGATAAGCTTTTTAATTGCATTTTTATTAGGGTTTGCGCTTATTCCTTGGCTTAGAAAATTAAAATTCGGTCAAACTATTCTTGATATTGGCCCTGCATGGCATAAATCAAAGCAAGGCACACCTGTTATGGGTGGCATTATGTTCATAGTCAGCACAATTCTTTCAGTAATTTGTGTACTTGTAACTGATTACTTTTTAGGCGGAAATCTTTTCAGCAGTCAACATATTTTACCAGATACATTAAAGGTAAAACTTGTTGCAGGCGTAATTCTTGCAATCGGACTTGGTCTTGTAGGTTTTGCTGATGACTATATTAAAGTTGTTAAAAAAAGAAATTTAGGTCTTACTGAAATTCAAAAGACAATTCCTCAAGTAATTCTTATTGTCGCTTATCTTTTAACACTTAATTTTAACGGACTTACCTATATGAAAATACCTTTTGTAGGTGCGGTTGACCTTAAGTGGTTCTTTTGGCTTTTTGGTATTGCAGTAATTTACGGTGCAGTTAATGCAGTAAACTTTACTGATGGTGTTGACGGCCTTTGTGCAAGCGTAACATCAACTGCAGCAATTGCATTTTGTGTTGCAGCTCTTATGACAAAATTCTTCGGAATTAGTATTTTAGCGGCTGCATTGGCTGGTGGATGTTTAGGTTACCTTATATGGAACTATTATCCATCAAAAGTTATGATGGGTGACACGGGCTCAATGTTCTTAGGCGGTATGGTTGTAGCACTTGCTTATGCTATTGACTGTCCACTCATTCTTGCCTTCTTCGGCATTATTTATGTGATTGAGGCACTTTCCGACGTTTTACAAATCGGTTACTTCAAAATCACACATGGTAAACGTATTTTTAAAATGGCACCAATCCACCACCACTTTGAAATGTGTGGTTGGAAAGAACGTAAAATCGTAACAATCTTCTCTATTGTAAATATTGTAGGTTGTGTAATCGGTCTTGCACTTTACTATTACGGAACAATTAAGAACTAATCAAATTAAAACTGTTAAAGGCGGTGAGAAAATGGCAACAAAAACTAAGAAAAAGGGTTTTATAGCTTCAATGATGAATAACGGCTCAATGGATATTCCTTTTTTGATTATCCTTATGACTATTGTAACATTAGGGCTTATTATGCTGTTTTCCGCTAGCTATACTTACAGCTATTACAATCGTGGTCATAATAGTACGGCAATTTTTTCACGACAAGTTGTATATGCAGTAATAGGTATTGTTTTTATGCTTATTATTTCTCGCATAAAATATGAGTATTTTCGTCTTGCGGCAGTTATTGGCATTTGGGTTTCTATAGCACTTCTTGTTGTGGTTCGTTTTCTTCCTGACAGCGTTCAACCGGGATTTTATAGATGGATTGACTTAGGATTTATTACATTCCAACCATCAGAAATTGCAAAACTTGGCCTTGTTATGTATTTTGCATATTCACTTGAAAAGCATTACAAAGTGGTAGTAGGAAAAGTTCCAAGTGACCTTCGTGTTTGTAGATTTGTTGAAGATGTTACAAATGGAAAAGTTGTTGTTTATAAATCTTTTATAAGCACATTACAATATGGATTTGTAATTGTTCTTTTTGCAGGTCTTGTTTTAATTGAAAACCACGTTTCAGGTGCAGTGCTTATGTTGGCACTTGGCGTTATTATGTTATTCTTGGGTGAAGTTAAGAATAAATGGTTTATTGTAGGTGTAATTGTAGCCGCTATTGGCGTTTTGTTCTTTGTTTTAAATCCTGATGTGCTCAAGGAGTATGCAGGTGAGCGTATCGTTGCATGGCTTGATAAAGACTATGAGCCACTTGGTGCTCGTTGGCAAACAAACAATTCACTTTATGCTATTGGCTCAGGTGGATTTTTAGGTGTAGGTCTTGGTCAATCAAAACAAAAACACCTTTACGTTTCAGAGCCACACAATGACTTTATATTCTCAATTGTATGTGAAGAGTTAGGATTTGTTGGTGCCGCAATAATTATTATACTTTTTGCACTTTTAGTGTATCGTGGCATCAAAATCGGACTTCGTGCAAAAGATAGATTTAGTGGATTACTTGCCATGGGTATCGTATTCCAAATTGGTGTTCAAGTAGCACTCAATATTGCCGTTGTTAGTGATTTTATTCCAAATACAGGCATTTCATTGCCATTCTTTTCCGCGGGTGGTACATCACTTGTTATTTTGCTTTGTGAAATGGGTGTTGTTTTATCTATCTCACGAAGTGCAAGGAAGAAGGAGTGATAGGGTATGAAGATTATATTTGTGGCTGGTGGCACAGGCGGTCATATAAATCCTGCTATTGCCGTTGCCAATGAAGTTAAACGTTTAGACCCTACTTCTGAAATTCTTTTTGTAGGCACTGAAGGGCGAATGGAAACTCGTATTGTCCCTAAAGCAGGGTTTCCGTTAAAAACATTGAAAATGAACGGATTTTCAAGAAAAATGTCTTTTGCGGGAATTAAAGAAAATCTTGAAACCCTTGTTCTTACATTAAAAGCATCAGGAGAAAGTAAAAAAATTATAGGTGAATTTAATCCTGATGTTGTTGTAGGATTTGGGGGATATGTTACAGGACCAGTCCTTCGCACTGCAGTAAAAATGGGTATTAAAACTGCAATTCACGAACAAAATGCTTTTCCAGGTGTGGCAAATAAGGCACTTGCAAAGTCAGTTGATAAAGTAATGCTTACTTCTGCCGCTGCTGAAAAATATATGAAATGTAAAAATCCTCCTGTTGTAACTGGACTTCCAGTAAGACGAGAAATCATTAAAGCTGACCGTGATTTTGCACGTGCAACATTAGGACTTAAAAATAGTGATATGCTTGTGCTTTCAATGGGGGGCTCTTTGGGTGCTGATGCAATCAACAATGCAGTTGTAGAAATGCTTACCGCCCTTAAAGATGAAAAAAATATTTGCTTTTTACACTCTACCGGAAAATTCGGTAGTTGGGTAGAAGAAAAGCTTACTGAAAAAGGCATGAATTACGGAAAAGGTACAAATATTGAAATTCGTGAGTACATAGATAATATGGATATTTGTTTACCTGCCTGCGATTTAGTAATTAGTCGTGCAGGCGCAAGCTCAATTTCCGAAATTCAGGCGTTAGGCAAACCGTCAATTCTTATTCCGTCACCAAATGTGGCTGAAAATCATCAATTCCACAATGCTATGACATTAGCTGAAAATGATGGCGCAATATTAATTGAAGAGAAAAATCTTGACAACGAAATTCTTGCAAAAACAGTTAAAGATTTAAAAGATAATCGTGAAAAGTTGCAAACAATTTCACAAAATGCGCTTAAGAGTGCAAAAACAAATGCTTTAAGTGAGATTTGCAAAATTATAATGAATTTATCATAATAACATTTTTCCACAAACCGCATAGTATGTGACGAAAGTATTTTGTCATACTGTGAAGGGTGTGTGAAAATTGGATAAAATCATAATCAATGGTAATCGCAAACTAAGTGGTGAAATTACTGTACAAGGGGCAAAAAATAGCGTATTACCAATACTTGTAGCAACGCTACTTGTGAATGGTACGTCAGTTATACATAATTGCCCAATTCTTTCTGATGTTGAGGCGACAATCAAAATTCTTAGATATTTAGGTTGTATAGTCACTCGCGAGGGTCATACAGTAACAGTTGATTCAACAAATGTAAATCGCAATGATGTGCCTGATAATTTAATGCGAGAAATGCGGTCGTCTATCGTATTTTTAGGCGGGATTTTAGGCCGAATGGGTAAAGCGGTCCTATCAACCCCAGGTGGTTGTGAAATAGGATTAAGACCAATTGATTTGCATCTTTCTTCAATGGAGCAATTCGGCGCAACAGTTACAACTGATAGTGGATTTATAGTTTGCTCAGCCGAAGAAAAAGGACTTACAGGCACTCGTATTACACTGTCATTCCCAAGTGTAGGCGCAACCGAAAATATTATTCTTGCCGCTACACTTGCAACGGGTACAACAATCATTACAAATGCAGCTCGTGAGCCGGAAATTAGTGACTTAGCCGACTTTTTAAACCGTTGTGGGGCAAGAATTCACGGTGCAGGAGACAGTACAATTACTATTGAGGGCGTAAGTCAGTTGCATTCAACTGAACATACAGTTATTCCCGATAGAATTGTTGCTTCAACTTATATGATTGCCTGTGCTATGACAAATGGAAAAATTTGTTTGCGAGATATAATTCCTGCTCATATTGGACCAACTATTCAACCCTTGCGTGAAGCGGGGTGCGATATTGTAGTCAGTGGCAGATGGGTGTGCCTTAGTGCACCACCAAAATTAAAAAGAATACGAATGATTCGCACAATGCCTTATCCGGGATTTCCAACCGATGTTCAGGCACAAATTATGGCACTGACTACAGTTTGTGAAGGCACTAGCGTAATTGTAGAAAATATATCTGAAAGCCGATTTAAACATATTGGTGAATTGCTCCGTTTTGGTGCAAAAATTAATGTTGAAGGTAGAATGGCGGTAATTGAGGGCATTAAGCATCTCAGCGGTGCAAACGTAAGAGCAACTGATTTGCGAGGTGGCTCAGCAATGATTTTAGCGGGGCTAAATGCGCGGGGTACAACTGAAATTACTGAAATCCATCACATAGACCGAGGTTATGAAACACCAGAACAGGTGCTCTCGGAATTAGGTGCAGATATTAAAAGGGTGAAGGAAAATGAAAAAAACTAACAATCCAAGACCTACCCCAAATAATCAACAACTTTCGGGTAATGAACGGATTATTAACCGCACTAATCAGCGTCGAAAAAAGAATAAAAGAAAAAAGTTGATATTTCGTGCAGTTTTGTGCTTCACTTTTTTGTGTATAGGCACAATTCTTGCATTGGTTATGTTCTTTAATATAGGTGAAATTGTGGTAACAGGTGACCCAGTTTATTCATCAAAAAAAATAGTTGAACAAAGTGGAATGAACATAGGTGACAACTTAATTTTTTTGTCGAAAAGAAAAATTAACGAACAAATCTCAACAAACCTTCCTTATGTTGGGTCAGTTAAAGTTAAAAGACATTTACCAAGCAAACTTGAACTTATAATCACAAAGACCGAAGCAGTTTATGCAGTAGCTCGTGAAGGGGTTTATACCTTGCTTGACGAAAATGGTAAAGTGCTTGAAACAAATGTTGAGTATATTGGTGACAACTTGATTTTACTTGATATGGGTAAAATTACATCCGCCGAACCGGGTAAAACAATTGTTCTTCCAGGAAATAGCAAACATCTTGAAAAACTCATCAGTATTCGCAAAGCTTGTAAGGAATGTGGAATTGAAGAAATTACCACAATAGATATGTCGGATATTTATGACATAAAACTAGTGTATCAGGGAAGAATAACTCTTGAACTTGGTGAAACTAATGAAGATAATCTTTCTAAAAAGCTTGCGCTGGGCAAAGCTGCTATTGATACACAAAATGAAGAAAATGAGCATTATCGTGGTACAATAAATCTATCAGTTGACGGTAAGGGATATTGGTCTGAAGAGACATCTACAACCGAGCCGCAAACAAATGAAGAAGCGCCATCAACTGAAAATGTAGAGGGTGAAAATACAACAAAACCACAAAAGGAAGAGTCAACAACCGCCTCTGCAGCATAAAAAATAGAAAAAAGTGTTAAAAATAGCAAAAAAATTAAAAAAATATATACATTATATATTGCAATTATTTTTTAAAGGTGTTAAAATTATCTATGACTATAATGCATAGGTGTGAAATTTTCTATACATAGGAGGATGTTAAAAATGGCATTCGAAAACAATAATCAATATCAAGACATTGCAAACATTAAAGTTATTGGTGTAGGTGGCGGCGGCGGAAACGCAGTTGACCGTATGGCTAAAGCAGGTATTTCAGGCGTTGAACTTATCGCAGTAAATACAGATAAGCAAGCACTTGCTCGTTCACTTGCAAAACCAATTTCAATCGGTGAAAAAGTTACATCAGGCCGTGGCGCAGGTGCAAAGCCAGAAGTTGGTCAAAAATCAGCTGAAGAAAGTCGCGACTTAATCGTTGAAGCACTTGAAGATGCTCAAATGGTATTTATCACTGCTGGTATGGGCGGTGGCACAGGTACAGGTGCTGCTCCAATTATTGCTGAAATTGCAAAAGGCAAAGGTATCCTTACTGTTGGTATCGTTACAAAACCTTTCGCATTTGAAGGTAGCCATAGAATGAAACAAGCTGAAGCAGGTATTGCTGAACTTGCACAACATGTTGACTCTCTTATCGTTATTCCTAACGAAAGACTTAAATATGTATCAGAGCAAAAAATTACTTTTGCTAATGCATTCGGTATTGCTGATGACGTCCTTCGTCAAGGTGTAAACCCAGTTACAGTCCTTATTACAATGCCTGCATTCATTATCCTTGACTTTGCTGACGTTACAGCAGTTATGAAAGATGCTGGTCATGCTCATATGGGTATTGGTCGTGCAAGTGGTAAAGATAAGGCAGAACAAGCAGCAAATGCAGCTATTTCTAGCCCACTTCTTGAAACAACAATTACAGGCGCTAAGGGTGTTATTATTAGTATCACAGCTTCTCCTGACATCACTCTTGAAGATGTTGACACAGCAGCAGGTATTGTTCGTGCACAAGCTGATGAAGACGCAAACATCATTTTCGGTGTTGCTTTTGATGAAAAGCTTGATGATGAAATGATTGTTACTGTTATTGCAACAGGATTCGGTATTGATGCAAACGGCGTTGCTAAGAAGCCATCTTACAACGGCGGTATGGAAGATATCAGCTCAAACGGCAACTTTGGTGCTGATGGCGATATGGATATTCTTGACTTCTTCCACAAAAGATAATTAAACACAAATAATTAACCCCTCAACGAAAGTTGAGGGGTTTTTATAATTTTTAAGAAACTTTCTTGCAATTTTACATTTTTATTCGGCAGTTTTGCGGTTTAACTTGTTTTTGTGAGCCAATAATGTAGTATATATTTAAACAAATAAAACAAACATATTTGTTTCAATTATAGGAGGATTATTATGAAAAAATTCACAAAAGCAATCAGTACATTACTTGTAGTGGCACTTGTAGTTGCAATGGCAACTGTTTCAGCATTTGCAGCAAATGTTGAGGCGGAATCAATCGCAGTTATTTCAGGACCAACAAAAACAGTTTACTATGATGGTCTTGACAACTATGAAAACGAAATTTGGTGTGACCCAACAGGAATGGTGCTTGAAGTAACATTCAACGATGGTTCAACTGAAACTGTCACAGTTGATGAGTATTCTTATGTTGATATGTATGTTGTTGATTATGTTATCGGCCAAAACGAAGCAATCGTTGAGTTTTATGGTACAGATGATTATGATGCATACCTTGAAACAACTTATACTGTAACAGTTGAAGAATCACCAGTAGCATCTGTTGAAATTACAAAAAAACCAACAAAAATAGAATATGATATGGATAAAGATGTTCTTACAAGAGATAACTTCACACTTGATTATCTTTATGAATCAGACCCTGAAATAATGGAAGAAATGCTTGCTGATATGGACATGACATTTGAAGAACTTAAAGCATTTTATGAAGAAAATCCTGATTTTTATGAAATGATGCTTGACATAGTTTTTATGGATTTTGATACAATTCTTAATCTTGACACTGAAGGTATGGAAATTCTTGTAACATTCAAAGATGGTTCAACACAAACAATTACAAGTGATGAAGATTATATCACTTATAACGGTGAAGAATATCCAATTTATGTTGAACAGGTTGACGAAGTACAAGAAGGCGAAAATACATTTGTAGTAAACGTAATGGGTGTAGAAGCAGAATTTGTAGTTACTGTTGTGTCATCAGATGATAACAACGAAAATAATAACACAAATAACGATACAAAACCTGAAGCAGATAAAAATGATAACAAAAACCCTGTAATTCCAAATACAGACGGTGGCGTGTCAGTAGTAGCAACAGCAGTTATTGCCATTGTATCAGGTTTCGGCATGGCTCTCATTCCATCAAAGAAAGAAAAATAATAAATCTTTTTTGTAGAAGAAGAGTTTTAAAAATTTATAATACAATAAAAATTAACCCCGTAGAGTTAATCTACGGGGCTTTTTTTATAACTTAAAATCTTCAGGGTTATATTTTTCTAGTTCAATAGGTCTTCGAGGTTGTCTTTTGAGTACATCATACTCGAATTTTCTACAAGCAAAATCCTTTTCAACAACTCCCTTTTTCTTGCAAAGCACAGTTTCTCCGTCAGGGGAAAGCTTACCATGCTCACAGTATGAGCAAGAAGGGGAGATTTCTTTTGTATTTAATAACTTTTTCATTTTTATCACCAAATTCATTTTAACATAAATTTCTTTTTCTATCAATATCAAAAACCATAATTATACACATAATTGCAAAAGTAAAAAAAGCGGGAAGTGATATCGAAAATGTTGAAATAGTTGCATTTTGTAATGATGCAAAAACATCTATCTCAACAGGAAATATCAGCAATAACAAATACGATATAAAAGATGCAATCGTACCGTTAAGCACTCTATATACAAAGAAATGTGAGTATTTTACACCACAATTTTTAAGGTTTGCTAATACCTGACAATGCACACAAATTCCACCAAAGCCAATAACCGCAGTAATAACAGGAATAGGCATTTTGCCTACAAGCGCAATGCAACCTTTTGTTACTTCTAAAAAAGATGCAACTGCTATGAAAATATTTTCGCTTTCAATGTAAGTCTTAAAGCAATTTGTAATAGCGCTAAAAATCACAACCCATGCACAAATTCCAAGCACCGATTGTAAAGCGTCAGAAACCGCTGACGATAATGATGATAAAGATGGCGGCGTTTCATGATGCTCCTTTAATTCATTTTTATCTCCTAAAAACCGCGTAAATACGCCAATTATAAGGGAAGAAATACAAAGTGAAACAAATATAATCACTCCGACTTTTGTGCTTTTTAACATATTAACTCCAACAGCTGTAATTACAAAAGCGGGGCCGCCATTTATACAAAAAATACATAATCTTTGTGCTTGATTTTTTGTAATTGCACCATCATTTAAAAGGTTGTTAATCATTTTAATACCAATGGGAAATCCACCAATCATAGACATAATGATTGCAGGTATTGTGCAAGCGGGCTGACGGAATAAACCTCGTGAAATCGGTGCTAAAAATTTATGTGCAAACTCAAAAATATTTGACTTGATAACATATGTAGAAACTACCATAAACGGAAAAAGTGAGGGTAAAATAACATGAAAACAAATTTGTAATCCCTCAGTAACACCACTTGTTACTGCTTGTGGCATCTTAAACATAAATATAAGACTTAATATAATAAGTGCAACTTGAAAAATATTCTTTTTTAATTTCACAACAACCATAATCTCACCAATAAAGTATATTATTTTTTATACTTAATAATGATTTATTTTCATATAATTCAGTATAAGTGAGGTGTTTTTGTGGCACGAAAGAGAAAAGAGCGTAAATCACCAATTCCTGATTTGCATCTTAATGAGGCAAAAATTGAAATGCTTGGAAACCGGGAAATTATAATTGACGGTTGTAAAGGCGTTATTGAATATGATGAAAATCTTATTAAATTAAATATTGGAGAATTGTCGTTGGGACTTTCAGGGGATGAAATGGTTATAGAATCCTTTGATGGCGGTGTTGCAATAATCCGAGGTAAAATAATAGAAATTAATTTCATTTCATAAGGGGATTATATCTTGATTATTCAAATTTTAAGATACTTGTTTGGTTACATAAATTTTAAAGCGTTTGGCGGTTTTGCTAATAGATTTATAAATCTTTGCACTAAAGAGGGGATTCCACTTTGGAATGTGAGAAATATCAATAATACCATTTTTGCAAGTACAACTGTTCAAGGGTATCTTGCAATTCATACAGTTGCCCGTAAGTCAGGAATGCGAGTGTGCTCAACTGATAAAATGGGACTTAAATATTTTTTAAGAAAACACAAAGCTCGTGTAGGAATTGCATTGGGTGTAGTTGCATCTTTTGTAGTTATGTTCACGCTTACTCAGTTTGTGTGGAGTGTGTCTGTTGTAGGTAACACAACAATTGATGCTGATTTAATCTTGTCCACTCTTGAAAAACATGGTGTAAAGGTGGGTGTGCAAATATCATCAATAGATAATGATGAGGCCGCCTCGCTTATTATGAATGACATAGAAAAGCTTTCGTGGGCAAGTGTAAACATGAAGGGCTCGGTTGTAGTGGTTGAAGTCCGTGAAAAAACAGATGCTCCCCAAATTTATGATGCCTCAAAACCTACAAATGTAGTAGCGGAGGAAGACGGTGTAATTTTAAGTATAGATGTGCTTTATGGAAATGAAGAGGTTAAGCCCGGCTCAGCAGTTATAAAAGGTGATTTGCTTATAAGTGGAGTTATCTCTCATAAAGATGGCAGTGAAATTCCCATTCATGCTGATGGTTATGTAAAAGCACTTGTAAAAAAGAAAGGCACGTTTTCATCAAACGATTTTTCAATTTATAATTTAAAAAATGAAAAAACACGAAACCTTATATTCTTTTTTGGACTTAAAATTCCATTAGGTGTCAAGGTAAACACCCATTATTTTACCGAGCATAATTCTTTTGTTGAAAGTGAAGAAAAACTACTGCCGTTGGGAATAATAACACAGTATGGTGCTGATATTTCTACTGAAAAAGCAACGCTGAATAGTACAACTCAAGAGAAAATGGCACTATTCAGTAACGCTTTGTATGTTCGTGAACTTTTAGATTTTAGTGAGATAAGAAACTCCAAAATCCAAAAAAATGAAAATGGAAATACAATGCAATATGATTTTTATGCCCAATGTGAGCAAGAAATTGGTACTTTACAGGAAATTTATGTTGAAAAAACTAATGACATTCAATAAAAAATGTGCTAAAATTAATTGAATATAACTATTTTTATGCTAAGCTGGTGAAAAGGGTTGTTTGAACAAGTAATAAATGTTGATAGAATGGAGCAAACAGTAAGTTTGTTCGGTAGTTTTGATGAGAATATACGACTTATTGAATCTAACTATAATGTCAAAGTTATTAGTCGTGGCTCCGAAATAAAAGTTAATGGCGATGCCGAAAATGTTTCAAAAGCTGTTAGAGCAATCAATGGACTTTTAACACTTATTAATCGTGGTGAAGCACTTTCTGAGCAAAATGTCCGCTATGTACTTTCCCTTGTTAACGAGGGGAATGAGGACAAGCTTTGCGAAATGACAGGTGACTGTGTTTGCATCACTGCAAAGGGTAAACCTATAAAACCAAAAACACTTGGTCAAAAGAAATACCTTGAATGTATAAAAAACAATACCATCACACTTGGCGCAGGTCCTGCAGGTACTGGTAAAACTTATCTTGCTGTTGCAATGGCTGTTAATGCTTTTCGTGCAAAAGAGGTTAACCGTATTATTTTAACCCGTCCCGCTGTTGAAGCAGGTGAAAAATTAGGTTTCTTGCCTGGTGATTTGCAACAAAAGGTTGACCCTTATCTACGACCATTATATGACGCACTTTTTGATATGCTTGGTGCTGAAAGTTTTCAACGCTATCAAGAGCGTGGCAGTATTGAGGTTGCTCCTCTTGCATATATGCGTGGTAGAACACTTGACGATAGTTTTATTATTCTTGATGAGGCGCAAAACACAACGCGTGAACAAATGAAAATGTTTTTAACTCGTTTGGGATTTAATTCAAAAATTGTTGTAACCGGTGACGTAACTCAAATTGACTTGCCTGATGGTAAAAAATCAGGACTTGTTGAAGCAATGAAAATTCTAAAAGGTATTGATGACATTGCAATAAATGTATTTACAGAAAAAGATGTGGTAAGACACCGTCTTGTTCAAGATATTATTAAGGCATACGAAAAGCAGGAAATGAGGCAAAAGAAATGAACGAGAAAATGCGAGTAATTATTGATAACCAACAAAATGTTATGAAAATTCCAACAGGAGTTAGAATGCTTGTGCGTCGTTGTTGTAAAGCAGTTCTTGCTAATGAAGGATTTACTGATTCCGCCGAAATCAGCGTAACCTTTGTTGATGATGAAACAATTCATGAGCTTAATAAAAAGCATAGAAATATTGATAAAAGCACAGATGTGCTTTCATTCCCAATGAGTGAAAATGGCGATTTCCCTGTGAACTATGACACAGGTGCAAAGCTGCTTGGTGATATTATAATTTCCATTGAGCATGCTTATGACCAAGCAGAAAAATATGGTCATACATTACAACGTGAAATCGGATTTTTAACAGTACACTCACTTCTGCATCTTCTTGGCTATGACCATGAAGACGGTGGACTTGAAATGGTTAAAATGCGCGAAAAAGAAGAGGCGGTACTTACAAGAATAGGTCTAAAACGAAACGGCAGTTATTACTTTGATGGAGAATAATTATGAAAAAACTTGTTAAAAGTTTTGGCTATGCCTTTCAAGGAATCTTCACAGCAATCAAAACAGAACGAAATATGCGAATACATATAGTATGTATGATTTATATGTACTTTTTTCTACTTTGTTTTGACTTTTTTGAAATTACAAGAACTCAATTTGCAATTTTGCTTTTAGCTTGTGGGCTTGTGATTGGTGCCGAGCTTATGAATACCGCAATTGAAGCAGCGGTTGATATGCAAGGTGAAGAACATACTAAACTCGGTAAAATTGCAAAAGACTGTGCTGCAGGTGCAGTGCTTGTGTTTACAATATTTGCGGTGCTTTGCGGTATTGCAATTATGTATCAACCTTTGGCATTCCAAAAACTATTTGCATATTTTATAGAAAATCCAATAGCAATAGTTTTATTCTTAGCTTCAGTAGGGATTTTCAGTATATTTATATTTAAAAGGAATAAGAAATAAATGAAGACACCAAAAACAGCATTTATAGCGATTGTGGGTAAAGCAAATGTTGGTAAATCCTCAATCCTTAATAAACTTTTAGGAACAAAAATCGCAATAGTTTCATCAAAACCACAAACAACCCGTACTCGTATTATGGGTGTGCTTACAACTGATGATAATATTCAATTAGTATTTACTGATACACCAGGTTTTCATAAGCCAAAAACAAAACTTGGTGAAAAAATGGTAAAAGCGGTAAGTGATAGTATTGAAGGCGTTGACGCTTGTCTTTTGGTTGTTGAGCCAGAGGGTGAGCTTAAAGAAGCGGAACTTGAGCTTTTAGAAAAAATCAAAAAAGGCAAAAATCCCGCAATTCTTGCAATTAATAAAATTGATACAGTTAAAGATAAAGAAAAACTTGCTTTGCGAATTGCTGAAATGACTGAGCATTATGAATTTGACGCAATTGTGCCTGTTTCAGCACAAACTGGCAAAGGTATTAATGAATTGTTAGATGAGCTTAAAAAGTTAAGCTTTGAGTCCGAACATTTCTTCCCTGATGATACTCTTACCGACCAACCTGAAAGAGTTTTAGCAGGTGAGATTATCCGTGAAAAAATGTTAAGATTACTTGATAAAGAAATTCCACACGGTACTGCAGTAAGCATTGAAAAAATGCGTGAGCGTAGTGATGGAATTATGGATGTTGAGGCCATAATTTACTGCGAGCGTGATAGTCATAAAGGCATTATTATCGGTAAAGGTGGTAATATGCTTAAAAAGATTTCAACTTATGCCCGTCAAGATATGGAAAACTTTTTTGATTGCAAAATCAACCTTCAATGCTGGGTAAAGGTAAAAGAGGGTTGGCGAAATCGTGAAGGTCTTATTCACAATTTTGGATTAGATTAAATTACCATTTATATTTTCAATCACGAAAGCCAAATTAATATTGGCAGGTGATTTAAATGGACAGTATGGCAATATGGAGCCGATTTACTGAAAGTGGTAAAGTAGAAGACTATTTAATGTATAAAAAATCGTTAACTAATAAAAAGAAACCTCTATATGACGGAGAACTGTACTATGAGGACGAATACGGACGGAATAATACTCAAGGAACAGAATATTGGTGAAAAAGACAAGCTCGTTACGGTGCTCACACGCCATAACGGGCTTGTACGAGCATTTGTCCGTGGTGCAAAATCCTTTAAAAACCGTAAAAATAGTGCGACAGGAATGTTTTGCTACTCAAAAATTTCGTTGTACAAAACTAAAGATAGTTACATAATTGATGAAGCCGAGCCCATAGAATTATTTTTTGAACTTCGCGATGACCTTGAAAAACTTTCATTAGCACAGTATTTCGGTGAACTTGTAATTACGCTTGTGCAAGAGGAAGAACCGGCAGAGGAATATTTAAGACTTATACTCAATTCTTTGCACTTTCTTGCTAAGGATAAGCTGCCAATTGAACAGGTTAAAGCAATAACAGAGCTTCGTATTATGTGTATTGCAGGTTTTATGCCAAATCTTATTGCTTGTGATAGATGTGGCGAATACGAAACAAATACTATGTATTTTGACGTTGAAGACGGACTTCTCTATTGCGAAAATTGTGTGCCTAACAATATGCTTTTTCCACTTGAAATTGGTCTTATTAAAGGACTTCGTCATATTGCGTTTTCAGATTTTGAAAAAATTTACTCGTTTAAAATGGAAGATTACGCACTTGAAGATTTAACATATATAACAGAAAAATATCTTCTCTCAAAACTTCAGAGAAACTTCAAAACATTAGAATTCTATAAATCAATTAAGGTATAAAATATGAACAAACATTGTATTTCACTTGAACTTGATAAAATTCTCAAAATGCTCAGTGATACAGCATCGTCTGCTGATGCAAAAGAAATGGCACTTGAAATTAAGCCACAAACTGATTATTTTGAAGTATTAGAGTTGCTCGACAAAACCGAAGCAGCTTATATTCTTATTGCCAAATTTGGTGCTCCATCGTTTGGCGGATTGCAAAATGTAAACAATGCATTAAGCCGTGCAAATGCAGGTGGCTCACTTTCTGCAGGTGAACTTCTTAAAATTGCAACAACTCTTAAAATTATTCGTGGAATTACTATATGGCAGGAAAAATGTGCAGGTATGGAAACTGCATTAGACGATTTGTTCAACTCACTTTATCCTAATAAATATCTTGAAGAGAAAATCACAAATGCAATTATAAGTGAAACAGAAATCAGTGATAACGCTTCACCTGAGCTTAAAGAAATCCGTCGCAAAAAAAGACATTTTGAAAACAAAATCCGTGAACAATTAGATAGTATGATTCACTCGTCTCACTATTCAAAAATCCTTCGTGATGGTATTATTACCCAGCGTAATGGTCGCTTTGTTGTGCCGGTTAAAGCAGAAAATCGTGGCGAGGTTGCAGGTATGGTGCACGATACTTCAGGTAGTGGTGCAACTGTGTTTATTGAACCTGCTGCAGTAGTTGAGGCAAATAATGAAATCAAAGTACTTGAAAGTCGTGAGCAAGACGAAATCGAAAGAATTTTAGCAGAGCTTACACAAATGGCAGGGGAATTTCA
>JAZKXL010000120.1:0-16478 GCA_045611635.1 Candidatus Fimenecus sp. | reverse complement strand
CTTCAGGTGTACTACCCTTTTCAAGCATTTCGGCATACTTATTGATTGACTCAACATCACGAAGTTCGCTCATATCGTTAAAGTCACAGTTCATCATACCAAGTTCTTCACCTTGGAAAATGTATGGTGTGCCACGGCCTGTAAGAAGTGTTGCACCAATAAGCTTTGAAAGTGGATTTCTAAATTTAGGGTCAGGGTTAACTTTTGATGTCATTCTTGGATTATCATGATTTTCTATAACAAGAGTTGGCCAAGATGAGCCATAAAGTGAAAGCTGATATTTTGTAAACATCTCTTTCAAGTATTTAAGGTCGTACTTATAGTCATCCCATCTTTGTTTACCACGTGCTTCAAGCTGGTCGAAAAGGAATGTTTCGCGAATTTCTTCACGAGAATCATCAACAAGGTATTTTGCCATTTCAACACCGATACCGCCTGTTTCACCAACACAGAATGATTCAGGGAATTTCTTGAATGCGTTTTCGTTAAGCTCGTGAAGATATTCGTGAAGATGTGGTCCCCAAAAATAATGTTCACCACCATATCCAATAAACTCACCAACGAGTGGGTTACCATCAGGAAGTCCTTCAACTTTAGAGATAAGGTTAATAACGTCCATTCTAAAGCCATCAACGCCTTTTTCAAGCCACCAGCATACCATCTCGGCAACTTCTTTACGCATATCTGGATTTTCCCAGTTTAAGTCCATCTGTTTCTTAGAGAAAATGTGCATTGCCCACTCATCAAGCTCAGGGTAATAATTCCAAGCACTACCTGAGAAAACTGATGTCCAGTTATTTGGTGGGATACCATCGCCCTTACCTTTACGGAAAATATAATAATCTTTATATTTCTCGTCCCCTGCTAATGCTTTTTGGAACCATTCGTGCTCATCAGATGTATGGTTAACAACAAGGTCCATAACAAGCTTCATACCGCGTTTGTGGATTTCACTGAGCATTTGGTCAAAGTCTTCCATTGTACCAAATTCGGTCATAATCTTGCGGTAATCACGAATATCGTAGCCCATATCATCATTAGGTGAATCGTAAATAGGACTAAGCCACAATACATCAACGCCTAAATCTTTAAGATAGTCAAGCTTTGAGATAATACCCTGTAAGTCACCGATACCATCTCCGTTAGAATCCATAAATGAACGAGGATAAATTTGGTAAATAACTGATTCTTTCCACCATTTTGGGTCTACCTCATCTTTAGTAACCACCATTTCAGGTGTATAGCTTAAAAGATCGCAAAGATGTTCAATGGTTTCCATTGGCATTTTGTCACCTAAAATCTTTGGAAGCATTGAAAGTTTCATTTTTCCAACAATAGGGTTATGAATAACACCTGCAGGAATACCTGCGTGATAAGCGACCATTTCAATAAGGTCATTACCGACAGGAGTTGCAAGTACTTCTTTAAGCGTACTTTTTGGTGTGATTTTCATTAAAAATCATCCTTTCTATTTTGTAAAAATCCCCACTATGCGAACATAGTGGGAATATTTTTATGCCATTGGTTGTCTTTGTGATGAGTATTTTATATCAATAGGTTTTTTGAATAACATATGGTCATATTCTGGAAGCCAGTCATCACCAACTGTAAGTTTCGCAAACTCATCTTCACTACAAGCCACATTCATTACATTAACGCCTTTAACTTGGTCGCCTTCTTTATAACATGCATCCCAAAATGCGTGATGACCAATTTCAGTTACGCTTGATGGAATATATACATACTGCAAGTTTTGATTGTAGCTGAAAGCGTCAGAACCGATGAATTTAAGACCTTCAGGGAGAGAAAGGTAAACTTCACCAAGTGCTTCTTGCGTTGTGAAATGAGGGTCAGTTACATTGCTTGCCTTATATGTAAATATGCTATAAAGTGATGGTGTTGTACCCCATTGGTCAACGCGCTCATGCAACTTGAACACTGCAAGAGTTTCAATTCTTTCAAGGCCTTCTGGAAGATAGATTACGCGAAGGTTTGCATAGTTAAAGCACATTTCACTTAGTTTTTTTACAGTTGAAGGAACAACATAAGTTTGAATATCTCTTTCATACTCCGGAGTAACTTCATCCCTATAAAGTTCTTTTTCATAACCAAATTTTTGTCTTAAATATTCGTCATGGTCACAAGGATAACAAAGGATTTCAGTTTTATCTTTGTTATAAAGAACACCGTCAACATCACAATAATTTGGGTTGTTTTCATCAACTTCAATATTTTGTAACGCCCAGCATGAATAAAATGCTTTTGGGTCGATATCTAAAACATTTGCACCAATTCTAATTGTTTTAATCTTACCATCACAGTTGAGAGTAAACTCTCTTATAGATGTAATTGGTTTAGTTTCATCCTTAACAACTTTAAAGTTTGTTGCAGGGTCATTGTTACCTGGAATATACTCAATATCAGACACATAGTCAATATCAAGCTCATAAATATAACCTGTATTACTGAATTTTGTGAATTCATAACCTTTTTCTGTTTCGACAAATTCAAATGGGTCAGTTTTAAGTGCCATAACACTAAAAAGTATTGAAAGTGAAACTGAAACAACAATTGCAATTACAAATATGGCTTTTTTCAAATTGTAATATTTGTAAGGTTTGTTAATATGAGGCGCTGCAAGACCAGGCACTTGATAAGTCCATATTTCGTCTTCAGGAATGTCTAGCTGAATATCGTCTTGTAAAACAATACCCTTTTCTTTCTTTTCTTTTTTACTCATATAACTCACCTCCATTAACCTTTATAGCTACCGGCAGTTGACTTACCTTCTTCTGCCGCTTTCTTTTCAGTAACTTCTGCACGACGTTTTAAAACTTCCATAACAAGATTTTGCTTTCTATTGTCGTAATCCCAGAAGAGATATGGAATTGTCATGAGGAAGAAGCCGATTGCGTCAACGATAATTGGCACAACAACAATATTTCTTCTTGAGCCGTCAAAGAAGAGAATTTCCCAGTTACTATTAAAGCCGTATCTTAACAAGAAGATTGGAATGATAAGACCAACGAATGATGTAATTGGTCCTGTAAACCAACCAAAAATACCTGTAAAGCTTTCAAGACGTTCACCTGACAAGTACATTTGATAGTCGCTAATACGAACGCCCATATCATGACCTGCAGTTGTTGGAACTGTCTTTGTCATTTCCATAAAGAAGAGAACAACAACACAAATTGTACCGCAAAGCGCAAGGTTATCACCAAGAGTCCACATTGCAACAGCAATAATTGCGTTACCAAGTGCACGGCTTAATTGATAGAAAATCATAATTTGCTTGTATGAGAATCTCTTAAGGAAATATGGTGATAATAAATCAGGTGGAGTACCTGCAAATGAAATAAGTGCAACGAGCAATGAGTATGGAAGACCGCTGAGACGGAATGTATAGAAGTAAAGAATTGTCGCGAATGGAAGCATACCGTTACCAAGTGAGTCAATAAGACCAACTATTGTGTTAATAAGCAAATACTTGTTTTTAAGAACACCAAGCATACCATCCCAGAACTTAATTTGAACTTTTTCTTCAATAGGTGGTTGTGGAATTCTTTCTTTAATTCTACCTGCAAGACCCATTGTGCATGCTGCTGAAATAGTGAATGTTACAGGAATAACCCATCTATAGAAGTTAATATCCGCCCATTCGTGACGAAGCATACCAACCACTGCTGGAAGAATAATTGCAAGAATTGAATTGAAAATGTGTGAAATCTTTACAGGATAGCTACGAACAAGAATTCTTTCTTGAAGGTTAGGGCTAATTCTCTTTGAGCATTCTTCAAGAACGTTACCAAAACCAAATACACCATAAACTGCAAAGAGAAGGTTTGCAACCCACACACGAGTAGCAACGTCGGAAATGTTATAAACTGGAAGCCAACCCATAAGAATAACCATTACAATCTTAGGGATAACATCACAGTAAAGACCGTACTTATAACGACCGTATTTTGGAATAAGCTTTTTACGCCAAAAAATATTTCTAGCACCTACCCAACCTGAATACAAGAAGTGTGTACCAAAGGTTTTAAAGCACGCCGTGGCATTCATACCCTCAAAGCTGTTAAGAGTGATAATAAATTTACTTGATTGGTCAAATAACAATGAATAGTCAAAAATAATGGTAGAAATACCGAATGCCATCATAAGACCATAAACTAAGTAAATTTTTCTTTCTTGTTTTTTAGGCAAGAAGCCCAAGTTGTCACAAACATACCACCAGATAAGGGCTGTAATATAACCAAGAGGCATATTAAGAAGACCGATAACTGAGAATGTAAGATAAGGCAACTTATAGTGGTGCATAATGAGGAAACAGCTTGACCAAAAGCCAATATACTCAAGTGTTTTTGCACCTGTATAGTTTGCACCGACACCAATAACTACGTCCTTATATTCCTTGTAAGGAACATATTTACCTTCTGCCGGAGTGCTCCAATGAGTTTTGATTTCAGTACCGAAATCTTTCACTTTGTTAAGTATACTCATTTTGTCACTCTCCCTTTCAAATATATTCATATTATTTTAACATATTTTGAAAAATTAAACAATGAAAAACGCACTTTTATTGCAAGTAAAACTACACAAAAAAAAGGACTGTTTATTGTGCAACAGTCCCTTTATTTTTTTATTATTTAACTATGTTAAGAATTTCAGCCACCGATTAAACCAAGACCTTCAAGTAAAAATTTAAGTCCCATTAACACAAGCACGAGTCCGCCTGCAAATTCCGCCTTGCTTTTATATTTAGCACCAAACTTATGACCAATAAGCACACCAATTGCGGAAAGAAGTGCAGTAACAATACCAATCAATGCAACTGCCACAAAAACTGTGTTTCTTTCATAAGTTAATGCAAATGCTACACCAACTGCTAAAGCATCAATACTTGTCGCTATAGCTAAAAGTGTCAGTTCTTTCAAGTCAAGCTTACTTTCACCGCACTCTTCACACTCATCTTTTTCAAAAGATTCCCAAATCATTTTACCACCAATAATAGCAAGTAAAATAAATGTTACCCAATGGTCAATACTTTCAATATAGTGAGCAAAACGAGAACCTATAAACCAACCAATTAATGGCATTCCTGCTTGAAATCCACCAAAGAAAATCGCTATAAGTGCAGTTTGTTTTTTATTTATTTTTTGCATATTAAGACCTTTACAAACCGCAACAGCAAAAGCGTCCATTGCAAGACCCACTGCAATAACCAATAATTCTGTCATATTTACTACCTCTCTCCTCATATCGCAACCGGGAATTAAAAAAAGACCCAGTGCGACACTTATTGTCACACATGAGTCTTGTCATTTAAGGTAAACCAGACCTTATGGTCAGTATGTTGACTTACCGCACCAAATTGTGCCGACTACTCCCTCACGAAGTAATATGATGATAGCACCTTTGCCCATATTTGTCAAGAAATTTTCATACGGAGACGAAGCTTATCACTAATCATTGCAATAAATTCTGAATTTGTTGGTTTGCCACGAGTGTTTTGAATTGTATAGCCAAAATATGATGACAACACGTCAACATCACCTCTATCCCAAGCAACTTCAATCGCATGTCGGATAGCTCTTTCAACACGAGATGAGGTTGTGGAATACATTTTTGCAACTGTAGGATAAAGCACTTTTGTAACTGAGCTCATCATTTCACGGTCATTAATTGAGAGTGCAATAGCTTCACGGAGATATTGATACCCCTTAATATGTGCAGGTACACCAATTTGATGCATAATTTCACTGATAGTTACTTGCAAATCAACGTCGTCTTGTTTTGTAATGTCATTTTTATCTTTTGACCAACCGGTTAATTGCTTTATTCGTTGTGCAAGCATATTTATATCAAAGGGCTTAAGAAAATAATAATCAGCTCCTGCCGATAAAATTTCTTGTTCAAAGCGTTGGTTATCACTACTAGACATAACCATCATTAGTGGTTTTGTTTCTTTTTTGTTAAGCTCATTGATTACTCCTAAGGCATCAAGATTAGACATAAACGCATCCATCACAATTACATCAGCATTTACAGTTTCGTGCTTTGAGACTAACAACCTACCATCTTTAGCAACAAGAATTACATCACACCCATAAGTTCTTAACACACTTGCACAGTTCTTTCCAAACTCGCTACCCTCACCCGTTAAAATAACCTTTAAGTTTTTACTCATTTTGAGACCTCCATTTTATTTTGAAATCTTATTGATTTCTTATTTTGCCATATTTTACCATATATGGCATTTATTGGCAATAGTAAAATACAAAAAATATTTGAAAACTTTTCGACAAAAGTCGAATTTCATAAAACAACGGGCTATGTAATTAAATATGATGGAAAAAAAGATTTTCTTGCAAAAATACATAAAAAATCGCTAAAAATATGCAGTCAAAACTTAACTATGCACTCTTCTTACGGTCTTTTTTTAACTTAAGTTTCAACATTGAAATTGTTGAAAACTCTGTTGAAAATGTCTAAAACTTCGAGAAATCAACGGGTTTTAAAGTTGAAAAGTGGTATTTTTGTAAAGAACTTCCCTTTACAAAGCAAATTTGCAAATAAAAAACAGTGTATATACAAATGCATATACACTGTCTATTTTGAAGGAAATATTTCATATTTATATTATTCTCTACGAAGTGCTTCAATTGGTGGCATTTTTGCCGCTCTTCTTGCTGGATAAACACCAAATATTATACCAATTGCTGATGAGAATCCAATTGCCAAAGCTATTGTTGACGGTTCAACTGCAAGCGGCACTTTCATAATGTATGACACAAATGCTGCTCCTGCCACACCTAACAACAAACCAATTATACCACCTATAAGGCAAAGGATAATTGATTCAGTTAAGAATTGGAACATAATTGTACCAGTTTTAGCACCAAGAGCTTTTCTAATACCAATTTCACGAGTACGCTCAGTAATTGATACAAGCATAATGTTCATAACACCTATACCACCAACAACAAGTGAAATGGCACTTACTGATGCAATAAAGATTGTAAACACATTGATAACTGTATCAAGTAAATCAATATATGTTGCCATATTTGTTACATTATAACAATCTTTTTCATAGTTATCATGCAAAGAACGAACATAGTTGATTGCTGCATTGCCAACAGAGTCAAGCTGACTTTCATCAACTGCGGTAACATTTATTGTATCATAGCGATTCTGGCTTGTGCCGTTAATTGTTGATGTAATAGATGCCGGCATAACAAGCATACAACTTGTTATTTGCATTCCACCCATCATTGAATTCATATTGCCCATCATTTCTTCAGTATCAATATTCATACTTGACATTATATCAACAACGCCAACAATTTTAACCGAAATTGTTAAGTCGTTTGATGTGCAATGAACATACTCACCTACTACATCTTTTTTGCCGAAAAGTTGTAATGCACTACCAACATCGATAACACCAACATTCTTACCCTCAATATATTCTTCTTGCGTAAAGAATCTACCGAAAAGCAGTGGTGTTTGCATAATCATTTGCATATCTGTATTACAGCCAATACCCATAAGAATACCAGTTTTATCGTTTGCTGACATTTGACACATTGCCATTGACTGCATAGATGCATATTGAACACCATCTATTTTCTTTATTGCCGCAATATCTTCATCAGTAAAGTAGTCTTCATCATCCGCCACATTCATATTGACAGTTAACGCTATTGCACTGTTACCCATATCGCGAATCATACCAACAATGTAATCGCGACCACCATTACCAACAGTAACAATTGCGATAACTGATGCAACACCAATTATTATGCCCAGCATTGTGAGAAGTGAGCGCATAAGATTCGTTCTTATACTAAATACGGCAATTCGTATGTTTTCTCTTATATTCAAAACTCACACCTCAATTAAGCATTTTTAGGTTGAACTTTTGTACCATCTTCTGTATTAGGGTCAGGACTCTTAATTACCTTTTCACCTTCAGCAAGACCGCTGACAATTTCATAGCTTGTATCATCAAGTGTACCCTTTGTAACCTCTCGCTTTGTTGCGGTGCCTTCAGATTCATCATAAACAAACACAAAATATTTACCATTGTTGTAAATTACTGATTCTACTGGCACCTTAAGCACATCATTAACAGTTTCTAACTTAATTTTAATATCAACATCAAAGCCAATAACGATTTTTTCATTAGGGTTATGAATCTTAATTTTTACAAGAGCGCCACTAGCACCGCCTGCTCCACCCATAAGTGAACTTGTAATTGAGTTAATGTCGAGTGAGTTAGAGTTATCAACCGCAGTTGCACCTACATATACAACTTCCGCCTCATATTCACTATCAAGACTTGTAACAACAGCTTCCATACCTACCTTAATTTTAAGAAGGTCTGATTTACCAACAGTTACGCTAACAATCATATCTTCATAGCTTTCAAGAGTAATACCAACGCCTGTTGGAACTGTTACTGCATCACCCATAAGAGAAGTGATAAGGTCGCTATTCATATTTTCTCCAATAAGTGCTGACAAATCTAATGAGTTAGTATTAGTAGCAACGGGCACAAATTTTTCGCCTACTTTAATATTTACAACGGTAACAATACCGTCGTTTTCGGCATACCACCCATTCTTCATTTGGTCATAGATTTTCTTTGTATTATCGTAAGTTGCTTTTTTTGCATCAGCTACTGTTTTAAGAGTTTCAAGCATAGATTCACTATCACCTGATGCTAAAACTGCATTCTCCGCCTGTAATGATGAAAGTTTAGAATTAAGTTGTGAGAGTTCAAGATTTTTTTGCAATATTAATTCTTGCTTAGAATTATCAGTTGAAGTTACTGGAATTTGAGTATTAGATGCAGTTGCAATAAAATTATCGATTTCTTCCTGTGTTGCACCATTTTGCGCCATTTGCATTACAATAGCATCAATTTGTTCTTGTGGAATTGTTGTGTACTCAGTTGTTGGCTTAGTATTTTCAATTTCACTTTCAAGTTTTGCTATTTCATCTTCTTTTGCTGCAATTTCTTTTTCAAGTTTTGCTATTTCCACTTTCAACTCTGCTTTACGATTTATATTGGTATCAGCATTAGTTTTAGCATCGTTATAATCCTTCAATGCTTTATCATAATCTTTTTTAGCACTGTTTAAATATGATGAAGCCGCTTCTACATTAAACGTTGCAAGCAAGTCACCTTTTTTAACGCTATCACCAACGTTCACAAATACTTCTTCAACCATGACACCTTCAATAGCATTAAAGTTTTCAGTAACACCTGACTCAACAGTACCGTTAACATCAAGATATTCGGTAATTGTGCCATAAGAAACTTCAGTTATTTCATAAGCTACCGGTGGTTCTGGTTTAAAGGTTGAATAAAGCACATAAGAAACAAGAGCAATCATAAAAATTATGAATGCTATTATTGCAATTTTTGCACCTGTACTTTTTTTCTTGAATTTTTTTAACAAAGAAATCACGCTTTCATATTTTGATATATAATATTTTACAACATTTTAATTGATTTTCCAATATTTGTTTGTAAATAAATTGTAAATTTATTTTATTTTTTACATATATTTATTTATAAAACTAGTATTGGGTGATTGAATGATTAAAAAAATTGCAGTTTTAACTTGTATTCTTATGATTTTGTCGGGATGTTCACAAGAAACTAAATTTGGGGTACAGCAATTTGTTGCAAGAATGAATAAGCAATATGGAACTACATATAAAACCGCTGACTTTTTATTTGGCAGTGATAAAAATAATCAAAACTATATGTTTTATGACAGTAGCGATGGTCTTATTACACTCTCGCTCGATGGTGACAACAGCATTATTGGCGTTGCAATTTTAATTACTGAAAGTATGGACATAAATAAAGGTATAAATACATTTTGTAATATTTGTTGCGTGTTTACAGGGAATGACGCGGACACTCAACGAAAAATTTTATATGACTGTAAAATAAACAGTAACACAATAAAATATGCCGACAATAATATGGTGATTACTGTCGGCAAATATAAATATACAATTGTGTGTAACGAATATTCCGTTACTTTGTTTTGTGATAGGGTTTAGCAACTACTTATTAAACAGTATATTATCAGTGAGATATTTTTTGTTAGAACCGTCAAAAACGGAGGCAATACTTTTGTGTATTGTCGAGTATTTTGAGTGAGTTGTGACGGGAAAATAGCCACTGAGAATTATTCGCGATGCCACTTAACACCCTGTGGTGTATCTTCAAGAACAATGCCCTGTGCTTTGAGTTCATCACGAATACGGTCCGCCTCTGCCCAGTTTCTATCTTTACGAGCTTGAGTACGTGCTTCAATGAGCTTTTCAATTTCGTCATCAAGAGATTCTGTTTTTCTATTGTAAACTAAACCGAGAACGCCTGTAAGTTCATCAAAAAGAGTTGTTGCAAGTTCTACAAGTTCTCTTGAAGGCGCATCAGTAATTACTGTTGTGTTAATATCTTTAACAAGTTCAAAAATTGCTGTAATAGCATCAGCTGTATTAAGGTCATCATCCATAGCGGTAATAAACTGGTCTTTGCGAGAAAGAAGTTTTGCTTTGATTTCATCAACATTTGTAACTACTGTATCAGTTGCATTTTTCATTGCGAAATCAAGACTCTCACGACAGTTATAAAGACGCACAAGAGAAGCTTTACACTGTTCAATAATATCAACGCTATAGTTGATTGGGCTTCTATAGTGAGATGAAATAAGGAAGTAACGGATTGGTTCATAACCATATTCGTTAGCAACATCACGAACTGTAAAGAAGTTGTTAAGTGATTTTGACATTTTAACATTGTCAACGCTGATAAATCCATTATGCATCCAATAATTTGCAAAAGGAACACCGTTGCAGCATTCACTTTGTGCAATTTCGTTTTCGTGGTGTGGGAAAACAAGGTCTTGACCGCCACAATGAATATCAATAGTTTCACCTAAATATCTTCTAACCATTGCTGAACATTCAATGTGCCAACCTGGACGACCATTTCCCCAAGGTGATTCCCAGTATGGTTCACCTGGCTTTGCACTCTTCCAAAGAGCAAAATCCATTGGTTCACGCTTAACCTCTTCAACATTGATTCTTGCACCTGCTTCAAGGTCTTCAAGTGGTTGGTGTGAAAGTTTACCGTATTCTTTAAACTGCTTTGGACTAAAATAAACGTCACCGTTATCTACAGCATAAGCGTAACCCTTTTCAATAAGAGTGCTTACAATATTGATAATTTCATCAATATTTTCAGTTGCTTTTGGGTGTACTGTTGCTTCGCGCACATTCATACCCTTTGCATCAACCCAAAACTCTTCAATATATTTTTCAGAAACAGTTTTATAGTCAGTGCCCTCTTCATTTGCGCGACGGATAATTTTATCATCAATATCGGTGAAGTTTTGAACGAAGTTCACTTTGTAACCACGGTATTCCATATATCTTCTAAATGTGTCAAATACACAAAGTGGACGAGCATTACCGATATGAATAAAATTGTAAACAGTTGGCCCGCAAGCGTAAACCTTTAACTCGTTTGGGACAAGTGTTTTAAGTTCTTCTTTTTGTCTTGTGAGAGTGTTAAATACTTTCATTATTTTTCTTCTCCTTTATATTTTGCTAACTCTTTTTCAAGTTTATCAATTTTCGCATTAAGTCTACAAAATTCCTGAGAAACAGGGTCAGGAATATGCACTTGGTCAAGATTGTCAATGCGTTTACCATTTCGCTTAATAACACGAGCCGGTACACCAACTGCAGTTGAATTTTCGGGAATTTCATCAAGCACTACTGCGCCTGACGCAATATTTGAATTGTCACCAACCTTGAATGGCCCTAAAATTTTTGCACCCGAACCAATCATAACATTGTTGCCAATTGTTGGGTGGCGCTTACCTATATCTTTACCTGTACCACCAAGTGTTACGCCTTGATAAATTGTAACATCATCACCAATTTCGGCAGTTTCGCCAATTACGACGCCTGTGCCATGGTCAATAAAAAATCTTCTACCAATTGTAGCGCCGGGATGAATTTCAATATTTGTTTTCTTTGCAGCATGTTGTGAAATTGCACGAGCAAAGAATTTGCAATTATGACGGTAAAACCAGTGTGCAACTCTATGCATTCTAATTGCTTTTAGTCCTGGGTACAAAAGCAAAATTTCAAGTATACTGGATGCAGCAGGGTCACGTTCTTTAACCGTTTGAATATCTTCTCTTAATCTTTTTAACAAAAATATTCCTCCATAAAACACAAAAAAATTACGCCTTCATCTATAACAACATAGACGAAGGCGACTAATCGCGGTTCCACTTCGATTTATAACTCGAATAGTTTATAACGCAACAACACGGGTATGTATTTCCCCATACCGACTCACGAATGCACTTCACAAAAGTTTTTTAATACGGGCTTTCAGCCGGTGACCCGTAATCTCTGATAAAAAAGTTTTTGCTACTCTTTTCGGTCATAGTCTTTCAAAAACATTATATGTATTTTAACACATAAATTTACAAAATGCAATCACTTTGTGAAATCAATTATCTTTTTACTGTCATTTAAGTAAATAATACCTGAGATAACAGTTAAAATTGCGGTAATCCATAAAAATCCATTTGAAACCAATGCCAAATCAGGAAGTTTTGCGTACAAATCTTTATTTGTATTTGCAATAGTTTCCCAAGCTTCACCTAAAAGCATAATAATAATTGTAAACACCATTTGACTTACGGTTTTGATTTTACCCCAAATATTTGCAGGAATTACTACCCCACCCGTCGCAGCAATCATTCTAACTGATGCGATTGTAAATTCACGGGTTAAAACGAGCATTACAATCCAAATATTACAAAGTCCCATACTCATAAAAGCAAGTAATGCTGATGTAGTGAGGATTTTATCGGCAATTGGGTCTAAAAATTTACCAAAATTTGTTATTTGGTTGTGTTTTCTTGCAAGGTGACCATCAACGGCGTCGGTAATTGAGGCAATTAAAAAAATTATACATGCAATTAAAAATCTATGAGGAAGATTTTCCATAAGTATTACCACAAGAAAAACTGGTGTAATAAAAATTCTTGCAATTGTAAGAATATTTGGAACGTTCAATTTCATACAACTTCTCCTGTTAATTCACCATCAAGCACATTGATAACTTCAACGTCTACAATGTCACCATCATTTAGCTCGTAACCGCAAGTAAAACTGATTTGAGTGTCAATTTCAGGGGCATCCATAGTTGTTCTACCAAAATATGAATCCGAATAAGCGTCATAACCTTCAACAATGGTTTCAAGCACTTCACCGATAAGTGCATCATTAATTTCATCTAAAATTACATTTTGACGCTCATTTATAATATCGGCACGGTCCTGACGGATTTCAAAATCCATCATTCCATCAAGCTTTGCAGCTGGAGTATCCTCTTCTTCAGAATAAGCAAAACAACCCATTCTTTCGAAGCGCATTTCTTCAATAAATTCACAAAGTTCATTAAATTCTTCTTCGGTTTCACCTGGAAAACCTGCAATAAAGGTTGTACGGATTGTGACATCTTTTATTTGCTCGCGGATTTTGTTTATAAGAGCAGTAAGGGTTTCACGGTCACCGTGGCGATTCATTCTTTTAAGAACATTTTTGCTACAATGTTGAAGTGGTATATCCATATATTTTACGATTTTTTTGTTAGTTGCGATTTCATTAATGAGTGCATCATCAATTCTTTCAGGGTAAAGGTAAAGAAGACGAATCCACTCAACCCCATTAACCTTTGACAATGCTTTAAGTAATGGCACAAGGGCATTTTTGCCGTATAAATCTTCACCATAACGAGTTGTATCTTGTGCTACAACAACCAATTCTTTTACGCCTTCATTTGCTAATTTTTGTGCTTCAGCAAGGATGCTTTCGCTTGGTCGACTACGAAATGGGCCACGAATAGACGGAATTGCACAGTAAGTACAATGATTTGAGCAACCCTCAGCAATTTTAAGGTATGCGGAGTATGGTGGAGTAGTGAGAATACGGTCACCCTCAATTTTAAGGTTAGTTTTTTCAGGAAATTCCTCTACCTTTTCACCACTTATAATTCTATCACAAATTTCGCATATATCTTCATTTGCACCGATACCAATTACTGCATCAGTTTCAGGAATTTCTTTAAATATTTCACTTTGATAACGTTGTGCAAGACAACCTGTAACGAGGACTTTAAGGTTTTCGCAATCTTCTTTGTATGAAATCATATCAAGAATATTTTCAATAGATTCACGCTTTGCATCTTCAATAAATCCACAAGTGTTGACAATTACAATATCAGCATCATAAGGGTCGGTCACAATTTCAAAACCGTTATTTTGAAGTTTTGCAAGCATAATTTCGGCATCCACTTGATTTTTTGGACAACCAAGAGATACCATACCAATTTTTTTACTCATAAATTTCGTCCTCGCCAAATTCTATTATGTTATTAAGGGCTGTTTTAATATCGGAATAAGAATAACCTAATCGCATAAGCGCATCAACTGTTCTTTTTTTGCCCTTTTCGTCGTTTATTTTATTTATGTATTTTTTCTTGATTAACATTATAATACGAGGTACTGGGTCATTGTCAAGTAAATCAACGGTATTTTCAACAATTTCACGACTTATACCACGAAACGCGAGTTCTTGTTTAATGCGTTTAATGCTATAATTTTTACGCTCAAGTAAATCCTTTGCAAGAATTTGGGCATACTCTTCGTCATTAAGAAGTTTTAATTCAGTTAATCTTTCACATGCTTTTTGTGCGGATTCTTTATCGTGACCTTTTTCACAAAGTTTTTTTATAAGTTCTTTTGTACCAAAAGGGCGACGTGAGAGTAAGTCGAGAGATTTGTTATAAGCACGACGAAAACTGACCGCGTTTAATAACTCGGTCAGTTCTTCTTCATTAATTTCTTTATAATTTCTATATTTTTCTGAATACCAATAGTCACTATCTACTGTTGCACGATATTCTTCATCAACATAGATATGAACCTTGTTGGCTTTACCTTCTTTAACAGTAAGTTTCATTATTCGTCATCATCAACAGCAATATCAAGAGTTGCTCTTGCTGCTGCTTTTGTTGTTGGAATTTTAATTACTTCAGGTTGTGAAATTGGCGTTGTTGTGCCTTTTTTAGAGTCAAGCGCCTCTTTCATTTTTGCGCGGATTTGTTGCTCAATTTCATTAGCAAGCTCAGTTTCTTGTTTAAAGAGAAGTTTTACGTTTTCTCTACCTTGACCAAGTCGCTGTTCACCATAATAGAACCAAGCGCCACTCTTTTTAACAATATCGAACTTAACACCAAGGTCAACGATTTCACCAATTTTTGAAATACCTTCACCATACATAATGTCAAATTCTGCCTCTTTAAATGGAGGAGCAACCTTATTTTTAACAATCTTTGCACGAGTACGTGAGCCGATAAACTCGTTACCTTGACCTTTAAGTTGTTCAACGCGACGAACATCAATTCGCATTGTTGTATAAAACTTAAGTGCACGACCGCCTGTTGTAACTTCAGGGTTACCGTAGATTACGCCAACTTTTTCACGAAGCTGGTTAATAAAGATAACGATTGTGTTTGACTTATTAATAACACTTGTAAGCTTACGAAGTGCTTGTGACATAAGACGAGCATGAAGACCAACATGACTATCACCCATATCGCCTTCAATTTCAGCACGTGGAACAAGGGCTGCAACTGAGTCAACTACGATTACATCAAGAGCACCTGAGCGAGCAAGTGCCTCAGTAATTTCAAGGGCTTGTTCACCGTTATCTGGCTGAGAAACAAGAAGTGAGTTAATGTCAACACCAAGTGCTTCAGCATATTCAGGGTCAAGAGCGTGTTCAGCATCAATAAATGCTGCCTCACCGCCAAGTTTTTGTGCCTCAGCAATTACTTGTAAAGCAAGAGTTGTTTTACCTGAAGATTCAGGTCCATAAATTTCAACAATTCTACCTTTTGGAAGTCCACCAATACCAGTAGCATGGTCAAGAGAAATTGAACCAGTTGAAATTGCCTCAACATTCAATGAACTATTTTCACCAAGGCGCATAACTGCACCTTTACCGTAATTCTTTTCAATTTGAAGTAATGCGGTTTCTAAAGCTTTTGATTTATCAGCCATTTTATATACCTCGCTATCGCACAAATGTTCGTTTGATAGTATTATATATTATTCATTTATAAATTGCAAGTACTTTTTATTAAAATTCATAAAATATTTTTTCAAAAAACACTTGCAAATTGCGAAAGTAACTGATATAATGTCTCTTGTTGTAATTTGATTATTTATCCCCGTGATATAAGGAGGTGCCTATAAAATGGCAAAATGCGAATATTGTGGTAAAGACGTTGCTTTCGGCATCAAGGTTTCTCACTCACACAGACGTTCAAACAGAACTTGGAAACCAAACGT
>JAZKXL010000119.1:0-4732 GCA_045611635.1 Candidatus Fimenecus sp. | reverse complement strand
TGCCTTAATTCAGTCGTGTGCCGTGTGGGTCCTGTGCGGCGGGGCGCTGTGAACCATGTCAGGCGGGGAACCGAGCAGCATTAAGCGGTTTGCACCGGGCGCCACAGTCTGCCTGCACGACACATGACTGAGTTAAGGCACATTTTTTAGCAAGGAGGAAACTGTATGTATCGTGCTTTTTATAGAAAATACCGACCATCTACCTTTACTGATGTTGTTGGTCAACAGCACATTACAACTACACTTGAGAATGCCGTAAAAACTGGCAAAACAAGTCATGCTTACCTTTTTACCGGTTCTCGTGGAACAGGTAAACCCTCCTGTGCAAAAATCCTTTCTAAAGCAGTTAACTGCACAAACCCACAAAACGGAAACCCTTGTAACCAGTGCGACGTTTGTAAGGGTATAGACAGTGGCTCAATTCTTGATATTATTGAAATTGACGCTGCTTCAAACAATGGTGTTGATAATATTCGTGATTTGCGTGAAGAAGCAAACTTTACTCCTGCAAACGCTAAATATAGAGTTTATATTATTGACGAAGTTCATATGCTTTCAATTGGCGCTTTTAATGCACTTCTTAAAACGCTTGAAGAGCCACCTGCTCACGTAATTTTCATTCTTGCAACAACTGAAGTACACAAATTACCATCAACTATTCTTTCTCGTTGTCAACGCTTTGATTTTAAGCGTATTCCACCTGAAGATATGGCTGAGCGCCTTAAAGAAGTTGCTGAAAAAGAAAATCTTCAATTAACTGATGATGGCGCTATGCTTATTGCTCGTATTGCTGATGGTGCTATGCGTGACGCACTCTCACTTCTTGACCGTTGCTCTTCTTATGAAGGTGTAATTGACTCTGCTGCAGTTGCAAGTAGTGCAGGTCTTGCAGGTCGTGAATATATTTTTGAACTTTGCGATGCTATTCTTCAAAAAGATTCCGCAATCGCTCTTAGAATTGTTGATAAGCTTTATAACGATTCTTGTGATATGGAGCGTCTTTTAACTGAACTTACAAGTCATTTTAGAAATCTTATGGTTTCAAAAGCCGTTAAGAATTTTCAAGATATGATTATTTGCTCACAAGGCGAAATTGATATTATTCGTGAACAAAGTGCAAAAACAACGCTTGCAACTATTATGTCTTGCATTGATATACTTACTGCATCAGCATCTACTATGAAGCAAGGTGCAAACCGTAGAACAAGCGCTGAACTTTGCGTTATAAGACTTTGCACTCCTTCACTTGATAACGATATAAATGCTCTTCTTCGTAGAATTAGCGAGCTTGAAACAGCGGTTGCAACAGGCAGTACAACAGTTGCGCCACAAGTTACTGCACCTGCAAAAGCAGAGCCACAACCTGAGCAAAAAATCGAAAACAAACCTGAGCCAAAACCAAAGAATACTGAAGTGGCAAAAAAAGAGGTGGCGGTTGACACTCCTACCCCTGCACCACAACCAGTTAAGAGCGAGGCAAAAATTATTCCTGAGAATTCAGCCAATGTTCCTTTTGATATTTGGCCTGAAATTTGTGAAAAACTCTTTGCAAAAGACCCTAGTCTTATTGCAATGCTTACCGGTTCAAGTGCTTTTATTCACGGTGACAAATATCTTCTTATTAAGGGTTCGCCTGTACTTGAGCTTTATCTTAAAACCGGTGACTATTCAAAAACCATAAAAGAAGCCGTTGCTGAGGCAACTGGCAGAACATACACTCTTGCAGTTTTTAATAACAAGCAAGAAGAAACACCTAAAAATCCACTTTCTGACCTTGTTGAAAGGGCAAAAGCGCTTGGTGTAGAAATCAAGGAGGAATAAAAATGAAAGCAAGAATTCCAAATCAAGGCGGTCAAGCAAATATGATGAAACGCCTTCAACAAATGCAAGACGATATGGCTCGCGTTCAACAAGAATGTGAAGAAGCTGAATACTCTGCAAGTGCAGGCGGCGGAGCTATTGAAGTTGTTGCTAATGGCAAACATCAAGTTGTATCAGTTAAAATTCAACCTGATGTTGTTGACCCTGAAGATGTAGAAATGCTTGAAGACTTGCTTGTTGCAGCAGTTAATGAAGCAATGAGAAAAGCAGACGAAACAATGGAAAGAGAAATGGGCAAAATCACTGGTGGAATGAATATTCCAGGTTTCGGATTCTAATTTTCACTTTTAATTTGGAGTATATTTATGGCTATTGTGTCTTTAGAAAAACTGATTGAAGAATTTCGCAAAATGCCCTCTGTCGGTGTAAAATCGGCGGAGCGTTTAGCGTATTATATTCTTGGTCTTGATGATGATGGCACAAAAAGTTTAATAGACGCCATAAACAACGCCCATAATAATATACATACCTGCAATATTTGTTGTAATCTTACTGAAGGTGAAAAATGTGGAATTTGCAGTAATGCAAAGCGTGATAATTCAGTAATTTGTGTTGTTGAAAACCCTCGTGATGTTACCGCTTTTGAGCGCACTCACGAATATAAAGGCACCTACCATGTGTTGCACGGTGTAATCTCACCTATGAACGGTGTGGGCCCTGATAATATTCGTATTAAAGAGTTAATTAGCCGTATGGCTGACGACTCAGTTAACGAGGTTATTATGGCTACAAACCCAACCGCTGAAGGTGAAGCAACCGCAATGTATATTGCACGACTTTTGAAACCAATGGGCATAAAAGTTAGCCGTTTGGCTTATGGTATTCCTGTTGGTAGCGACCTTGAATATGCTGATGAAGTAACACTTTCCAGAGCACTTCAAGGCAGAAGTTTATTATAATCGCATAGTGGCAGGCTTCCACGCCTGCTTTTTCTAACAACTCAAGTAACCGCTGAGTAAATCGGTTAAAAGGAGGAATAATTGTGGCTGAGAAAAATCCTAACACTACAATTGCACAAAATAAAAAAGCTCTCCACGATTATTTCGTAATTGAGAGCTTTGAAGCCGGCATTGAGCTTGTTGGTACCGAAGTTAAATCTTTAAGGCAAGGCAAATGCAATCTTAAAGATGCTTGGTGCAGTATTGTTGAGGGCGAAATTTTCGTCAACGGTATGCACATAAGCCCCTATGACCACGGTAATATTTTTAATCGTGACCCTATGAGAGTGCGCAAACTCTTAATGCACAAAAAAGAGATTATGCGACTTCTTGGCACTACAAAACAAGAAGGCCTTACCCTTATTCCTTTGTCAGTTTACTTCAAAAAAGGTAGAGCAAAGGTACAAGTGGGGCTCTGTAAAGGTAAAAAGCTTTACGACAAACGTGAAGTTGCCGCTAAAAAAGATGCGCAACGCACAATTGAACGTTCTTTAAAAGAGCAATCAAGATAATCTATAAATCGGATGCATCAGCATCCCCAAATCTATTCATTATTCAATATTCATTCTTCACTAGAGCGAAGTGATATATGGGGATGAAAGGATTTCGACGGGGACTTTGAACTGCGATAAGCGAGTAGTGGAGTCTGACCACTATAAAACGGACGGTTTATCAAAAATAAACGACAAAAACGAAAAAGTACTTCTTGCTGCTTAATTAGCGGCGAGCATTCCCCCGAGAGAACTGCGGCTCGGTACGGAGTGTCATTTAGCAGTAAATGTGAACGGATAACCGCCTTGTAATCCGTCACACATCACAGGGCTACTGAAAGGAATGCCTGTTTGTCGGCTGTCCCGTAGGGAATGACAATAGATAAACTACACTCGTAGAAAGTTTCAGGAATAGATTTTCGGACGTGGTTTCGATTACCACCATCTCCACCAAAAAACAAAGACTTCAATAGAGGTCTTTGTTTTTTTATTTAATCCAAATGCCACTATGTAATAACGAAGAGTATATAAAATTTATTGAAATCTACATAAAAATATGTTACCATTTACTTATATAATTCTTATAAAGGGGATTTTGTTTATGGGAAAGAAAATTATTGTTGCAGGTGGCGGTCACGGTGGTATTGCCGCTGCTATGCTTTTAGCTCAAAGGGGCTATGATGTTACCGTTTATGAGCGTAATGCTAAAACAAAAATGGGCTATGACTGGACAGATATTTTTGATAGAAAAGGTCTTTTAGCAATCGGTCTTCCTGTTCCTGACCATAGTTTATATAATCTTAAAAATGATGTTACTTTCTATGGTCCTGCTATGGAAACTGCACTTACACAAAATACTGATGATGACAAAAAAGAAATTCAAATGGAGCGTCGCGAAATCTATAAATATCTTATCTCTTATGCCGTTAAGGCGGGCGTAAAATTTGAGTACAAGCACAATGTAGAAGAGCCACTTTTCTTCGGCAATCGTGTTGTTGGTATCAAACCCGACAAGGGCGAATACTACGCTGACCTTGTAATAGACGCTTGCGGACTCAACTCCTCTCTCCGTCAAAAAATGCCCGCATCAACAGGAATTCAAAACAATCCTATTGAATACGAGCAATTTTATGTGTATCGTGCATTCTTTAACAAAACCGCTGAGGTTAGTGATGATGAAAAATTCAAAATTATTATGCTTCCTAACAACGAATTAGGCATTTCTTGGGTTGCTACTGAAGAAGAGCATACTGATGTGCTTATTGGTCGTTTCCATAAGTTTGACCTTGATTATGCAATCGAGCAAATCGACTTAATGCGCCCAACAAACCCAAGTATTGGCACTGAAATTATTCGTGCAGGTAATTTTGCAAATATACCTGTCCGCCAACCACTTGGTGTTATGGTTGCTGATGGTTATGC
>JAZKXL010000118.1:0-2545 GCA_045611635.1 Candidatus Fimenecus sp. | reverse complement strand
AAATTCCTGTCAATGCACCACGCTCAACATCAAATGTTGCAACAGTAGGTGGGAATGCCTCGTGCTTATAGTTAATTGTAACCTCTTTGCCCCATTCTTCTGCACGGTTATAGTAATATGCCGCCAACTTTTTAAGATATGGTTTGAAGCTATGGTTATGAATCCACCAGTCAAAATAAAGTACTGATGGTTGATATCTATCAACTAATTCGCAAGTTCGAACAAGCCAGTCTTCAAGCCATTCTTTACTTGCGCCTTTTGAATATGTGTCTGCAGTAGTCTTGTGTATAATTGCAGGGTCAAATTCTTCACAATAAACTGCCGGACCATAAAAATCACGGTAATTATCGTCATTAACATCACTATCACAAAGACGACCAGGATTCATAAAGAAATAATGCTCTGCACGGTGAGTTGATGCACAAAGGGTAAGTCCTTGTTTTTCACATTCATCCTTTAATTCGCCAACAACATCACGGCAAGGACCCATTTCTACTGAATTCCAACGATTAAAATTTGTTTCGTACATAGCAAAACCATCGTGATGCTCAGCAACAGGCATAACATATTTCATACCCGCTTTTTTGAAAAGAGATACCCATTCTTTTGCATCAAACTTTTCCGCCTTGAACATAGGAATAAAATCTTTATAGCCAAACTTGTCCTGAGGTCCCCAAGTTTTTCTATGATGCTCAAATTCTCTTACACTCTTATCATACATTCCTCTTGAATACCATTCATTACCAAAAGCCGGCACTGAATAAATACCCCAATGAATAAACACGCCTAGTTTATCGTGCATATACCAAGAAGGCACCTTGTGCTGTGAGAGAGAAGACCAGTTTGCCTTATATTTTCCATTTTCATTTACTTCATCAATAAGATTAAGATATTCTTTTGTTGTCATAATATTCCTCTTTATTTTTTCTTATTTGCTTTTTCTTTTGCGCGTTTGTCGTTAATAATTTGCATATGTTCTTCAGTTATAAGCTCAACATTATTTTCTCTTGCCCAGTCAACGCAACCTTTAAGGACTAATGGTAAGAACACTCGTGGTACTGCAAGAACAGTTTTGAGTGCTTCATCAGTAAACTTAATTTTATCATCAACTCTATCAGCAGCATAGCGTACGGACTCTAATGATGCCTCACGCATTTGTAATAATTCCGCGCGCATTTTTCTTTTTCTATGGAACCAAAAATTCTTGCTATCACGATAACCATAATCAACTGGAAGAGCTGGAAAATCCTTTGCTTTTACTCCATTAATAATAGCGTCACTGTATTTTTTCTTCATAAGGATTTTATCGATTTTAAGAATAAAATGAGCACCAAACTTACTTGTAATACCATTGAAATCGTGATATGGTCCTTCGTAACCGTTAAGTTCACCTGGCAAATCCTTATCAGCACCATCAAGTTCACGAACCCAAGTGCATTCAATAACCTCAATAGCATCAGTCATAACCATTGGGCGTATTTCCCCTGTTTCTTCCTCAATCATACTCTTTTCAAGCTTGAAATTGCATTTTGGCATTTTTTCTTCTGGTTTATCGCCAGGCCAAGAAAGTTTAACCGCCTCTTTAAAGTTCTTTGGATTATCGTCAATAAAATTGAGTGCACATTTGCCATTGCGAAGAATGTTTTGTGCTGTATTTGATGAATTACGGCAACAAAGAAGCATTGCGTAATAATCTTTGCCCGCAACATAATATGGTTGCACTAAAGAATATGGTCCTAAATTTGTTGTTCCATCTTCACAAAGTGTACTGATTACAACTGTTGGCATTGGAAAGAATAAGGATGTTTGATAAAAGTTATCAACTATTCTTAAATTTTCAAAGCTACTCATAAAAATCCCCTTTTAATTTTGTTACTTATATTTTATCACTTTTAATTTTTAAGTCAAGGAAAGTAACTCTCAATTTATTGAAATTCTTATATTTATATGCTACAATAATCTTATTAAAAGGGGGATTTTTTATGGGTAAAGTTTTAACTCCTGAAAAGCTTCAAAAAAGGGAAAATTGGAAAGCAAAAGAGCTTAAATATTGGGAAAAGCAAAAATCAAGACCAAAGGGTAAAACATATTTTTGGTATCTTGTTTTGATTATTGCAATGATTTATGCTGTTGATGAAATTGCATCACAAATCAACTCACTTATGCAAACCGAAATTGCTAATGAGTTTTTCAAAAGTGAAAGTGCTGTTACAATTCTCAACCTTTTGAATGTTGTGGCAATACCATTTCAGATTATAGGCATTCTTTACAGACCACTTGCTGACCGTTTTGGTAGAAAAACATTCCTTGTTATAAACACATTTGGTATGGCACTTGCATTGTTTGTAATTTTCCTTTCAGGCAATGTTATAATGTATTTCGTTGGCGCTTGCATGATTCTTTTCTTTGTGCCCCACGATATGCATGTTGTGTATATTATGGAAACCGCACCTGCCAAGAGTCGTGCAATTACATATTCAGTTGTTAAATTCTTTGCTAATATGGCAGTTATGCTTGTGCCTTTCCTTCGCAACTGGTTAATGGA
>JAZKXL010000117.1:0-38789 GCA_045611635.1 Candidatus Fimenecus sp. | reverse complement strand
TCATCAGCGGTTAGTGACATAACGGGTTGTGAGGCGCAAAACAACTGTGTAGTTTCTACGACGCTTAAATTCATTCTTTTGCTTAACTCTGAAATTGTGGGCTCAGTACCATACTCTTTTTTAAATTGCTCCGTTACAAGTGTAAGTGTGCGGATTTTCTCTTTAAGTGAGCGACTTACCTTTATGGTACCGCCATCGCGAAAAATCCGTCGTATTTCACCTAAAATTGAGGGTACAGCATAGGTTGAAAAGGCAAAACCAAGACTCTCGTCAAAGCGGTCAGCAGCTTTAATAAGGCCAATACACCCTGCCGAGTATAAATCCTCATAGTCGTAGCCCTTGCCAAGAAATCGCGTGGCACAACTACCCACAAGACCTAAGTTGTTAAGTATTAGCTCATCTCTTGTCATTTTGTGCGTCCATGAATTCTTTTACAAAGGGTAACGGTGGTGCCAACGCCTATTTTAGAGCGGACTAAAAGCTTGTCCATAAAGCTTTCCATAACTGAAAATCCAAGTCCTGAACGGTCTCCACCAAGTGTTGTAAAAAGTGGCTCTCGCGCTTTTTTAATGTCACTAATTCCGCAACCCTTGTCACGAATTGTAATAATAATTTTGTTGTTGTCATGGATTTTTACAGTTATGTAGATTTTTCCCACTTCGTTTTTATAGCCGTGAACAATAGAATTTGTAACCGCCTCACTTACTGCGGTTTTTATGTCATTAATTTCCTCTAAAGTAGGGTCAAGCTGAGCAGAAAATGCTGCCACCGTAGCACGAGTAAAGCTCTCGTTTACGGACTTACTGTCAACAGTCATTCTAAATTCATTGGTAATCATTATTTTTTTACTCCCTTCGTGATTGTAGCAATACGGTCAAGCCCTGCAAGTCGCATAACCTTATAGGCATTGTTTGAAAGACCTGTAACCTCAAGTGTGCCTTGAAATTGCGATAATAATTTATATCTACCCATAACAAGACCAATTCCTGAGCTGTCCATAAATGTTACATCAGTAAAATCAAGAATTGCACTTTTTGGTCTACAACTTTCAATTTTGTCGTCAATTTCTAAACGAATGGGTAGTGCTGTGTGATGGTCAATTTCGCCGCTTAACCAACAATGCAAAACCTCGTCATTAAATTGAATTTTTACACTCATATTTACATCTCCTTTTTCATTATTATAATTTGCGAAAGTCAAAAATTTTGTCATACATTGACGGTAACAAAATTTAAGAGTATAATTTTATTTAGGTGATACAAATGGAAATCTTATACATAATCTTATTAGCAATAATTTGCCTTGTAGCAGTGCTTTTAATAAACACAGTAAGGGCAACAAAAAAGGCACGAAAATTAACTGATTTTAAGCCGTTTTACAATGACGACGAAATTATGAACTATGCACTTCGTCTTCAAAAAATGATTAAGTGCAAAACCGTTTCAGTAAAAGATAGCTTTGACGACACTGAATTTAAAAAGCTCCGTGATGTTATGATAGAACTTTTTCCAACTGTTCACGAAAAAGCCGAAAAATTGACTTTTAGTGATGACTGTTGGATTTATAAACTTCAGGGTAAAGATAATAGTAGAAACATTATGCTTATGTCACACCATGATGTTGTTGAGGTGTCAGGCGAGTGGCAATATTACGGCTTTGGCGGTGAAATTGCTGACGGTAAAATATGGGGTAGAGGTACTGTAGATACAAAAACTCCGCTTTTTGCCGAATTTTCAGCACTTGAAGAATTGCTTAACGAGGGCTATGAATTTCCTTGCAATGTGTGGATTGGCTCATCACATAATGAAGAATTAGGTGGTGACGGAATACCAAAAGCCCTTGAATATTTCAAAGAAAATAATATTGAATTTGAAGTAATTCTTGATGAAGGTGGTGCTCTTATTGAGCCACCGCTTGCAGGAATGAAATGTGATAAATGCGGAATGGTGGCAGTACATGAAAAAGGTAGAATTTACTTAAATTGCACCGCACTTGCTGAAAACGGTCACGCATCACTTACCGCAGGGGCAAAGGCAACTCCAGTTGAGCGAATGTCCGCATTTGTAAACGAAATTACGACTACTGATATTTTTATTCGTCGCATAAATGAGCAGGTCGAAGCCATGTTTAAGCATATGGCACCATATCTTAAATTCCCTATGAATATGCTTCTTTCAAATTTGTGGCTTTTTGGTGGAATTATCAAAAAAGTTATGCCAAAAATCAATGCACAAGCAGGCGGACTTATAGGCACAACCTGTACCTTTAATAATATTGAGGGTAGCACAGCGTCTAAAAAATGTACTGCAAAAGCATTTTTACGACCAGTTGATGAAGAAGATTTCAAAAAAGATTTAGAAAAATTTAAAGAAATTGCAAAAAAATATGATATTGAAGTACAAATGACTGATGACAGTGAATATCACGGCCCTGCCGATATGACAAAGCCACAATTTGAGTACACAATGAATTGTATTGGCGAAATCTTTCCACAGTATGCGGCATCTCCGTTTATTCTTCCTGCTGGGACTGATGCAAGAACTCTTACTGATGTGTGTAAATGTGTGCTTCGTTTTGCACCAATTAAGCTTTCAGCACAACAGTTAGGGTCAGTTCATGCTGAAAACGAGAATATTGATATTGACTCCGTGGCAAACTGTGTGGCATTTTATAAGTACTTTGTTAAAAATTACAAATAATCAAAAAATATAAAATATAAAAATATAACTTGGCGGAGAATTTTACTCCGCCATTTTTTATCGGCTACGTTTCTTGTTTTTCTTCTCGCCAAAGTTTTGCCGATTCTCTTGTGATTTTATTATCGCTTTTTCAATATCAAAGCTTATATTGTTATATGTATTCGTTCGTGGTTTCTCATTAAAAGTTCTTAAGTCTGTAACATAGATTTTTAATGGTAAACCATTTTTTTGATGTTCTCTTTTAATAAGACCTGCCTTTTCTAAATTTTTAAGCATTTCAACAGCTGTTTTGTTGCTGCATTTAAGGTGGTTTTGAATTTGACTATTGGAATAATAGATGAATACACCTTTTGCATCACAAAACTTCTTAAGATTTTTTTGTGAATAGTTTGTCCTATTAAGAAGCAACACATATAGAATTTTTTCACTTGATGAAAGAGCGTAATATTTTTCATTAGAAATAAGAATTAATGGAAAAATTGCATATGAAAAATTGTTGTCCAAAAAAACACCTCCCATATATAGCGCCAACAAGCCCTTTTGTTTCGGTTTTTGCGAGACAAATTTGTAAAATTGGCAATTTGTTTACAAAAAGTTTACAAACTACGTAAAAAAGTGTCTTTTTGAGTCTTTATAAGAATGATTTATATTTTTATTTATATATTATTTATAGGGTGTAATTTTTACATAGGTCAGGTGTAATTTTTACACTGGTGGGGTGTAATTTTTACACTGGTAGCAGTGTAATTTTTACATAGGTGGTAGTGTAATTTTTACATAGGTTGTGTTTTAAATTTAAGGGTAAAGTTATTTAATAGAAATTGTTATTTTATTAACAAAAATTGTTTTAATTCCTTGACATAAAGTACTAATTTTTATATACTTATTATGTATGAAAAAACGCCTTAAAAGGCAATTAAAAAAAGGAAGTGTTTTTTGATGGACCAAAAGTATGAAGCATTGTTTACTCCTTGGAAAATTGGTAATGTTGAAATCAAAAACCGTATTGTAATGTGCCCAATGGGTGGTACATCACTTTTTGGTTGGTTTGAACTTGGCGGTTGCCATTTTGATAAGGAAGCAGCAAAACTCTTTATTGAAAGAGCAAACAACAATGTTGGTCTTATTATCCCTGGTATTGCACCTCTTCGTGATACATTCTGGGGTAAATGGCTTTGGCAAAATCCAAAAATGTTTGAAGAACTTAAAGAGTTTATGGATGAAATTCATAAAACAGGTGCAAAATTATTCATTCAGTTAACTGCTGGTATGGGTCGTAGCTGGGCTATTACTGAGCTTGTAGCACCTCTTCATAGAAATAAATTTACTCGTGCTCTTGTTAAGCCAATTCTTGATACATCTCACGAATTAGCATCTCCAAGCCCACAACCATCTCGTTGGGCTCCCGACATTATTTGTCCTGAAATGACAAAAGAGCAAATTCACGAAATTATTGAAGCATTTGCAAAAACTGCAAAACTTTGTCGTGATGCAGGTGTTGACGGTGTTGAAGTTCACGCTGTTCACGAAGGTTATCTTCTTGACCAGTTTGCTATTGAATTCTTCAATAAGCGTACTGACGAATACGGCGGAAGTTTTGAAAACAGATACCGTTTTGCAGTAGAAGTTGTTAAAGCAATTAAAGGCGCTTGTGGTGATGACTTCCCAGTTTCACTTCGTTACTCAGTTGAGTCAAAAATGAAGGGCTTTTGTGAGGGTGCAATGCCTGGCGAAGAATATACTGAAGTTGGTCGTAATATGGAAGAGTCAGAAAAAGCAGCAAAATACTTGCAAGATGCAGGTTACGATATGCTTAATGCTGATAACGGTACATATGACTCTTGGTACTGGGCACATCCACCAATGTATATGCCACAAAACTGTAACCTTGAGGATGTTGCACACATTAAAAAGTTTGTTGATATTCCTGTTGTTTGTGCAGGTCGTATGGAACCTGATGCAGGTGCACAAGCAGTTGCCGAAGGTAAAATCGACGGTGTAGGTGTTGCAAGACAATTCCTTGCTGACCCTGAATGGATTACAAAGATTATTGAAGACCGCCTTGAAGACATTAAGCCATGTATTTGCTGTCACGCAGGTTGCTTCAATTTCTCATCATCAAAGGGTCACGCTAATACACAAGACCTTTTTGACACAATGGGACTTTCTCGTTGCGCTATTAACCCTAAGACAATGCAGTCAAAGAAATACAACATTAAACCTGCTAAGAAATCAAAGAAAATTGCTGTTATCGGTGGCGGTATTGGTGGTATGGAAGCTGCTATGGTTTGTGCACAGCGTGGTCATAAGGTTGACCTTTATGAAAAGAGCGATAAACTCGGTGGCGTGTTTATTGCTGCAGCTGCTCCATCATATAAAGAAAAAGACCGTGACCTTATTGCTTGGTATAACCGCGAAATCCAACGCTATGATGCAATTACAGTTCATATGAATACAGAAGTTAAAGATATTGCTACTCTTGACGCTGACGAAGTTATTGTTGCAACTGGTGCAGTTGCTAATAAAATCCCTGTTAAGGGTGCTGACAAGGCAATTGAAGCAGTAGATTTCCTTCTTGATAACTCACTTGCAGGTGAAAATGTAGTAGTTATCGGTGGTGGTCTTACAGGTTGTGAAATTGCTTATGAACTTTACCTTCAAGGCAAAAAACCAGTGATTGTTGAAATGCAAGATGACCTTGTTACAACTCCTGGTGTTGCACTTGCAAACACAAGTTATCTTCGTGATTTCTTCAAGACAAACAAAGTTCCTGTTTACCTTGAAAGCCGTACTACTGAAATTCGTGAAGATGGTGTTACAATCGCAACTAAAGATGGCGAAACAATTAATGTTCCTGCTGACACAGTAATTCTTTCAGTTGGTTACAAGCCAGCTCCTCTTGCACAAAAGAGCAAGAAGGTACATGTTATTGGTGATGCTAACAAGGTTGGTAATCTCCGTACAGTAATTTGGGGCGCTTGGGACGTTGCAATGAAGTTATAATTCAAAATAACAAAAAACTCTCCACAGTGGATATTCTGCTGTGGAGATATTTTTATTAATAAGATGTTGATAAATTTGAGTTTGTCGATTTGTTTATAATGTATGGTAGTGTGGGGTCAAGACACCGCCCTACTGTATCTAATAAAGAAAAGTGTCACCCTGAGCAACGCGAGGGGTCTCTTTTGAGATTCTTCGTCGCGATACTCCTCAGAATGACATATTTTTCTATAACTGCAACGCAGTTCATTCGTTTTCCGTTTTCCACTTTCCATTTTACACTTAGTTAGACAAACTATAATTTGTTGTACAAACAAGAAAAATGGTGTATAATACTTAAAAATCATCAGGAGGTGCTATATGAAAGTAGTAATCGGTTGCTTAAATTCAAAATATATTCATGCTTCATTGGCACCTTGGTGTCTTTTGTCAGGTGTCAAAGAGTTTGCTAAAGGTGATTATGCTACAAAAGTTTTTGAAAGCACAATCAATGGTAATCTTCACGATTTTGCGAAGAAGATTATTGATGAAAATCCGCAGGTGGTTTCATTCTCTTGCTATATTTGGAATATTACGCAAACCTTTGAAATTTGCAAAGAAATTAAAGAAAATCTTAACTGTAAAATAATTCTTGGTGGTCCTGAGGTTGCATATAGACCAAAGGATATTTTAGAAAAATATGATTTTATAGATTTTGTGCTTTCAGGTGAGGGTGAGTGGAATTTCCCGCTTTTACTTGACAATATAAATGGTGATTTGTCTTATGTTGATGGTCTTACATATCGCAAAGAAAATGAAATTATAATAAATCCTGAAAAAGAATATAGCGACACTCCGCCATCACCATATAGTGAAGATTTTTATAACAACTTAAAGGGTAGAATTGCCTATATTGAAACAAGTCGTGGTTGCCCTTATCGTTGTGCTTTTTGTTTATCGGGTCGTTGCTCAAAATTACGCTTTTTTGATTTAGACCAAGTGAAAAAAGATATAATCAACCTTGCAAATAGTGGTACACAAACACTTAAATTCGTTGACCGCACATTTAATGCAAACTCAAAAAGAGCCAACGAAATTTTAATTTTTATTAAAGAAAATTACGGCACAAAAATTCCACAAAATATTTGCTTTCACTTTGAAATAGCAGGGGATATACTTACAAATGAAACCCTTGAAATTCTTGCACAAATGCCAATAGGTGCGGTACAACTTGAAATCGGTATGCAATCTTTTAACGAAGAAACCCTTCAAAAAATCAACCGAAAAACTAATACTGAAAAACTTATTAAGAACATCAAAAAACTACTTTCAATGGGCAATATGCATATTCACATTGACCTGATTGCAGGTCTTACTGGCGAAGATTTAGAAAGCTTCAAAAACAGCTTTAATATTGGTTATTCCCTTAAAGCCCATATGCTACAAATGGGATTTTTAAAACTCCTTTATGGTGCTAATATGCGTGAAAATCCCCAAGATTTTCCTTGCGAATTTAATAGTGAACCTCCCTATGAGGTAATTTCAACTCCTTGGGTAACTGCCAATGAAATGAAGACACTTAAAAACTGTGAAGATGCAGTTGACCGACTTTATAACAGTGGTCGTTTTCTTTTCACTCTTGATTATTTAATTGATGAAATCGGAATTTCACCTTTTGATTTGTTTAAGGATTTTGGAAATGCGATTGATGGCACAAATATGCGCCTTTGCGACTATGCAATAAAGGTTTATGAGTATTTTAAAAATCAATGTGATGAGCAAATTTTAAAAGAAAAAATCCTTTGCGATTTGCTTTCTTGCTCATCATCAGTACAAATTCCTGAGATTTTTAAAGTTCGTGACCCACTGTATAAAAAAGTGAAAAAGTATTTCATTGAAAATATGGACAAAAATATGAAAATTGCAATACTTTACAGTACGAATGAAGTGTTTGCAGTAAATCAAACTACAAAAAAGGATTTTTATGGTAGATACAAAGGTGAATTTTATAAAAATTCCTTTATTTTAGATGACTAATGTGGTATAATAATTGCATTATTTTTTAGGAGATGTAAAAATGAGTGATAATCGTGCAATGCAATATGCTGAAAAACTTTCAAAAATGATTCAGGTTGAAACAATTTCAGTACGCGGACAAACCGATATCAGCAAATTCTTAAAACTTCATGACCTTATGAAAGAAGAGTTTTCAGCTCTTTTCAGTGTGGTGGAGTGTGAAGTAATTAATGGTTCGCTTTTACTTAAATGGAAAGGTACTGACAGTAGTTTAGAGCCAGTACTTTTAATGAATCATCACGACGTTGTTGAGGCAAGTGGTGAGTGGAAATACCCACCATTTTCAGGTGCAATAGCTGAAGATAGAGTGTGGGGTAGAGGTACATTAGATACTAAAGGTGGACTTTGCACAATGCTTACTGCTGCTGATGAGTTAGCTCGTGAGGGCTTTACTCCTCGCCGTGATACATACTTTGTTTCAACATGTACTGAAGAAACAGGCGGTGAAGGTGGCAACGCTATTTCAAATCTCCTTAAAGAGCGTGGAATTCATTTTTATATGGTGCTTGATGAAGGCGGTATGATTCTTTATGACCCAATCGGTGGTGCTGATGGCACATTTGCTATGATTGGTGTTGGCGAAAAAGGTTATATGGACCTTAAATTTGTTGCAAAATCAAATGGTGGTCACGCTTCAGCACCTGGCAAGAATACTCCAATCGCTCGTCTTGCACAGTTTATTTGTGAGGCGGAAAAAGCACAAGTTTTTGATATAGAAATGTCAGACACAGTTAAAGAAATGCTTTCACGCTTTGCACCTACAATGAAAGGCGTTATGAAAACTGCTTGTGGCAATGTTAAAGCATTTAAACCAGTACTTGAAAAAGTTATGCCAATGATTTCACCATCAGCGGCTGCACTTCTTCGCACAACTCTTGCATTTACTCAAAGTAAGGGCTCTGATGGGTCTAATGTTATTCCTCAAGAAGCGTGGGTAGTTGGTAATATGCGCTATTCACATCATCAAGGTAGAGATGCAAGTGTAACTGCAATTACTGAACTTGCAAAGAAATATGATATTGAAACAATTATTCTTGATGATGGTGGCGAGTCAAAGATTACTGATTTTAATGGCGAACAATTTAAGTTCCTTGAAAAAGCAGTTAATGAGGTTTTCCCACAGTATAAGCCAGTACCATATATTATGAACGGTGCAAGTGATAGTAGATATTTCAACCGTGTTTGTGAGAATTGTCTCCGTTTTGTTCCATTCAACATTGACAATCAACAGTATGGTAGCGTTCACGGTATTGATGAAAATGTGTTTATTAAATGCTTACCTGAAGCAGTTGATTTCTATAGATATGTAATTAAAGAGGTATAATATGAGCGAAAAAACCGAAAATAAAGGACTAGGCATAAGTGCTAAATCCTTTATAGGTGCATTAGTCATAATTTTCATATTGATGTGTTTGACTTTTGCTCTTACCTTTGCCATTCCAGGTGGCGAATACACAAGAGTAACTGATACAAACGGTACGGAGTCTATTGTTACTGACAGTTTTCAATATACCGAGGGTGGACTTCCCTTATGGAAATGGTTGCTTTCACCATTTTTAGTACTGGGTGCTGATGGTGGCGGTGCAATAATTGCGGTTATAATTTTCCTTTTGGTCATTGGTGGAGTTTTCACAGCCCTTGACAAAAGCGGTCTTATGCACTATATGCTTGACAAAATCGTATATAAATTCGGCAATAAGCGTTATACACTTTTGTCTATAATGGTACTTTTCTTTATGGCTATGGGCTCGTTTATCGGCTCATTTGAAGAGTGTGTGCCGTTAGTGCCAATTGTTGTGGGTCTTTGCGTGGCACTTGGTTGGGACGAATTTACAGGCCTTGGAGTTTCAATACTTGCAGCCGGTTGCGGATTTGCCGCAGGTGTGTGTAATCCATTTACAGTTGGTGTTGCACAAGAACTGGCAGGACTACCAATGTTTTCAGGTATATGGTTGCGCCTTATATCTTTCGCCTTGATTTACGCAGTGTTGCTTTTCTTTATAAAGCGTCACGCTAAAAAGATAGAAAATCCTATTAACAAATTGAACGAAAAATCTGATTTTGTTGACGACAAAAAAATGAACAAGGCGTTAGTTGTTTTCGTCAGCATCTTAGGTGTAGGAATTTTATTTGTATTAAGTTCAGTATTCTTAACCTTCTTGCAGGATTATACAATGATTATTGTAGCCCTTATGTTCCTTGTTGCAGGTATTTCGTCAATAGTTGTAACAGGTATGACGGCAAAGGATTTGGGCAAAAATTTCTTAAATGGTATTGTTACAATTATTCCTGCAGTGTTTATGATTTTAATGGCAAGTTCAATTAAATACACTTTAACTGAGGGTAAAATCCTTGACACAATTCTTCACGGCGCAGTAACTGTTGCTAACGAGTTGCCAAAAGAAGCAGTAATTCTTTTCGTATATTTAATAGTGCTTGTAATGAATTTCTTTATAAGCTCTGGCTCGGCAAAAGCATTTTTACTTATGCCACTTATAGTGCCTATTTGTCAGGTGTTTAATATTTCATCACAACTTTCAGTTATGGCATTCGCATTCGGTGATGGATTCTCAAATGTACTTTACCCTACAAATCCTGTGTTGCTTATCAGCTTAGGACTTGCAGGTGTTAGTTATACAAAATGGTTTAAGTGGTCGTTTAAAATCCAGTTTGCAATACTTGTAGTTACAAGTTGCTTGTTACTTTTCGGATTAAGTATTGGTTATAATTAAATATTTATATAGAGCGGGAGTTTACTCTCGCTTTTTTTATTATTAAAAAGTTGTTTTTCTAAATTATTCAGCAAAAAATGCAGTTGTATTTATAATATATAAGTGTTATTCTATACTTATAAACTTAAAAGGGGTATGCGTTATGAATAATAAAGATATTGAAAGACTTCGGCTTTTAGCAAACCATCAACTTGAAATTGCAAACTCACAAAAGAATATTGATAGAGTTGAGTTATGGAAGCGTCATAATGCCTATAAAGGTGAGCGTCCGCTTATTCATATTGAGGTAGATACATTTGCTCACGAAACCATTAAACCACAATTAGTGTGTGAAGATGATTTTGCACGCAGTCTTGAATATCGTCTTATACATAACTGTATAAATCTTGAAACTTTTGATGATGACAGGGTTGTGCCACCATATTTTCAAATGGGTTATGATATTTGGTTTTCACTTTTTGGTCACCATATTAAGCAAACAGTTTTAACTGATGCAAATGGTACTGAAATGGGACACAAGTTTGAGCATATTATTGATGATTTGGCAGATGATTTTGATAAAATTATGTCACCTACAAAATATGGCGTCAATAAAGAAAGTACAATGGAAAAGTTTAATAAAACACAAGAAATTTTTGGCGATATTCTTCCTGTTAAACTTATTTGTAATGGTCTTTATTGTACCCCTACACAGCACGTTGTTCATATGATGGGTATGGAAAATATGCTTTTCTCAATGTATGACTATCCTGATGAATTCAAAGAGATGATGGATAGAATTGCAAACGACTATATTGCATATTTCAAACATCTTGAAAGTGAAAATGTGCTTTTACAAAATCACGCATTTGAGGCGGTTTGTCAAGGGTCAATGGCGTTTTATGACGAGCCAAAAATAAATAGACAAGTTAAAACTACTGACCTTTGGGGATTTATGGATAGCCAAGAAACTGTTGGCATTTCACCAGAAATGTTCCGTGAGTTTATATTCCCTTGTTACAACAAGATTGCACAAAATTTTGGTCGCTTAAGTTATGGTTGTTGTGAGCCGGTAAGTGCATTTTGGAATGATATTAAGACCTTGCCTAATCTTAAAAAAGTTTCAATTTCACCTTGGTGTGATGAAGAATTTATGACGGAACAACTTAAAAATTCCGGAATTATCTACCATAGAAAACCAAGCCCTAATTTCTTAGGAGTTGGCAAAAATCTTGATGAAGACGCATTACGAGAGCATATTGAAAAGACAATTAAACTTGCTCGTAATGGTAATAAGCTTGAAATTTGTCAGCGTGATGTTTATACAATTCATAATGACATTAACAAGGTTAAACGATATGTTGAAATTATAAGAGAAGCTATTGAAAATCATTGGCAATAAGGAGAAAATTATGTTAAATCAAATCAGCGAATGGGTACAAAATGGTAAAGCAAAAAATGTTAAAGAGTGTGTTGCACAAGCACTTGAGCAAGGCATTTCAGCAAAAGATATTCTCAATAATGGTCTTATTGCAGGTATGGTGGCAATAGGTGAGCGTTTCAAGAAAAAAGAAGTATATGTGCCTGAGGTTTTAATTGCTGCACGCGCTATGAATATGGGCGTTGCACTCTTAAAACCATACTTAACACAAGAGGGCGTTGAGCCCGTTGGTAAAGCGATTATATGCACAGTTAAAGGCGATTTACACGACATTGGCAAAAACCTTGTTAAAATGATGCTTGAGGGCGTTGGAATTGAATGTGTTGACCTTGGCACTGACATTTCCGCAGTCCAAGTTGTTGAAGCAGTTAAAGAGAATAATGCAAAAGTTGTTGCACTCTCATCACTTCTCACAACTACAATGGAATACAGCAAAGATATTATTGACGCTTTACATAACGCAGGGCTCCGTGACAGTGTTAAGGTTATGGTAGGTGGTGCACCTGTAAATGAAAAATTTGCAAAAGAAATTGGTGCTGATGGTTATGCCCCTGACGCTGCAAGTGCCGCAAATATAGCACTATCATTCTTTAAGGAATAATATAATTATGAAAACAAAAGTTAGAAAAATAATTGAAAATAAATCAAAAACTATTCCAATACTTTCATTTCCCTCAACACAGTTGTTAAATATAACTGTAAATGAACTTTTAGAAAGCCCTGAAATGCAGGTTAAGGGTATGAAAGCAATAGCACAGCGTTGCAATATTGGTGCATCACTTAATATGATGGATTTGTCAGTTGAGGCGGAGGCATTTGGTGCACAAATTGTATTTAAAAATGATGATGTACCAACTGTTAAAAAAGGAATAATTGACGATATTTGTGATGCGGAAAATATTGTTGTGCCACCTGTTGGTGCGGGTAGAACTGCAATTTGTATTGAGGGTGTAAAAAAAGCAAAGTCAGAAATTCGTGATATTCCAGTATTTTGTGGTGTAATTGGTCCATATTCTCTTGCAGGTCGTCTTTTTGATATGACCGAGCTTATGATGGAATGTTATGATAGTCCTGATGAAGTAAAGGTTTTACTTTCAAAAGCAAGTGAGTTTATTACAAATTATATTCTAGAATTCAAAAAAGCAGGTGCAGATGGCGTTATTATGGCGGAGCCGGCTGCAGGTCTTCTCTCGCCGTCACTTAATGAGGAGTTTTCAGCACCCTTTGTTAAAGAAATATTTGATAAAGTCAATGATGAAAATTTTGTAATATGCTATCATAACTGCGGTAACGCAATTGGTGATATGACAAAGGATATTTCACAATACGGAGCCGATATTTATCATTTTGGCAACGCAGTACCACTTATCAAAATGCTACCAGATATGCCAAAAGATACAATTGTTATGGGTAATATTGACCCTATTCTTTTTCTTAATGGTACAGTTGAAGATGTTATCAGCGAAACTGAAAAGGTATTTAACGAGTGTTCAAAATATGAAAACTTTATGCTTTCGTCAGGTTGTGATATTCCTGCCCTTGCCAAGTGGGAAAACATTGACGCATATTTCGACACAGTTGAAAATCTTTATAAATAATCTTGTTAAAGTATTTATTTTTTAGAAAAAGTTTGTTAAAATATAGAAAAACTATAAATTTTCAGGTGCTTTATGTTTTTATCAGGCAATGGTCTTGTTGAAGACTCAAAAATGTACTTTCATACGCCATCACAATTTGCAAAAGATTTGCTTTTTTACCCACTTTCAGTTGGTGAATTTTTTTGCAATAGTGAATATTGCGTTGATAGAAAAAATAATAACAGTATTTTAGCCCTTTATGTTGAAGAAGGCAGTATTGACTTTACTGCCCATAATGTATCTCTTTCAGCTGACAAGGGCAAATTGCTTTTTGTGGATTGTTATAAGCCACATAAATATTATTGTAAAGATAATGCACATATTTTTTGGGTGCATTTTGATGGTAGTAATACTCGCCAATGGTTTGAGCAAATTACAACACAGTCAGGTTGTGTATTAAGTTGTAATTCTAAAGCTCAAGATTCAATAAAAGACATTTTGTATGCTGTTGAAAAAGGCAAACCTGAAGCCGAAATATCTAAAAAGATTTATTCGCTACTTTGTAACTCTTTGAAAAGCGAAATTGCTTACACGAATTCAAAAGAAGATATTGTTGAGCTTGCAAAAAAATATATAAAAGATAATTTTGAAAGAGATTTAAATGTAAATGAAATTGCAAAGTTTGTGCATTTAAGTCCGTCTTACTTTTCACAAATTTTCAAAACTACAACAGGCATTACACCTTATGCGTTTTTGCTTGATGTACGACTGCAACAAAGTAAACTGTTATTGTTACAAACCGAACTTTCAGTTTCAGAAATTGCAAGTCTTACGGGCTTTAACAGTGATGCTAATTTTATTTACTTTTTTAAGAATGAAACGGGAATAACACCGTTAAAATATAGAAAAAATGGGGATTAAACAATGACATTTGAAGTAAAAGGAAATCAATTTATAAAAGATGGTAAAGAAATAAAAATCATATCAGGTGCGGTGCATTATTTTAGAAATATGCCTGATACATGGCGTGATATTTTCAAAAAGCTTCGTGCAATCGGTTGCAACTGTGTTGAAACCTATTGTGCTTGGAATATGCACGAAAAAAGACCTGATGAATATGACTTTACAAATAATCTTGATATTGCAAAATTTCTCACTATCGCAGGGGAAGAAGGTCTTATGGCAATAGTGCGACCTGGTCCATATATTTGTAGTGAATGGGAGTTTGGCGGACTTCCTTGGTGGATTCAAGCAGATGAAAATATGGAAATTCGTTGTTCAAATAAAGCATATATTGAACGCTTTGACAAGTATTTGGACAAACTTTTTGATGAGGTGCGCCCGCTTCTTTGCACAAATGGTGGCAATGTTATTATGATGCAGTGCGAAAACGAATATGGTTATTATGGTGATGATAAAAAATACCTTGCCTATCTTCGTGACGGCTACATTAAGCGTGGTATTGATGTGCCACTTTTTACATCTGATGGTACATCTAAGGAAAATCTTTTAGATGGTAGCATTGACGGTTGCTTTACAACTCTTAACTTTGGTAGTCGTGTTGAAGAAAACTTTAAAGCCCACGACGAGTTGTTCCCTGACGCACCAAAAATGTGTATGGAAATGTGGAATGGTTGGTTTGATGGTTGGGGTGAAGAGCATCATCACACCACATCCGCTGAGGATTATGCTAAAGTTGTTGATGATATGCTTTCTCGTGGCAGTATGAATATGTATATGTTCATTGGTGGCACAAACTTTGGTTTCACAAGTGGTGCAAATCACTATGAAAAGTTTTCACCTGATGTTACAAGCTATGATTATGATGCTATTCTTACGGAATGTGGTGATGTTACGCCAAAATATTATGCAGTTAGAGATGTTATTAAAAAATATGTTGATGGTGAATTACCTGAAATCCCTGCAAATCGTGAGAAAAAAGCATACGGAGAAGTGAAACTCAATGAGGTTGCAGGCCTTTTTGATAATCTTTCAAACCTTGCGGAGAAAAAGCACAATGATGTTCCACTTTGTATGGAGAAAAATGGTCAGGGCTACGGTTATATTGCATACACAACTATTCTTAATCGTGACTATGTTGACACTACACTTTCTTTTGAAAGTCTTGGTGACCGTGCACAAATCTATATAAATCGCGACCTTGTAGGTATTGTCTATATAAATGATGAAAAGTTAGAACTTAAAATCAACGCTAAAAAAGGCGACCGCCTTACAATTCTTTGTGAAAATATGGGCAGGTCAAACTTTGGCGCAAAAATGATGCGTAAAAAGGGTATTGCAGGTCGTTGCTTACTTGGTAGCATTATTCACTTTGACTGGGATGTTTATTGCCTTGAAATGAATAATCTCCATAAGGTAGTTTATTCAAATGAAACTCCACAAGAAAAGAGTGCATTCTATAAAGGCACATTTACTATTGATGAGACAAAAGACACATTCTTAAAATTACCAAACTTTACAAAAGGATTTGTGACAATTAACGGATTTAACATTGGTAGATATTGGGAAATTGGCCCACAAGTTACTCTTTATGTGCCTGCATCACTTTTAAATGTTGGCGAAAATGAAATTGTAGTTTTTGAAAGTGATGGAATAAAAGGTGAGCCAATAGTTGAGTTTGTTGACACACCAATCCTTGATAAAAACGCGAACTGAGAGAATTATTATGAAAAATGTTACACTTTTAGATGTTTATGAGCAAAATGCTTTTAACCTAGAAAAAAAGTATCTTAAATCACTTGACCCTAATAAACTTTTAAAGGGCTTTTGCGAAATTGCAGGAATAGACAGTAATGCCGAAAAATATGGTGGATGGGAAACTTCTGCTATTCAAGGTCATACACTTGGTCATTATTTAACAGCGGTAGCACAAAGTTTTGCATCTTCAGGTGATGAAGAATTCAAAAAAATCACTGACTATATGGTAAGTGTGTTGGCAAAGTGTCAAGGTGAAAACGGTTATCTTGCGGCAATTCCCGAAAGCCATTACAGTCAACTTGAAAAAGGTGATACAAAAGGCACTTGGGTGCCTTGGTATTCCTTACACAAAATCCTTGCAGGACTTATAAGCGTATATGAATTCACAAAAAATGAACAAGCGTTGTTTGTTGCGTCAAAATTAGGTGACTGGGTGTATAGTCATACATCAAATTGGGATGAAGAAATACAAAAAACCGTATTAAACATTGAATACGGTGGAATGAATGACGCTCTTTATGACCTTTATAAATTTACAAAAAGTGAAAAGCATTTAAGTGCGGCTCATAGCTTTGACGAATTAACACTTTTTGAGCCACTTTACAATGGTAACGATATTCTTAACGGAAAACACGCTAATACAACAATTCCTAAAATTAAGGGTGCGCTTAACCGTTATTTAGTAACAGGTGAGGATTACTACTTGCAGGTTGCAAAGAATTTTTGGGATATTGTTATTAATAATCATACCTATATTACTGGTGGTAACAGTGAGTGGGAGCATTTTGGTGAATCGCAAATCCTTGATGCTGAGCGTACAAACTGCAACTGTGAAACCTGTAATACATACAATATGTTAAAACTTACTCGTGATTTATTTAAGATTACAGGTGACACAAAATATGCTGATTACTATGAAAATACTTTCATAAATGCAATACTTTCATCACAAAACCCTAAAACGGGAATGACCACATATTTTCAACCAATGGCAACGGGTTATTTTAAGGTTTACAGTACACCTTACGACCATTTTTGGTGTTGCACTGGCTCAGGTATGGAAAATTTCTCAAAACTGGCTGATAGTATTTATTTCCATAACGACGAAAGTCTTTATGTGAATAGATTTGCATCTTCAAAAATTCTTTGGAAAGAAAAAGGGCTTGAAATCATACAAGCCGCAAATTTGCCAAGTGTGAAATTTACTATAAATGGTGTCGCAAATGCTCAAATCGTGCTTCGTATTCCTAATTGGACACACAACCCTACTGTTAAAATAAATGGCATAAAAATAGATTATAAGGCAAAAAATAACCTTATTATTTTAGAAAATGATTGGCATAATGATGTAATTGAATACACGTTGCCAATGCAAATTACTGTACACCCATTACCTGACAATGAAAACGCGGTTGCATTTAAGTATGGACCATTTGTGCTCAGTGCTAATATGGGCAACAATGAAATGAATACAACTACAACAGGGGTAAATGTAACAATCCCTGAAAGCAACTTAAATATAAGTGATACGCTTATAATACTGAATGATTCAGTTGAAAATTGGCTTAAGAATATTAACGAAAATCTTGTAAAAGATGAAAATTCTATGGATTTCACTCTTAAAGGCACAAATCAAAAGTTAATATTCTCACCACATTACAAGCAACACGCAAACCGTTATGGAATTTACTTTCACCTCAAAGAAAAGGGGAGTGCAAAATGAATACAACCGAAAAAATCACAAAACAAGAAAACCGCGAAATTGCACGATTAAAAAAGATGCAAAATCGCAGTAGTGGTAGCAAGTATTTCTTTATTTTGTTAATGCTTATTGCAATTGTAAACATTCTTGACGAGGTTACAAGCAATTTAACTGTTACGGTGCAATCCTCATTTGTTACGGAGTTTTTCGTAAACAATCCATTTATGGGTAAGTATTATACTTATGAGGAGGGTCTTGCCCTACATTCAGGCATTGGTGTTTTCACCTATGTTTTAGGTGCTTTTACACCGTTTTATAAAGCCCTTGCTGACAAATGGGGACGCAAACCACTTTTCGCAATATCAACTCTTGGTATGGCTGTAGGACTTTTAGTAATTAACCTTTCATCAAGCTACATAATGTTCCTTGTTGGCTTTGCGATTATAAGCTTCTTTATGGGACACGATATTCAAATTATTTATATTCTTGAAGAAGCACCTGATAAGCACCGTGCAAAAATATATAGTTTTCTTAAAAGCTTTGGTATTTTAGGCGTTATTTTAATTCCTGCACTTCGCGATATATTGATGGGTGATGACCCAACAAAATGGCGTAATATTTTCTTAGTACCATCTTTAATCGGTTTTGTTGCAGTACTTTTAGTGCTTATCTTAGCAAAAGATACAAAGGTGTTTATAAGCGAAAGAATAGCGTATCTTTCACGCCCTTACGAAGAAAGACAAGCGGAAAAAGCACTTAAAAAGCAACAAAAAGAGGCTCAACGAAATCAGTCAGGCGTGTTTAATGGTGTAAAATACATATTCGCAAATAAAGATACAAAAATGCTTATTATTGCACATATTATATTTGACTCCGCAATGCCTGCAATAGCGCTTTACTTTGAATCTTCAATGCACCGTGCCGGAATGAGTACAAGTGAAATCACAAAAGCACTTTTTATGGTGCCGGTGATTTATGCAACAATTACTTTTCTTTCAGGCTTTATTGCCGATAAATTTGGTAGAAAAGCAACAGTTACGGGCTTTTCAATTACCTGCGTTGTTGGCTACACTCTTTTTGTAGTAGGTATCCTTAATAGTTGGGAGCCATATTTAATCGGCTCACTTGCAGGACTTTACCAAGGGTCATATTGGATTGGTCGCGACTATATGAATGTTATGATGACTGAAAAAGTACCAACCGATATTCGTGCATCAGTTGTAGGTGCAGAGGGACTTTTGGTAATCATAGGACTTGCAGTTGGTTACGGTCTTGCAATTGTTGGTATGACAATTCTTCCAATTTGGTGGGCTTGTCTTGCAATTTCAATTCCAGCAGTAAGTGTCGCGGCCGTTATGTTCACCCTTAAAGTAAAAGAAACAAAAGGCACAAATCTTGATGAAATTAAATAATAAAAAAGCATATAAAAAAGGACACCGATTAGGTGTCCTTAATTTTTATTTATTACTTATTTAACCCATTTTGCAACGGCTTTTTCAACGAGTTCAACAACCTTATCTACGATAACCTCGTCTCCATCTTGAAGGTTAAGAAGTGGCTCTCTTACGCCACCTAATTCAAGACCTGCTCTCTTTTTAAGAGCAGCTTTAGCAGTTGCATACATATTACCTTTTGTTGAGCACATTGTGTAGATAACTTCATTAATGTCATCTTGTAATGCACCTGCATTTGCAACATCATTGTTGTTAATCATATTGTTAAGTGTAACAAAAAGTTCAGGCATAACGCCATAAGTACCACCAATGCCACCTTCAGCACCAATCATACGACCACCAACAAATTGTTCATCAGGACCATTGAAGATTACAACCTCACGGTTGTTCATTTTTGCCTGACGCTTGAACATCTGGATATCTTGAATTGGCATTGATGAGTTCTTAACACCAATTACTCTTGGATTTTTAAGCATTTCATCAAAAAGACTTAATGTAAGTGAGACGCCTGCAAGTTGAGGAATGTTGTAAATTACATAGTCAGTATTTGGTGCAGCCGCTGAAATATCGTTCCAGTATTTTGCAATAGCTGTTTCGTTAAGCTTAAAGTAAATTGGTGGAATTGTAGCAATAGCATCAACTCCAAGTGATTCAGCATGGCGAGCAAGCTCACAACTGTCTTTTGTGTTGTTGCAAGCAACGTGAGCAATAATTGTAATTCTGCCCTTGTTTGCTTCCATAACTGCCTCTAAAGTCTTTTTTCTATCTTCAACACTGTGATAAATACACTCGCCTGATGAACCACCTACATAAAGACCATCAACGCCTTTTTCAATAAGAAATTCAACTAATGATTTTGTAGCTTCGCTTGAGATTTCGCCATTTTCATCATAGCAAGCATAAAAAGCAGGAATAACACCCTTATATTTTTTAAGACTCATTTTAATTAACCTCTTTCTTCAATTTCTTTCATCATTTGGTCAAGCATAATAAGACATCTTGGCACATGGAATGGTCCTTTAAAGGTTGAACCAATACAAGCAGGGAGTGTAGGATTACCATCACGACGAAGATAACCATACCATTCACCACAAGGAGCCACTGCAAAATGGTCTTTAGTATAATCAAACAACTGATTAAAGATTTCAAGATATTTTTCATTTTTTGTGTCGCGATAAATCATTAATGCGGCAATAAGTGCCTCATTATGTGGCCACCAAAGTTTCATATCGTGTTCATATGCTTCAGGTGGATTGCCAAGACAGTCAAAGAAGTAAAGAATACCGCCAAACTCTTTGTCCCAGCCCTTTTCGAATGCCATATCGAAAATCTCAATCGCCTTTGCGTGTAACTCTTTGTCACCAACTTGATTTGCTCTTTCCATAAGGAACCAGCTACACTCAATATCGTGACCAGGGTTTACAACTCTACCTTCAGTAATGTTAAGGCGAGGTGTACCATCAAGAGAAACGCTTTCAAGAGTGCAACCTAAATCTTTCTTAACATGATATTTGAAAATATCAGCAACACACTCATCAGCACGCTTGTTGTAAAGTTCAGCATTTTCAGGGTCAACACGAAGCATAACTGATGTAACATTAAGAATAATCATTGGAATACCAAGTGCACGACCTGTACGAGTTTTAGGGTCAGTTTTTGGCCCAAGACCTGTAGGGTCAGCCATTCCGTGATTAAGATTCCAATACATATCATATGCTCTTCTTGCTCTTTCGAGATGCTCTTTTTCACCTGTAATGCCATAATATTCAGCGTTAGCAATACAGTAAAATGCCTCTGAATAACAATATCTTCTTTGACGAAGTGGTTTACCGTCTTCAGTAACAGTAAAATAAAGGCGACCGTCAGCATTCTTGTTTACACAGTAATTTTCAAGAAAGTCAATGCAACTTTTACTTGCCTCAAGCCATTCTTGTTTTACACCATAAATATGGCAAAGATATGCGAAAGTCCAACCGCAACGACCTTGCATCCATACACTCTTGTCAGTTGAAAAAACTTTACCGTCTTTGTCAATGCAAGTGTAAACGCCACCGTGAACTTTATCCATACCGTTTTGGAGCCAAAAGTCAGCAACGCTATTGAGCTCATTAATTATCCATTGTCTTTGTTCTTTAAGGTTCATTTTGTCACCCCATAAATTTATAAAAATACAAGAAAATTTTAGCACATAAAATATACTTTGTAAAGAAAAACCCTCTTATTTTAAGAGGGTTTTTATAATTTATTCTTCAATTTTTGAAGGAATTAATTCTTGCATTGTAACTTCTTCACGCATATCAGTTGCATATTTGTCTTGATAGTAGTTTTCTTGAACACAATCAAAGCTTCCGTCAGGTTTAACTGTAATTACGGTGCAACCACGTTGTGAACCAAGTTTTGAAATGCCTGAATAGGCAAGGTAGTCAATACTTAAACCATATGTAAGGCGAATTCCCTTGTAGTCGATAGAGAAATTATTTATGTGGTCGTGACCGCAAAAAGTACCATGTGTACCACCAAGCTCTTGCATTGTTTCAAACAAATTGTCAGGAATATCACTGTTGTAAATAATTCTTCCTGATTCACTTGCAGTGCCATAAACAAGCTTAACATTTTCAGTGTCTTTATAACCGTTTTGAGAATATTCAGCCCAAGCTTCGCGATATTCAGCAATAGGAATATGGAAGAAAAGCAATGTGTTTAACTTGCCGTATTTTTCCATTAACTCATCTTTGTTTTCCATATTGGCAATAATATTTTTATTGTATTCGTTATTCTTTTCAACGGTGGTTTTATACCATTCAACCTGATTTTCATGAATGTTATCGTATTCCATTTTAATAATATCAATAAGCCCTGTGCCTACATAAGCGTTTGAGTCAATTGCAAAAATAGATTGAGTAATAATACCATCACTATTTTTTACATTTATAACGGAGTTGCCACAACCGTCAATGTTTTCATCACCTTCTTGATATAAGCAATATTTGAAATTTGCAGTGCTGTAATATTCTGAGATTTCTTCTCTACTGTAAAAACTGTAAAATTCAGTATCGTGATTACCAAAGGTTGGAATCCAATAAATACCAAGAGTTTCCATAAGACTTGCGAAAACCTTGTGAGGAGGCAAGTTGTTAATAGCCATTGATTCATAAGGCACAGGGTAAACAAGGTCACCTGTAACAACAACAAGGTCAGGTTTTTCAGCAGTAATCATAGCAGCCACTGCATTAAGAGCCATTTTGTCTTGCTTTGCTGAAAGCCAACCGCCGCCAATGTGAATATCAGTAAAGTGAAGCACCTTTAATTCGCGGTCAGTTGTAAAAGTCCAGTTGCCATCAGCATCTTTTTTAGGAATTAATTGGTCTTTAATTTGAACCTTTTCAAAAGAAGTTGCAAATTTGGTATTGTTGCTATTTGTAATAGTATTTGCAATCATATTGATACAAACAAGCACAACAATAACTGCTAAAACAATACCAGTAATTTTTAACGCTTTCTTTTTATTGAATTTTTTAGACTTCTTTTCGTTCATAATAGAACCTCCAACAAACGTTTGCATATTTATGAATTATTTTGATTTTGGGGCGTTTAGAATATTATTGTTGTAAAATTTACTGTGATTGGATAACTCATTGTTAACATTTTTGCGTCCGTCGGTTTCAAGAAGTGTTTTTTCACCTGAGAACATGTTTGTACCAAGAGCAAGACGATTACCGTCAAAGGTTACACCAATACTTGCAAGGGTAGTTGGGAACATATCAAATGCAGCCCATGTTCTATTCTTCATATAACTTTCAGGAATATTAGCAATGTCTTCAGGAACGTTTAAGAATAAGTTATATACTGTACGGCGATAGTCAGTAACATTTTCAAAGAAACTGTCAGCCATACTTAAGTGGTCACCAACAATAACAATAGTTGTGTTTTCATAGAATGGTTGTTGTTGAATCCAACGAACAAACTTAACTGCCTCTTGTTGGCTGTAATAAACAACATTTGCGTATTGAGTGTCAAATTTATTTTCGGCATTTACGCTTAAATAACCTTCAGGAGCGTGAGTGTCAGCAGTTTCCATAACAAAGTGGAATGGCTTTCCTGTTTCATAAAGACGTGTAAGCTCTATTTTTGCAAACTCATAAAGTTTGTCATCCTCATAACCCCACCAAACATTGTAGTAGTCAGGTAACAAACCTTCTTTTTTAACACCATTAAGGTCAAGAATTTTAAAATCGCCATGAGACTCATAGAAGAAGTTAAGTCCGCCAAAAGTTGCATCAGCACCAAACATAATTGATTGCTCATAACCCTGGTCTTTAAGAATGTCACCAATGGTAATAGCACCAGGTAAGAAATTGTTTTTAGCGCCATAAGCATTTGGTTTTGTAGGTACTTTCATAGGAATGCCTGCACTCATATTAACCATTGCTGCAACTGACCAGCTTGAGCCCGTTGTTGGTACAGGTCCACCAAAGCCGTTTTTAATGTGTGAAAAGCTTATACCTTCTTTTGAAAGATTTGCTAAGTCAGGCATAAGATTCTCATCAAAATATCCACCTAAATCTTTAGAAAAATAAGTGTTTTCCATTGATTCAAGGTAAATAAATATAAGGTTACGCTTTTCTTCAGGGAATGTAAGATTTACGCTGTTTGGGTCAACATAGTTATCTTCAAAATATGTTGAGTCAGTAAAATATGATTTAAATAAAAGTTCAAGTTGGAATTGCTCGAAACCGAATACACAACCACTAATGAGCAAAATAACAGCAGATGCAAGTGCAACAACTCTAATAACAAAGTTTGAAAGAATTGTAGTGTTCTTTTCGTTTTTCACATAAGTTAATTTCCATTTAGGAAAAACAAGAATGCAAAAAACAACTGTAAATAATGCTGTTGTAAGCACAGGACCTTCGAAAAGTGAAATATATACACCAGCGTCAGTACCTTCAGTAGGTGAGCAAAGGTTTATAAGAATTTGGTCGGCTGTTAAATTACCAAATGCTGATATACCCCAGGTTGTGCCTGTAAATGCAGCAATACCAAGAGCAAAGATTACGGCTGAAACAATTTTAACTGCTAAAGCACCTTTTTTTTGTGGCTCGTTACTTGACTCAATTCGTAAAATGCTTTTAAAAAATGCACAAAGAATCCAATAAATTACGCTTACTGCAATTAAAACGCCTAAGAACCTCCAAGAATATGATGATATTCTTGAAGCAATATTAAAAATGTTTTCGTATTTAAGAACATTTTTGAATATAAAAAGTGAAGTTAAAATTATTACTAATGTGTTTCGCAAAATAGCGGTAATACAAGTCTTTGCCTTTTTATCTTTTTGAAGAACAAAAATGTCGGCAGCGCTTATTAAAAGACTTATAGCAACAGCGGCAATCCAAATCATAATAAATCTCCTTTAATGATAAGTTTTATCAAATTAATAATAGCACAATTAAAACAACGTCACAACCCATAAAAATATAAACCAAACAGGCGGAATAACAAGGGCGGGTAACATATTAAGTGTTTTTAGATTTTTAATTTCAAGAATTGCAAGGCCTGAAGATGCAATTAAAAATCCACCAACAACGCTTATCTCACACATAAGCTCAGGACTCATAAATTCACCTAAAAATGTTGCAAGTAAATAAATACTGCCTTGCCAACAAAAAAGTACAGGAGCTGCAAGGGCAATGCCTATTCCATAGGTAGATGCTAAAACCATACTTGTTACAAGGTCAAGTGTTGCATTTGTAAAAAGATATGTATGGTCATTATAAAGTGCTGAGTTTATAGGTCCTAAAATTGAAAGACTGCCAATGCAAAAAAGAAGAATTGCGGTTGAAAGCCCTTTGCCTAAATCACTTTTGCCCTTTTTTTCGGCAAGCGAGTTAAAACGCTTGTCCAAATCCACAATGTTGCCCAAAAGCGAGCCAAGAGCAAGACTTACAATAAAAAGCACAGGGTATTTGCTGTTTGGCATATTTTGTACAACCGAGTTTATGCCAATACCCGCTGCCGCAAGTCCCATAGCATTCATAAGGCATTTTGTGTATTTTTCTTTAATTCCTTTTTTTAGCAAGCTACCAATAATACTTCCTGTAAGAATGGTAGCAGTGTTAACTATTGTACCAATCATTTAATCACCATTTCTTGATGTTTGTATGCTTTCTACCGTTTCAAAAATCTCTTTAAGTGTGTCGAGAGATGTTTGGTCGGGCAATTTTTTAATGTTTATACTCTTTTTGCCTGTTGATGTAACACTTACACGTTTTCTAAGTATTGAAGAAATATCAAGCACAAGCGATGCGTCAATTTCATCACAAAAAAGAGCAATAATGTCACCACGTTGACCGATTTCATAAATGCCCATAGCCGATGCTTTGTTTCTACAAAGGGAAACTTCAATAAGACCTTCAACTGACGGTGGAATATCACCAAAACGGTCACGAAGCTCATCACGGACATCTTCAGCATCTTGGAATGTGCGAATATCCGCAATTCTACGGTAAACCATAAGTCGCTGTGAAAGTGCGGTAATATATTTGTCAGGAATATGTGCATTGATTTGTAAGTCAATAAGACATTCTTTTGTGTTCTTGGGCTTTTCACCCTTTTCGTTAGAAATAGCTTCACCTAGAAGCTTCATATACATATCATAACCAACCGCCGCTAAATGACCGTGCTGTTGCGCGCCTAAAAGATTACCTGCGCCACGAATTTCAAGGTCACGCATAGCAATCTTAAAACCGGAGCCAAATTCAGTATATTCACGAATTGCTTGAAGTCGCTTGTAGGCAACTTCGCTTAATTCTCTATCTTTTTTGTAGGTGAGATATGCACTTGCTCTACGAGCACTTCTACCTACACGACCACGTAACTGATGAAGTTGTGCAAGACCTAGCTTGTCTGCATCCTCAATAATAAGCGTGTTAGCGTTAGGCACATCAACTCCTGTTTCAATAATAGTGGTGCAAACAAGAATGTCAATTTCGCCATTCATCAAATCACGCCAAATATCGCTTAACTGCTCTTCATTCATTTTTCCGTGAGCAGTTGCAATTCGGGCATCAGGTAAAAACTCTTTAATAGCAAGAGCAACTCCGTCAATAGTTTCAACGCGGTTATGCAAGAAATACACTTGACCACCACGGCGCAATTCTTTTTCCATTGCTTCACAAAGTAGTGCGAGATTATGCTCAACTACATAGGTTTGTACAGGGAAACGGTCTGACGGTGCCTCTTCAATAACTGACATATCACGAATGCCCGACATAGCCATATTAAGTGTGCGGGGAATTGGTGTAGCCGATAAAGTAAGCACGTCAACACCTGGGAATTTTTCTTTAATTTTTTCTTTTTGTGCAACACCAAAGCGTTGCTCTTCATCAACAATCAAAAGACCTAAGTCTTTGAATTTAACATTTTTTGCAATAAGTGAGTGAGTGCCCACAATAATATCAATAAATCCCGAGTTTACACTCTTGATTATTTTTGCCCTTTGTGTAGTGGTGCGAAAGCGTGAAAGCATTTCAATCTCAACAGGAAAACCGTCAAAACGTTTCATAAGTGTTTGATAATGCTGTAACGCTAAAATTGTAGTAGGTACAAGTATTGCACATTGTTTTCCATCAGCAACACATTTGAATACCGCACGGAGTGCCACTTCAGTTTTACCAAAGCCAACGTCACCGCAAAGAAGACGGTCCATAGGATATGACTTTTCCATATCACTTTTAATTTCATCAATGCTTCGTAATTGGTCACCTGTTTCTTCAAACTCAAAACGACGCTCAAAATCCGCTTGCATATCAATGTCAGGAGAGAAAGCGAAGCCCTCAGTATGCAAACGCTCCGAATAGAGCTTAATAAGCTGGTCAGCCATATCTTTAACGGCACTACGAACGCGACTTTTTGATTTTTCCCAGTCGGCACCACCAAGACGATGAAGCTTTAATGCCTTACCATCATCTTCGTGTGGACCAATATATTTTGACACTAAATCAAGTTGAGTAACAGGCACGTAAAGTACATCATTTTTCGCATACTTGATTTTAATGTAATCTTTTATAATTTTGTTTGCTTCAAGCTGAGTAACGCCGTCGAAAATACCAATTCCATGTACTGCGTGAACAATGTAATCGCCTTTTTTAATCTCGTCAAGTGAATGGATTGTGTCTTTTGCTTTAAAGCCCGAATTTCTACGACGAGTTTTTGATTGATACACCTTTGAATATGTGAAAACATAGAATTTTTCGCGAGGGTACGAAAATCCCGAAGTAAGTGAGCCAGGTATTACCGATATTGCGCCCTTAGGGAATTCGCCAGGAATTACAGGAAAATAAATTGAGGTTATATTTTCATCATTAAGAGTTTCAGCAAGATTTTTAGCGCTTTTTTCAGTACCTGCAAAAATTACAATGCAAGAATCTTTTGAGTGTAACGGCTCAATATCTTCAATAAGCACATCTAACTTGCCATTCCAAATAGGTAAAGTGCCACCGTTGAAAGTGGTGAGTGATTTTACAGGAGTGTCAAAGCTACCTCTTGCAAAATTATCAATATAAGTAACACCAAATTCACAGTACTTTTCAACTAACTCATTAAATGTAAGGGTGAATTTATCAAGCCCCTTGCAAAGCATACCATCTTCAACACAAAGCTTAATATCTTCAAGCAATAACTTTTGTGAAGATGCAACACGCTCTTTAATTCCACCTGTTTCAAATGCAAAAAGTAAGTAGTCTTTTGCATAATCAAAAATTGTAGCAGGAGAGTAAATAAGTGGTAAATACTTGTCCGCTGAACCTGGTTTTAATCCGTCACGAAGTCGGTCAACATCAGCATAAAGCTTTTCACGGATTATATCAGTTTTTTTGCCACGAATTGATGATGCAAGCTTTTCAATTTTATCAATAAGCACTTGTGCCTCATCAATAACAATTTCTTTTGATGGCGCAATCAAAATTTCATCAATATTCATAGTGCGTCTTTGACTAACAACATCAAAACGGCACATTGTATCAACGGTGTCACCCCATAATTCAATACGGACCGGCTCGTCATCATCAGGTGAGAAAAAGTCAATAATACCACCACGACAAGCAAACTGACCAACACCCTCAACTGCATCAACACGAGTGTAGCCCGCACAGTTAAGTGAAACAAGAATGTTTTGGAGCGTGGTTTCTTCGCCCTTTTTAAGCAAAACAGATTTTTGCCCTAAGGTTTCAGGGGGGATAGTATATGAAATTACCGCTTCAGCACTTGCAACAACAATGTCACACTTCCCGTCAAGCATACGGCGTAATACTTTTATTCTTTTTTGTTCGTATTCATAACTTTGACTATCGTTTGAATAGAAAGAAAAACTACGGGCAGGGTAGTGAAGTGCATTCATACCAAAAGCCATTAAATCTTCACAAATCTTCGCCGCAGTAGCATCGTCAGGCACGACAATAAGGGCCTTTTTTTCAAGACCCCCCACTAATGCGGATACAAGGTGCGCTTTTTGTACAGGCGTTAGTCCTAAAACACCTTGGGGAAGAAAACTTTTTTTAATACTGTTTTCTACACCGTTATATTCCGCTGAATATTTAATTGCCTGAGTGAATGCTGACATAATTTTTCGCCTTAGCTGTTATATAAATTCATTGCTTTATCAATTTGATTATCAACTAAAAGTTCAATGGCTTTACAAGCATTTTCCAATGCCGGCTCTAATGCCTTTAATTCATCTTTTTTAAACTCTGAAAGAACCCAATCCGCAAGGTTGTAATCAGGATGTGGCTTTTTACCACAACCAACCTTAATTCTTGGAAACTGGTCAGAATTTAAGTGATATATAATGCTCTTAATTCCGTTGTGACCACCATCAGTGCCTTTTCTACGAATACGAAGCTTACCAACATCAAGAGAAATATCATCATAAATAACAATTACATTTTCAGGATTAATTTTATAAAAGTTTACGCACTCTCTAACTGCTTCACCACTGTTGTTCATATAGGTTTGTGGCTTCATAACAATACAACGGTGACCATTTATTGTAGTATCACCAATAATGGATTTGAACTTTATTTTATCAACCCTAAAATTAAGTTTTGACATAAGCATATCTATGCACAAAAAACCCGAGTTATGGCGTGTATAGGTGTATTTTTTGTCAGGATTTCCAAGTCCTACCACCAAAAATTCAGGTGTGCCGGTAGATGTGAATGTCTTCTTTTTGAATTTGCCAAACATTTAAGTTTTACCTCTTATTTAAGTTTCCAGTCAATTTTATTTACTTGCCTTGCTCTTGCAATACCAAGTGAGTCAGCAGGCACATCTTCAGTAATAGTTGAACCCGCTGCAGTGTAAGCACCGTTACCAATCTTAACAGGTGCCACAAGATTTGTGTTGCATCCAATAAATGCATCATCACCAATAATTGTGCGGAATTTTGCCTTGCCTGTGTAGTTTACTGTAACTGTGCCGCAACCAAAGTTTACACGTTTACCAACGTCAGAGTCACCAACATAAGTAAGGTGAGAAACTTTAGTGTTTGTATCAATATTAGAATTTTTAACCTCAACAAAGTTGCCAAGGTGTACCTTTTCACCAATAACTGAGTTTGGTCTTATATGCACAAATGGACCAATATCAGCACCCTCAAGCACTTTTGATTGATAGCATTGAACGTTGTTAAGCTTTGCGCCATCTTCAATAATACTGTCACGAATAATTGAATTAGGACCAATTATACAGCCCTTGCCAATTTTTGTGTTGCCTTGAATAATTGTGTTAGGTAAAATTTGAGTATCAACACCAATTTCAACGTCTGGCTCAATAATAACGCCATCACTAAATGGAATATCAACACCATTTGCAAGGTGATATTCAATTTGTTGCATTTTGCCGTGTTCATTAAGCTCCATAAGCTGAAGTCTTGAGTTAGCGCCACGAATAATATCGGCGCTTGGTGCAAAATAAGTATCTGCCTTATGACCATCTTCAATAAACATTGAAACAAGGTCAACAAGGTTATAATGACCATTTTGTCTTGGTTGCAATTTATTAAGTGCTTCAAGTAATTTTTCAGCATTTACCCAAAATGTACCTGAAGAAATTTCGTTAATACGCTTAATAACAGGGTTTGCGTCATGCTCTTCAACAATACCCATAAACTGACGTTCAGCGCCCCTAACAATTCTACCGTAGCCAAATGGTTTGTCAAGATTTGCAGTAATAACTGTAAGGTCGTTGCTCATACCAACATGATGTGCATAAGAAGAACAAATTGTATTAGCATCCATAAAAGGAGTATCACCATTAAGAATAAGAACATTACCGCCGTGCTCAGCACAAGAACGAATAAAACGCTCAGCTTGCATAACTGCATGTGCAGTACCAAGTGGTTTTTCTTGCTCAACAGCCGAAATAAAACTACCTGGATGCTCTTTCACAAGGTAATCTTTAATGGTAGTATCATTAGCGGGTACAACCGCAACAATGTGTACAAGCTTTGCCGCAACTGCCGCATCAGTAACCCTGCCAATCATGGGCTTGCCCATAACCGATGCCATAACGCGTGGAATTGTAGAATTCGGGTTAATTGCTGTGCCACCTGCCATAATAATTGCAATATCAAAGTTTGTCATTTTTCTTACCTCCTTAAAGGTATTTACTCAAATAAATTTTACCATAAAATCCTGTAGTTTTCAATACTTTATTTGACAAAGCAAACTGTTAATGATATATTTATAATATTAAATATTGCGGAGGAAATTTACGTGCTTTCAGTAATTATTCCATCATACAACGAAGAATTGAATATCCACAATACTGCAAAGGTTTTAACCGAATTGTTTCAAGAGAAAAGCATCACTACTGAACTTATTTTTGTAGATGATGGCTCTAAGGATAAAACTTATGAAAAAATTTGCGAATGTACCAAAAAATACGAAAACGTAAAAGGAATAAGCTTCAGTCGTAATTTTGGCAAAGAAGCGGCAATTTATGCAGGACTTGAAGAGGCAAAGGGCGATTGTGCGGTAATTCTTGACTGTGATTTGCAATTTCCGCCCGAAAAAGCAGTTGAAATGTACAAACTTTGGGAAGAAGGATTTGAGGTAGTCGAAGGTATTAAAGCTGACCGCGGTGGCGAAAGTCTATTCTACAAACTCTTTGCAAAAAGCTTTTATAAAATTATAAGCAAATTTGTTGGTGTTGATATGCAATCAACCTCTGACTTTAAACTTGTTGATAGAAAAGTAATTGACGCACTTATTTCACTTCCTGAAAGAAATACATTTTTTCGCGCTCTTTCATTTTGGTCAGGATTTAAGTCAACACAGGTTGAATTTAAGGTGCAAGCCCGTCAAAATGGTGTGTCAAAATGGAGTTTTAGAAAACTTGTTAAATATGCAATTTCCAATATAACATCATTCACAACTGCACCTTTGCAAATTATAACAGGACTTGGTTGCATACTTTTAGTTTTTATGTTTGGGATGACAATTCAAACTCTTTTAAGATTCTTGCTTGGTCAGTCGGCTGAGGGCTTTACAACCGTAATTTTGCTGTTGCTTTTGATAGGTGGCAGTATTATGATGGCGCTTGGAATTATCGGTTATTATATTGCAAGAATTTATGAAGAAGTCAAGGGCAGACCTCGTTACATTGTTTCGAAGAAAACTGATGATAAAAAATGATAAAAAAGCGGTGCTTTTGCACTGCTTTTTTTATGCTTAAACCCTTGAAATATCAAGGATTTGATGCTATAATATTAATTTAGAAAATTATGTTTAAAAGGGGGCATATGCCGTGAGTCGTAAAAAATGGATAACTGCACATATTGACAAAGAAATTGCGGCACAAGTGGCTGAAAATCACGGTCTTGACCCTTTTACTGCGTTGATTGTTGTTTCTCGCGGAATTACCGAGTATGAAGATATTGAAGAATTCTTTGATTCCGATTTTAGTTTTTCTGACCCATATTTAATTGTAGATATGGAAAAAGCTGTTGACCGTATTAACCTTGCACTCCAAAAAGGTGAACGTATTTGTGTTTTTGGTGACTATGATGCTGATGGTGTTACTGCAACCGCGCTTATGTATTCTTACCTTTCAAATAAGGGCGCAAACGTAATGTATTATATTCCTGACCGTGTTAGTGAAGGTTACGGAATGAATTGCTCGGCTATTGATAAATTGCACCAACAAGGCGCTAAACTTATAGTTACAGTTGATAACGGAATTTCCGCTGTTGAAGAAATTGACTACGCTAATAGTTTAGGAATAGAAACAGTTGTTACCGACCATCATCAGGTTGGTGAGGTTTTGCCAAATGCGGTGGCGGTTATTGACCCACATCGTGAAGATTGTAATGTCCATTTTAAAGATTGGGCAGGCGTTGGTGTTGCCTTTAAGGTGGTTTGTGCACTTGAAAAAGGTGACTATTCCGAAATTTTAAATAATTATGCCGATATTATTGCAGTTGGCACAGTTGCCGACGTTGTTGACTTAAAAGATGAAAACCGTGCCATAGTAAAATACGGTGTGGCAAAAATCAACAGTAATCCTTGTAACGGTATCAATGCACTTCGTCAGGTGGCGGGGGTAAGTGAGCGTAAACTTAATGCAGTTGGCGTTACTTATTCATTAGCACCAAGAATTAATGCAGCAGGTAGAATGGAGTCAGCAACAACAGCACTTAAACTTTTGCTTTGTGATAATCTTGTTGACGCGTTAGATATTGCTGAAAAGGTTGACGTGTGTAACCGCCAACGCCATACAGCTGAAAATGAGATTATGGAAGCAGCGGTTGCTCATATAGAATCAAACGAAAAACTTAAATATTCAAAGATAATTGTTGTGTGTGGTGAAAACTGGCATCATGGTGTTGTTGGTATTGTTGCTGCAAGAATTACTGAAAAATATGGTAAGCCATCTATTGTAATTACATTTGATGGTGATGAGGGCACTGGCTCGGCTCGTAGTATTGATGGCTTTTCGGTTTATGATGCAATTAAATCCGCAAGTGAATATTTAACTCATTTTGGTGGTCATACAATGGCTGCAGGGTTAGGGCTTAAGCGTGAAAATGTAACTGCATTTTTCAATAAAATCAATGAATATGCAAACAGTATTACTGATGCTTTTCCAACACTTACTCTTGACTGTAAGTTGAATCCTGCATATATAAACGCAGCACTTGTTGAATCTTTAGAAAATCTTGAACCATTTGGTGCGGGTAATCCACAACCACTTTTCGGTATTTACGGAGTACGACTTTCATCAATAAAACCTATTGGTGAAGGTAACCGTCATTTGCGACTAGGGTTTAATAAAGGCAACACACAATTTATTGCTATGAAATTTTCAACAACTCTTGAGGAGTTTCCATTCCGTGAGGGTGACATAGTTGACTTAGCAGTAAGAATTGAGAAAAACGAATTTAGGGGCGAAATAAAAGCGTCAATACAAATCAAAGAAATGCGATTTGCAAATCTTCAAGAAGATAAGCTTTTTAAATCACAAGCCCTTTACGAAAAATATATGAGAGGTGAAGTACTCACTTCTCAAGAGGCAAAATTCTTAACACCATCAAGAGAATTTTTACTTGGTGCATTTAATATAATTAAGTCATATATGACTTGGGATTTTGACATTGAAACGTTACTTGTTCGCGCAAATTGTCCTGTTGAGCGATACTGCACAATGGCGGTGTCACTTGATGTGCTTTGTGAATTGGGACTTATTAAGCGTGAAAAAGGTATAATAGTATTTGATGGTGACGGTAAAAAAGCGGATTTGTCACAGTCAAAAATTCTTAAAGATTTAAACTCAAGAGGGGAGTGAGTGGTGAATGGTACCTACCAATGTAGAAAAACTTTATAGTGATTTACGTGCAAGATTTGAATCAATCCATAGTAAAGATGAACTTCCAATTGTTGACAAAGCATTTAAAATTGCAAACTCATACCATGTAGGTCAGCTTCGACGCTCAGGTGAACCCTATATTATTCACCCTATTGCGGTTGCAAACATTCTTATTGATTTGGGTATGGATTATCAGTCAATAGTAGCGGCACTTTTGCACGACGTTGTTGAAGATACCGACTATACTCTTGAACAATTAACTGAAGATTTCGGTGAAGATGTTGCCCTTATAGTTGATGGAGTTACAAAACTTGGCAAGGTGCAGCTTAATTCTCGCGAAACTAAAGAAGAACAACAAGCCGAAAATGTTCGTAAAATGCTTCTTGCAATGTCAAAGGACATTCGTGTTATTATCGTAAAACTTGCTGATAGACTTCATAATATGCGAACTTTGGAGTTTGTTGACCCACAAAAGCAACGTGATAAAGCGTTGGAAACTCTTGAAATTTTTGCACCTATTTCTCACCGTCTCGGTATTCGTTCCGTTAAGGAAGAACTTGAAGATAGAGCAATTCGTTTTCTTGACCCTGTGGCTTATGCTGGCATTGAAGAAAACTTGCAAAATTCAAGCCGTTCAGGCAACGATTTCCTTGATAACACAAAGAAAAAAATTCTTGAGCGTGTTCATCAGTACGTGCCAAATGCACAAATTAGCGGCCGTATTAAATCAGTTCACGGTATATACCGAAAAATGTATATGCAGGGAAAGGATTTTGACCAAATTTTTGATATTTATGCAGTCCGCATTATCGTTGATAGCGTAGTTGACTGTTATAACTGTCTTGGTATAATTCATGATATGTATAATCCACTTCCTAATAGATTTAAGGATTACATTTCAACACCAAAGCCAAACATGTATCAGTCACTTCATACTACCGTTATCGGTAAAGAGGGCGTACCTTTTGAGGTGCAAATTAGAACTTGGGATATGCACCGTACCGCTGAATTCGGTATCGCAGCCCACTGGAAATATAAGCTTGGTGTTTCAGGTGGCAAACAAACATTTGATGACCGACTTCAATGGATTCGTGAAATGCTTGAAGCACAGCAAGAGTCAGGAGATGCAAGGGAACTTGTGTCATCAATTAAAACTGACCTTATTACTGATGAGGTTTTCGTTTATACACCAAAGGGCGATGTTGTCAATGTGCCTAAGGGTGCAACTGTTATTGACTTTGCTTATGCAATTCACTCCGCCGTTGGTAACAAAATGGTTGGTGCTAAGGTTGACGGTCGCATAGTACCTATTGATTACGTAATTAAAACAGGTCAAATTATAGAAATTCTTACATCTTCACAACAAGGCAAAGGACCTTCTCGTGACTGGCTTAACATTGTAAAAACAAGTCAAGCAAAAAGCAAAATCCGTAACTGGTTTAAGAAAGAAAGACGCGAAGAAAATATTATTGAGGGTAGAGAAGAAGTTGAGCGTGAGTTTAGACGTAATTATATTCGTTTAAGTGAAGAAGATTACGAAAAATTCATTAAACGACTTGCCGAGCGTCAACGAATGGAAACTGTTGACGATTTCTATGCTGCAATCGGCTATGGCGGACTTTCAGTAAACCGTCTTATGCCATATATTAAAGAGGAATATCAAAAGAATTACGATAAGAGTCGTAACGAGGTTAAAGCAATCCCAGTTAAAGATTCATCTAAGAAGAATAAAGATGGTGTTACTGTTGAGGGTATTGATAACTGTCTTATTAAATTCTCACAATGCTGTAATCCGCTTCCTGGTGATAATATTATCGGCTTTATCACTCGTGGTCACGGTGTTTCAATTCACAAGCGTGACTGTACTAATGTGCCTAAAGACCTTATTAATTGTGCCGAACCGGCTCGTTGGGTGAATGCATATTGGAATGGTAATGTTAAAGAAGAATATAAAGCGACACTTCAACTTACTTGTCTTTCTCGTGTGGGACTTATGGCAGAGGTAGCTGTGCAGGTTGCAAATATGCGCGTTAACATTACAAGCATTTCTACTCACGATATGAAGGATGGTAGAACAATTGTTGAACTTACAGTTAATGTCAGCGGTCTTGACCATTTGAAGAATTTGATTTCAAGAATTGAAAAAATAGATGGTATTTTACAAGTGGAGCGTTAAATATGAAAGCAGTAGTACAAAGAGTAAGTAGAGCAAGCGTAACTGTTGAAGGTGAGCTTGTTTCAAAAATCAATAAAGGTTATCTAATTTTGCTTGGTGTTATGGATGATGACACTGAATATGATGCAGAAGTCCTTGCCCGTAAAATTGCAAATCTTCGAGTGTTTGAAGATGAAGATGGCAAAATGAATCTTGATATTCAAAGTGTAGATGGTGAAATTCTTGCAGTTTCGCAGTTTACACTTTGTGCCGATTTAAAAAAGGGTAACCGACCATCATTTATAAAGTCAGCACATCCTGACCGTGCAAATGAATTGTATGAATATTTTTGTACCAAACTTTTAGAAAACGGTGTAAAAAATGTAGGAAAAGGCATTTTTGGTGCCGATATGAAGGTTGACTTGCTTAACGACGGTCCCGTAACAATCCTTTATGATTCAGAAATTTGGCGTAACCGCTGATAATCGCAAGCCGATTTAATCAAACGTTACATGGAGAAAATAATATGCTTACAGTAAAAAAACATTTATCATATATAACACCCTTTTTTGCAACAAATACTTTTCTTGTAGAGGATGAAGTAACAGGTGAAATGTTGTTGGTTGACCCTGGTGTTGCTGACGATAAATTATTAGAAAAAGTAAAAGGAAAAAATGTTAAATATGTTTTATTAACACATGGGCATTTTGACCATATTTGTGGAGCAAAGATGATTAAAGACAATACAGGTGCAAAAATAGTAATTCATAAAGAAGATGAAGAATTACTGTTAGATAGAGAAAAAAATGTTATCGATATGTATTGCCCTGAAAAAGAACTTCCAAATACAGTAGCCGATATATTGGTTGATGATGGAGATGAAATATCATTTGCAGGTGGTAACATAAAAGTGCTTCACACACCAGGACATACAAAAGGTGGAGTTTGTTATATTTTTTCTGATGACCAACTTCTATTTTCAGGTGATACCCTTTTTAAGCTTTCAGCAGGACGAACTGATTATTATAGCGGAAATCCAAGAGAAGAGCTTATGTCCCTTGCAAAAATTGCCGATTTAGACGGTGATTATAATGTTTATCCCGGTCATGACGACTCAACAACACTTGATTTTGAGCGTGAAAACAATCGTTATATGAGAACAAGATTTAGAAGAAAATGATTAAGTTACTTGTAATAAACCATAAATTCCATTATGAAATGGAAAAGCTGGTGCGTATTTTTATGCCTGACACTAAAATTCAGGTCGTTTATGATGAAGGTGAAGAGTATAATCTTCTCACATCAGTTACAAATGAAATCCGCGTAACAGCAAATTTTGAAAATTTTAATAAAACACTTAAAGCGCCCCTTTGTGACGATAATGAAATGCAAATGGGTAGAATGGTTTATACGCTTTTAAGTGAGTATATGGGCTTTTTCCCTAAATGGGGAGTGCTTACGGGTGTACGCCCATCAAAACTCCTTATAAATACCGAAAAGCAAATGGGTGGGGAGCGCGCAAAAGAGTATTTTAAAACCGATTTGCTTGTAACTGAAGAAAAATACAACCTTGCAAAAACTGTTTCAGGTTATGAAGAAGAAATAATTAAAACATCAAAACCAAATTCTTTCAGTTTGTATGTTTCAATTCCTTTTTGCCCATCAAGGTGTAGCTATTGCTCATTCGTTTCTCACTCAGTAGAAAACGAAAAAGCAAAATCACTTTTGCCTGTTTATGTTGATTTGCTAAAACAAGAGTTAATTGAAACTGCTCAAATTGCAAATGAAATTGGCTTAACTCTTGAAAGTGTTTATATCGGTGGTGGCACACCAACAACATTAAGTGCCAACCAAATCGAAGAAATATTAAAAACTATTGAAAGTAATTTCGATTTGAGCACTTGCCGTGAATTTACATTAGAGGCAGGTCGCCCTGATACAATTACTGAAGAAAAGTTGCAAGTTATTAAAGCTTCTAAGGTTGATAGAATAAGCATAAATCCGCAAACCTTTAACGACACAGTGTTAGAGACGGTTGGCAGACGCCACAGTGCCCAAGATACAATAAATATTTTTAACCTTGCTCGTGAAATCGGCTTTAATAATATTAATATGGATTTAATTGCAGGGCTTCCAACTGATACGGTTGAGGGGTTTATGCACTCACTTGATACTGCAATAAGTTTAAATCCTGAAAATATAACAGTGCATACACTTGCGGTGAAGCGTGCATCAGGTATCGGTCAAAATTCACCTGAACTTGCGGTAAAAGGTGCAAAAAATGCATCACAAATGCTGGAATACGCGTATGAACGCTTAAGTGAAAATTACCACCCATATTATATGTACCGCCAGTCAAAATCAGCAGGGGCTTTAGAAAATGTTGGCTGGGCAAAGCAAAATACTGAATGCCTT
>JAZKXL010000116.1:0-6787 GCA_045611635.1 Candidatus Fimenecus sp. | reverse complement strand
TCAGGTCCTGCAAGGGTGTTTGACTCAGAAGATGCTGCTATTGATGCAATTTATAATGGTAAAATCGTTGATGGTGATGTTGTTGTTATCCGTTATGAAGGCCCAGTAGGTGGTCCTGGTATGAGAGAAATGCTCAACCCAACATCAGCACTTGCAGGTATGAAACTTGACAAGACTGTTGCTCTTATTACTGATGGTCGTTTCAGCGGTGCATCTCGTGGAGCTTCAATCGGTCACGTTTCACCGGAAGCTGCTGCAGGTGGTGAAATTGGTCTTATCTACGAAGGTGATATTATCGAAATCAACATTCCTGAAAGCAGAATTAATGTTAAGGTTTCTGACGAAGAACTTAACGAAAGAAGAAAGTCATATGTTAAACCTGAACCAAATGTTAAGTCAGGTTGGCTCGCTCGTTATTCAACTCTAGTTTCATCTGCAAAAGACGGTGCAGTTATGAAGAAGGTGTTCTAATAAATGGCAAAAACAGTTCGTATTAAATCTGAACTTAAAACCAATAAAAACAAGGCATTTTGGCATACTGTATTTGCTTTGTTCTTTACACTCGTGTTCTTTGGCGTTGGCATAGTAATGCTTTTTGCTATACTAATCAACAACTCAACCTTACATGTAGCATTTCCGATCATGTTTATTGTGTTGTCAGTTGTGCTTTTGTATGTGTGTTTAACAAAAAAGAAAGAGTATGAAATACTAAATTCAGGTGTAAAAGGTGAAAAGCAAACATATGAAACACTTAAACAATTACCAAAAGAATTTACTGTGATTACTAACCCTGTAATTCATAATCGTGGTTCAGTGAGTGAACTCGACTTTGTTGTAATTGGTAAAAATGGTGTATTTATAGTTGAATGTAAAAATTATCGTGGAATTATTTCAGGTAACACATCTGACCAAAATTGGAAACAAATCAAACACGGTAAAAATAAAAACTATGAAAAAACAGTTAAAAATCCTGCAAAACAAGCGCATCGTCAAGGCAGAAGAATGGTTGAAATGTTCAAAGATTTTGGAATTACAGCCAACATTTTCCCAATTGTTTATTTCGTTGACAATAGTTCAGAAATTAAAATAGTTGATGACAATCAACTTAATGTTGCAATAATAAATAATGAAAAGAATTTGCTTGATTATATTTTAAACTCAAAGGGCAATCGTACTGTTAGCACCTTTGAAAGAGCGGAAATTGTAAGATTTTTTAAAAAATAATAAAGACATATTGTCCATAGTTTCATCATAAAATTAGTTGGTGATATTATGGACAATAATTTTTATGAAGTACCTCGTGAACGAAGAAAAGTACAAAAAACAAAACAACCATACTTTATGACTCAAGTGGTTGTAATTCAACTTGTATTATCATTGTTAATTACGGGTGTATTATTTCTTGTGTGTAGAACTGATAGCAACCTTTCGCAAAACATAAAATCTTTTTATAATGAGATTTGCAAAACCGATATTGCGGTGTCGAAAATTTTAGGTAGTTTAAAAAATGTTGTGATTGAAACATTTTCACCAAGTATTGAAGAATCAACGGGTGAAACCGAAACCACAACGGGAGAAAAGGTTAACTTTTCTCCCGTTTTTTTAACTGTTAATCTTGAAAATCCCATAAAAAATGGAGATATAACCTCTAAATTTGGCTATAGAACAAGTCCAATAACTAACGAATATTCGTTGCATAAAGGGCTTGATATTGCTTCGCCTAAAAATACAAAAATTTATTCAGCATACAGCGGTGTAGTTGAAAAAGCAAAATATCACGAAATCAATGGAAATTATGTTGCAATAAGACATAGTGAAAACCTTAAAACCACATATAACCATTGTGAAAAGTTGCTTGTAAAAGAAGGGGATTTAGTGAAAAAAGGGGATATAATTGCACTTGTAGGTGACACAGGTTATGCAACAGGTAATCATTTGCATTTTGAAGTACTTGTAAATGGCGTTTATGTAAATCCTTTATTTGTGTTAAATTATGGTTTTTAGTGTTTGCGGAGTAAAAATAGAAGTCACTTTTTTGTTTATGGCACTTATAACTTTTGTGATTTCGCTGAATGTACCATCAAATGTATTGATAACCATATTTTCGTCATTGGTGCACGAGTCAGGACATCTTTTAATGATGACTGCTGTAGGAAATAAACCACAAGCCGTAAGTTTTGAAATTACGGGTATGAATATAATTCGTCAACCTGATTATAAAATCAGCGTTAAAAATGAAATCCTTATAGCACTTGGCGGACCGATTGCTAATTTGATGTGTTTTGCAATTTCAGTAGTGAGTCTTTGCTTTAACAAAAATGAAAACATTCTTACCTTTGGTTGCGTGAATTTAATACTTATGATTTTCAACTTGCTTCCCATAAAACAATTAGATGGGGGAATGGCGCTTTATTTTATTTTATCGAAAAAATATGATAATAACATTTCCTCAAATATTCTAAAAATCACCTCAGTATTTTTTATTGCTGTAATATATTTGTGGGGAATTTATGTGTTAGTATCAAGTGGTTATAACATTTCACTTATAATTATTGCAATTTTTCTAACTTTGTCGTTTGTTGGAAATAATGATTATTGAAATAAGTTGTATTTTGTAGTAAAATATTGTGAATATATTTTTTTGTGAGGTTTCACTATGGTTAAAAAGGAAGTAGAAAAACTACTTAAAAAAGTTCAAAAACCTGCTCGTTATACAGGTGGTGAGCTTAATAGCGTTATAAAAGATAAAAACAGTGTAAAATTACGTTATGCTTTTTGTTTTCCCGATAATTACGAAATCGGTATGTCACACCTTGGTATGAAAATTCTTTACAGCGTTGTAAATGAAAGACAAGATGCTTGGTGTGAGCGTGTTTTTGCACCTTGGGATGATATGGAAGCGCTTATGCGTGAAAACGGAGTAAAACTCTATGCTCTTGAGAGTGGTGACTCGCTTGATGAATTCGATTTAATTGGATTTTCATTACAGTACGAATTAAGTTATACCAATGTGCTTAATATGCTTGATTTAGGCGGAGTGCCTGTACTTAAAAAAGATAGAAATTCACTTACACCTATTGTTGTTGCAGGTGGACCTTGTGTTTGCAACCCTGAGCCAATGGTGGATTTTGTTGATATCTTCTTGCCTGGTGAGGGTGAAGAAGTTACAAACGATATTGTTGACTTGCTCATTAAACATAAAGAAATGGGCTCAACAAAACTTGATTTCTTGCGTGAGGCAGCACAAATTCAAGGCGTTTATGTGCCTGAATTTTATGATGTTCATTACAATGAAGATGGTACTATAAAGTCCGTTGAAAATAATGAATGTGCACCGCCAAAAGTACAAAAAAGAATAGTATCCAACCTTGATACTGCACATTACCCAAAGGATTTTATTGTTCCGTTTATTGATGTTGTTCAAGATAGAACTGTTGGTGAGGTTTTTCGTGGTTGTACTCGTGGTTGTCGTTTTTGTCAGGCGTGTTTTATAAGCCGACCAATTCGTGAAAAATCACCTGAAGTAATTAATGAACAGTGTCGTAGAATTAGTGATGCAACTGGTTATGATGAAATTTCACTTTGCTCGCTTTCTACAAGTGACTACACAAAAATTGAAGAATTAATTCCAATGCTTTTTGGTTGGGCGTTGAAAGAAAATATCAATGTTTCACTTCCATCACTTCGTGTTGATAATTTTTCAGATGAACTTATGGAAGAACTTAAAAAAGTTCGTCGTAGCGGTCTTACCTTTGCGCCTGAAGCAGGCACACAAAGACTTCGTGATGCTATAAATAAGAATGTAACTGAAGAAGAAGTTCTTCGCACAGCATTAAAAGCGTTTGATGGTGGTTGGACAAGCGTCAAACTCTACTTTATGATGGGCCTTCCAACTGAAACTATGGAAGATATTGCAGGTATTGCCGACCTTGCCCAAAAGGTTGTAGATACATTTTATCGTAACCCTAATAGAGAAAAGGGTAAGGGCGTGCAGGTTAATATCAGCGTTGCATCATTTGTTCCAAAACCATTTACTCCTTTCCAATGGGAACCACAAGATACCGGAGATATGCTTATTGAAAAACAAAAGCATCTTCTTGCAAGTGTTAAAAGTCGTAAGATTTCCGTAAGCTATCACGAGTCTAAAACTTCAGTGATGGAAGGCGTTTTTGCTCGTGGTGACCGTCGCCTTGGTGAAGTAATTTATAAAGCATGGCAAAAGGGATGCAAGTTTGACGCCTGGGATGAGTTTTTTGATTACTCAAAATGGGCTGAAGCGTTCCAAGAGTGTAATCTTACACCATCATTCTATACAAATCGTAAGCGTGAATATACTGAAATTCTTCCTTGGGAAATTATGGATTACGGAATTCGTAAAGATTTCCTTATTGATGAAAATAAAAAAGCACATGAGAGTGTTACAACTCCACAATGTCGCATAAAATGTTCCGCTTGTGGTGCAAATAAATTGAACGGAGGTAAATGTGATGCCAGAAGTTAAAAAATGGGCTATGGATGTTCGAATGTCTTTCGAAAAAACAGGTATGGCAAAGTTTATCTCTCACCTTGATACTGTTCGTTGTATTACGCGTGCAATGAAACGCGCAAATGTGCCGATTTGGTTTACTGAGGGCTTTAATCCTCATGCGTTTTTAACATTTGCAATGCCACTTTCATTAGGATTTGAAAGTTATTGTGAAACTGTTGATTTTCGTCTTATGGAAGAAGTTGATTTAGAAGAATTAGCAAAAAATATAAATGATTCATTACCGGTTGATATTACAGTAAAAGAAATTTATGTTTATGAAACTGCTTCTAGTGATATTCGTTGGGCAAAGTATAAAATTGTTTTCAATAATCCTGATAAATTGCTTCTTGAAACTATAAAAAATAAACTTTTATCAAACGAAATTATTGTTGAGAAAAAAGCAAAGCAGGGTAGAAAGAAAATTGCAAAAGAAGTAAATATTAGAGAGCATATAAAGTCATTTGAATTAGAAAATGAAAATGGAAAACTCGTTCTTAATACAATTCTTTCATCAGGCACAAGTATCAATATAAATCCAATGCTTTTAATTGGTGCATTGGTAAAAGATACCGAAACTGACGAGCAAGATGTGGATATAATTAAAATAGAATCTTATATAGAGAATATGGAAGTATTTAAGTAATGGCAACTCTATTAGTAATTATAATTTTTGCAACTTATGTAGGACTCGGAATTCCTGATTCACTTTTCGGGACTGCTTGGCCTGCAATATATACTGAATTTGATTTGCCAATTTCATATTCAAACTTCGTTACAGGAATTATGTACGTAGGTACAATAGTTTCAAGTCTATTGAGTGCAAGACTTACTAAAAAACTTGGTACACCTTTAGTTGTTGCATTCAGTACAGCACTTACTGCTGTTGCAATTCTCGGTTTTTCTTATTCACAAAATATTCTTGTAATGTGCCTGTTTTCTATTCCTTTAGGACTTGGTGCAGGCGGAATTGACAATGTTTTGAACACCTATGTTGCGTTGAATTATAAGGCAACTCATGTGAATTTCTTGCACTGTTCTTATGGCGTAGGTGTGGCGTTAAGCCCATTTTTAATGTCTTTAGCATTAAGAAACAGTAATAATTGGCAGGGCGGATATAGAACAATGTTCTTTTTTCAACTTGCTCTTACAATTATGTGCTTTTTGTCAATACCAATTTGGAACAAGGTCAAAGAAGAAAAATCAATAGAAGATGAAACACGAGTCGTTTCAATTCCTCAATTGTTAAAAATCCCTATTGCACGTGCAAGTCTTGTAGTGTATTACGGCTCCTGTGCAATAGAATCGGTTTGTCTTGCATGGGGTAGTACTTTTCTTGTAAATTCAAAAGGACTTACTCCCGATAAAGCTGCGCAAATGATTACATTCTATTTTATAGGAATGACATTGGGTAGATTTTTATCAGGTGTGCTTGTAAATAAATTTTCACCTAAAAAAATTATCGTAATTGGTGAATCAATTACATTTATTGCAATTATTCTCACTTTTGTGGCAAATCCAAGTATAGCGGGGTTAGGGTTGTTTCTTATAGGTATTGGTAACGGACCTGTATTTCCTAATATGACGCATTTAACACCAATTCATATGGGTAGAGATATTTCGCAATCCTTTATTGGCCTTCAGGGTGCAGTTGCTTATGCAAGCATTTTGTTATCGCCAATTACATTCGGCTTGCTTGCCCAAAAACTTTCAACTGACATTTTTAGCGTTTTTCAAATAATTGCTTGGATATTTACAGCTGTTGCAACTGTAGTAATGTTGCGATATTCAAAATTAATAACAAATAAAGAATAAAATATAAAAAAACTCTTGCATTTTCTATTGACTTGTGGTATTATACATAGGCATTTGTGGGAAACTGCAAAAAAATAACTATTATCTCGGGTGGTCCTCTGCTGACATTCGGTACGAACACTTGAAAAATTTTTATCGGAGGTTAGTTATGGACGCATTAAAATTAATGGCAGAGGGTTGCATCAAAGAAGCAAACCCAGCAATCAGAGTCGGTGACGTTGTTAAAGTACACGTTAAGATTCGTGAAGGCGAAAGAGAAAGAATTCAGGTATTCGAAGGAACAATCATTGCTCGTAAGGGTGCTGGTGTTTCTGAAACATTCACAGTACGTCGTGTATCATACGGTGTAGGTGTTGAAAGAGTATTCCCTGTAAATTCACCAAACGTTGCAAAGGTAGAAACAGTTAGACGCGGTAAGGTTCGCAGAAGCAAACTCTACTATCTTCG
>JAZKXL010000115.1:0-2812 GCA_045611635.1 Candidatus Fimenecus sp. | reverse complement strand
CATATTTTCTTAAGTATCAATTCAAAAGTTATAATTTTATGTAAATTTTTCTAAAAAAACCATAAAAAAATAATTAAATATATTGTATATTACCTCTTTATTATCTTGACATTTTGTGATAAAATATCTAAAAGTATTTTTATAATGCTTTATTCTACCTTGTAATAGGATGTGAATATAAATGTATGTAGCAGTTATGGGCTATGGCACAGTTGGCTCAGGCGTAGTTGAAGTGCTTACAAAAAATCACGATAGTATTGTTAAAAGAAGTACTCAAAGTGAGATGGAAGTTAAATATATTCTTGATTTACGAGATTTCCCAGGCGACCCTCACGAGAGTAAAATGATAAAAGATTTTAATCTTATTCTTAATGATGATGACGTTAAAGTTGTTGTTGAAACAATGGGCGGATTACACCCTGCTTATGAATTTGTTTCATCTTGCCTTAAGGCAGGCAAAAGCGTTGTAACATCAAATAAAGAGTTAGTTGCTGCAAAAGGTTGCGAACTTTTACAGTTTGCTCAAGAAAACAATGTTAACTTCTTGTTTGAAGCATCAGTTGGCGGCGGTATTCCAATTATTCGTCCAATTTCACAATGTCTTGCAGCAAATGAAATTGATGAAATCGCAGGTATTTTAAACGGCACAACAAACTTTATTCTTACAATGATGATTGAAAAGAATATGAGCTTTGAAGATGCGCTTAAACTTGCTCAAGATAATGGTTATGCTGAAAAAGACCCTACAGCTGACGTTGAAGGTCATGATGCTTGTAGAAAGATTTGTATTCTTGCATCTCTTTGCTTTGGCAAGCATGTTTACCCTGATACAGTATATACTGAAGGCATTACAAAAATTACACTTGATGATGTTGCATATATTGGTGCATTCGGTGGCGTTATCAAACTTCTTGGTCGCGCAAAAAGAATGGATGATGGAAAGATTTTTGCAATCGTTTCTCCTGCAATTGTAATGGACGGTAGTCAATTAGCAAGTGTTAATGACGTTTTCAATGCAATTCTTGTTCGTGGTGACGCAACTGGTGATGTTGTATTCTACGGTAAGGGCGCAGGTAAACTTCCTACTGCTTCAGCAGTAGTAGCTGACGTTATTGACTGTGCAAGAAATATGGATAGAAAGAAACCTCTTGGTTGGGCGGACGCTGAAGAAAATTACGTTGTTGATTACAAATCAGCGGTTAATCCTCTTTACATTCGTGCTGAAGTTACTGATAGAGCAAATGCTTTGCAAGATGTTGTTGCAACGATTGGTAAAGTTCAAGTGCTTGAATTTGCAGGATGTAAATCAAATGAACTTGCATTTGTAACAAGCCCTATGGCTGAAGGCGAGTTAGTTGAAAAGCTCAATAGCATTTCTTCAATTAGCATTAAATCTCTTATTAGAGTAACAGACTATTAATAAATAACCTTTATAGGAGGCATATATGGGACTTATAGTTCAAAAATTCGGCGGTTCAAGTGTTCGTGACGCCGAAAGAGTAATGAATGTTGCCCAAATAGTTACTGATACTTACCGCGCAGGTAACGACGTTGTTGTTGTAGTATCAGCACAAGGTGACACAACTGACGAATTAATTGAAAAAGCGTATGAAATCAACTCTAAGCCATCAAAAAGAGAAATGGATATGCTTATGGCTTCAGGCGAGCAAATTTCAATTTCACTTCTTGCTATGGCATGTGAAAAATTAGGTTGTCCTGCAGTTTCTCTTCTTGGCTGGCAGGCAGGATTTAACACAAGTTCAGCTTATGGTGTAGCGAGAATTAAGAATGTTAAAACTGACCGTCTTCGTTCAGAAATTGACCGTCATAATATTGTCATTGTGGCAGGTTTCCAAGGAATTAATAAATATGATGACTTAACAACTCTTGGTCGTGGTGGCTCTGACACAAGTGCAGTTGCTATTGCTGCAGCTCTTCGTGCTGACCGTTGCCAAATTTTCACTGACGTTGAAGGCGTTTATACAGCTGACCCAAGAAAAGTAGAAAATGCAAAGAAACTTCAAGAAATTACTTATGATGAAATGCTTGAACTTGCAACTCTTGGTGCACAAGTGCTTAATAATCGTTCAGTAGAAATGGCTAAAAAATATAATGTTGAGTTAGAAGTTCTCTCAAGTCTTAAGAGAGTTCCGGGTACAATCGTTAAGGAGGTTACCAAAATGGAAAAAATGCTTATTAGAGGTGTTACAAAAGATACAGACGTAGCACGTATTTCAGTTACAAAAATCCCTAACACACCAGGTGTTGCTTTCAAGCTTTTTGATGCTCTTGCAAAACGCAAGATTAATGTTGATATTATTTTACAATCAATCGGCCGTGATAGCACAAAAGACATTACATTCACAGTTGCAAAGGGTAATGCTGATGAAACTCTTGAGTGCGTAAAAAATGTATTTGACATTGAAGATAAAGATATTATTTGCGATACATCAGTTGCTAAAATTTCAATCGTTGGTGCAGGTATGGAATCTCACCCAGGTACAGCTTCAAAAATGTTTGAGGCCCTCTACGAGCGCGACATCAACATTGATATGATTGCTACAAGCGAAATCAAAATTTCAGTTCTTATTAGTCTTGAGGATGCTGACCGTGCAGTTAGCGCAATTCATAAAGCATTCTTCCCAGCGGAATAAGTATGCCCAAAGAGAGAAACTTTTTCAAGTTTCTCTCTATTTTATAAAGAATTTAAAAGTGAAGGAGATATAAATTATGACAGACAAGTTTGCAAAAGAAGGTCTTACCTTTGATGACGTGCTTCTTATTCCTGCAGAAAGCAACGTTCTTCCAAGTG
>JAZKXL010000114.1:0-6295 GCA_045611635.1 Candidatus Fimenecus sp. | reverse complement strand
GTAGTGCCACACGACATTAAGGTTGATGGTGTTGAGCTTAATGCACTTTGGGCAAGACGTCAAGCAACAAAATTCAATGGTGTTTCTTATATCACACAAAGAGCAGCAGAAGCTTGCTACTCAGAAGAAGGCAAAAAGCAGATTCGTGAAATCATTGCGTATTATCAGAACAATGCAAAGATTATCTATAACGGACTTAAAGAGTGTGGCTTTACAGTTTATGGTGCAGTAAACTCACCTTATGTATGGCTCAAAACTCCTGACGGAATGTCAAGTTGGGAATTCTTCGACACACTTCTTGAAAACATTCAGGTTGTTGGTACTCCTGGCGAGGGCTTTGGTCCAAGCGGTGAAGGATATTTCCGACTCACAGCATTCGGTTCAACTGAAAACACAATCAAAGCGGTAGAAAGAATTAAAAATTATTTCTGTAAATAATTCTAAGCAAAAGATAAGCGGTAGAGAAATTTCTCTACCGCTTTTTTGTATTAAAAATCAATATCGTCTAATAAATAGTTGGGCTGAATGTTTAGGCATTTGCATAAGCAAGCAACTTCAAAGTCTGTTACTTGACGCTTGTTCTTTTCAATTTTACTAATCATTTGTTGGTCGATATTCACGTTCATCGTTTGAAGTTTGGCTGCAACATCAGCTTGCGATAAGTTCAACTCTATGCGACGAGCTTTTACTTTTTCAGAAATAATATTTTTATTTCCGTAAAATTGAATTTGTTTCATAAAAATCACCTTTACGCTATATTAACGTATTGACTTTATCATAAAAAGGTGTTAAAATTACGTTACATTAACGTAATTATGGTGATAACAATGAAAGATAATAAAAAAGAATATAAACTAATTATAGTGTTGCTTATATTTGTAATAATTATACTTTTTTCATTACTCTTATTTAAGTCATGTAAAAAAAATGAAGCAACGAATAGTCCTGTTAGCACTACCGAAATAGAAACTACAACAGAAATAGAGGAGTTAAGCACTGATATTATTGATGAAAGTACTACAACGGAAACAACTACACAAAAGCACTCGGGGGTAGATAAAAAACCTGCTTCAATAATAACAACAGAAACTACAAAAAAAGAGACGGAAACAAGTACAACTGAAAAAGAATCCACAACAAATACAAACAGTAAATCAACAGCAATTCCAGGGTACGAAGTAATATATCTTAAAGCGGATACTAAACAGCAAAATATAGCATTAGAAAACCCCTCACAAAATAGATGCTATTTCAAAATTACTCTTTTGTTGGAAGATGGCACTGTGCTTTGGAAATCGGATTTGATAAAGCCCGGCAAAAAATCTGAAGCTATATATTTAACGCAAGAAATGCCAAGAGGTAATTATAAAGCAATATTGAAATATGAATGCTATTCAATGGATGGTAAAATGAAACCGATGAATGGTGCTGAAACGAAATTATCCCTTAGGGTTAATTAAATATATTTTCAAAGGAGAATTTATTATGAAAAAAACAATGGCAATTCTTATTTGTGTATTAATGTTAGTTCCATTTGCTACAATGGCGTTTGCTGAAAATACAACAACATTAACAACAACAGTACCTGGTGCAGCATACACATTAAACATTCCTGCTGACCAGACAATTGATTATGGAGCAATAGAAACTAAAATAGGTGATTTGACTGTAACAAATTCTTCGGGTTTTGCAGTGGACAAAAATCTTCACGTAACCGCTACTTATGATGATTTTGCTTGTCCTAACACCGAGACAACAATCCCATTCGCGTTGGGATATGCGTTAGGCGTTCACAAAACTGAAATGGTTAGTGGAAGCATTTTTGAGTTTTATGGAGAAGAAGACGGTCGTGTACGAGAAACAGCGAAATTCTACAGATATGATGGAATGCCTTTTGACGAAGATCCGGATTATTATTACATAGGTATTGCATCAGAATGTTGGGGCAAAGCTGAACCTGGAACATATACAGCAACAATTAACTTTACAGCTGAGGTAGTGAATGCATAAAATCAAATCATAACAAAAAGGGCAGTCATTTGACTGCCCTTTACTTATGTTTAATTATAATGTTTTTGCTAATTCCTTAATATACGCTTTAAAATCTTCACCGATTTCAGGGTGGTTAAGAGCTACTTCGCAGTTTGCTTTCATAATACCCATTTTGTTACCCATATCATAGCGTGTGCCATAATAATCAAGAGCAATAACACCTTTAGTTTGTGCAAGAGTTTTCATAGCATCAGTTAATTGAAGCTCGTTACCTGCACCTTTTGGTGTGCTTTCAAGAATGTCGAAAATTTCAGGTGGCATTACTACACGACCAAGAATTGAATAGTTTGAGAAAATCTCTTCTGGCTTTGGTTTTTCAATCATATCAGTACAGTTGAAAACTTTGTCTTCAATTTCTTCAACCTTAAGAGAACAGTATTTTGAAACATCTTTTGTTGGTACTTCTTTAACGCCAACAACGCCCTTACCATATTTTTCATAAGCGTCAATAAGCTGTTTTGTAACTGGTTCTTTATCAGAAATGAAAACATCATCACCATAAAGAATTGCAAACGGCTCGTTACCTACAAAATTCTTTGCACAAAGAACAGCATGGCCAAGTCCACCTGTTTCTTTTTGACGAAGAAAATATGTGTTGCAAAGTTGTGATGGCTCAAGAACTGCCTCGTAAAGGTCTTTCTTGTCAGGATTTTTGCTAAGTTTATCTTCAAGCTCATAAGCGTGGTCAAAGTGGTCTTCAATAACACCTTTGCCACGATTTGTGATAATAAGAACATCAGTAATACCTGATTTTGCAGCTTCTTCTACAAGATACTGAATTGCAGGTTTGTCAACAATGTTAAGCATTTCTTTTGGAACTGCCTTTGATGCAGGAAGCACTCTTGTGCCAAGTCCTGCCGCAGGGATAATTGCCTTTGTAATTTTCATAACACCAATCTCCTTGTTGAAGAATTAATTTATAAAGCCGACAAACATGTCAATGCCCATAACAATTATATTGTTAATAAGTATTGCAAGAAATGTATGTCCAATTGATACACCGCCTGATTTGAAGAAAAGCAGTCTTCGTGCACTTACATCATCAGTTTCGCGTTTGATTTTCGTTATATTTTCAACGGTGTGGTTATAATACCACTTGTTTGCCTTAAAGCCAACAAAAATTTGAAGTGCTAGTGATAAAGCACCTTGTGCAAATAAAAGCACTATGCCGACTTTGTTTTCGCCATACATTTTGGTTTGTTCGTCGTAGAAGCTCATTATTTCATCTTCAGTAAATTCGCTAACATCTTCATACTTTATAGCAATCTCATCCAAAGCATTATTAAGCTTTTGGATAGGAGGAAGATAACTAGCGCCTACTGAAAGTAAAAGTGTAATTGCAAGAAAAATTGCACCAAGCTTATACATTTTGCGGTAGAAAAACCAATATGGCGTAAAAATAAATCCTGCCCAGTTAAAGGCTTTTCTATTTGATTTCTCATAAAAGAAATTTTGAATATATTTTCTTCCTTTGCTTTGAACAAAGTCCGCTGCCTCTTGAGTTGTAACATCAGGTGCAATTTCAGGCGGAAATTGTGAGTAAGGCCTTTGATTTGCATCCCAAAACAAGAATGGAGGTGTTTGCTCATTTGCGTTATCTTGTGTTTGCTCATTTGCGTTTTCTGTGGCAGGATTTTCTACTGGAGTCCAATGAAAGCCCTTGTTGTGTTCATCATAATTTCCACATTCGCCGTTCTTTTTATAGCATTCGCGGTGGTGTGGAGTACCACATAATGGGCAAACTACAATATCGTCATCACTTGCAAACTTGTTTTCGCAAATAGGACATTTTTGATTTAAATATCTAAAATAATTATTCATATTTATACATTCCAACTGTTAACATATTTTTCTTGCTCAGGAGTAAGCACGTCAATTTCTGTACCCCAACTATTGAGTTTGCGAAGAGCAACTTTTTTGTCAATCTCTTCAGGCACGTCAATTACTGATGCAGTTAAAGAGTTATGGTTTTTAACAATATATTCAGCACAAAGCGCTTGAATTGAGAAACTCATATCCATAATTTCGGCAGGGTGACCATCACCTGCAGCAAGGTTTACAAGACGACCTTCCGCAATAATGCTGATTGTTCTACCATCAGCAAGTGTATAACCCATAATGTTATTTCGTTGTTCTTTGATTTCAACTGCCATGCTTTCAAGGTCAGGAAGATTAATTTCTACATTAAAGTGACCTGCGTTACAGCAAATTGCACCGTCTTTCATATTCTCAAATGCTTTTTTAGTAATAACATCTTTACAACCGGTAACTGTAACAAAAAAGTCACCTTCTTTTGCAGCGTCAACCATTTCCATTACTGAGAAGCCGTCCATTCTAGCTTCCATGGCTTTAATAGGGTCAATTTCAGTAACAATAACTTGTGCGCCAAGCGCCGCAGCTCTCATAGCAACGCCTTTACCGCACCAGCCGTAACCAGAAACTACAACCTTTTTACCTGCAACAATAAGATTTGTTGTGCGGTTGATTCCGTCCCATACTGATTGACCTGTGCCGTAACGGTTGTCAAAAAGATATTTACATTTTGCGTTGTTAACTGCAATCATAGGGAATTTAAGCGCACCATCACGAGCCATTGAAACAAGGCGAATAATACCTGTTGTTGTTTCTTCACAGCCACCCATAACATTAGGTAAAAGTTCAGGGTATTCATTGTGAATAAGATTTACAAGGTCACCACCGTCATCAATAATAACGTCAGGACCAACCTTGATAACCTCACGAAGATGCTCCATATATTCTTCACTTGTTGCATTATACCAAGCAAAAACATTAAGTCCGTTGTGTGCTAACGCGGCTGCAACATCATCTTGAGTTGAAAGTGGGTTTGAGCCGGTAACATACATTTCAGCACCGCCAGAGGCGAGCACTGTGCAAAGGTATGCGGTTTTTGCCTCAAGGTGAATTGAGAGAGCAACCTTTAGCCCGCTAAATGGCTTGCTTTCAGCAAAATCTTTTTCAATACTGCGAAGTACAGGCATATGTGCCTTTACCCAGTCAATTTTTCTTTGACCTGATTCATAAAGGGAAATATCACGAATAGAATTCATTTTTTTACTCCATGTATTATTGTATTATATAAAGTATATATTATCACAACCAATGTGAAAAATCAATTACAAAAAGATTACGGAAAACGCTATTGCAAATTATTGACACAAACCATATTTTATGAGATAATAATTATGATTAAGACTTTAATGTGGAGGAAAATGCACATGAAATCTACACTTTTTAAATTGTTAGCGGCTATGATGGCGCTTGTTATGATGGCTTGCTGTCTTACTGCTTGTGGTAATGATACGGATAAAGATGACGATATTACAAAGCCGGAAGATGTTGAAGGCCCAAACGGTAACGACGACCTTGTTGACTTTGATGAAATCGAGTGGGATGACCCATCATCTACAACAGCAACTACAACCACAACTACTACAACAACAGCACCATATAATGAACCAACTACAAATAAAGCACCAACTAATTCAGGTTCACAAAGTGGTACAGGCACAGGCACGGGTACAGGCACAGGTACAGGTACAGGAAGTAGCGGTTCAACAATCAGTAAAGAAGATTTGCAAAATGCACTTACTGCTGCAGGTTACGCTTATGATGAAGAACAGCAAGTTTACTATTCAACACTTACTCCATGGCAACGTCACTTCGGCTTTGGTGATATTTATGATGATGCAGCTGCTTATGCAAGCATGAAATACACAACATTAAAAGCAGATTTTGAGTATGATGGTCTTCTTTGGAGACTTCAATGGTGGAAAGGTCAGTATGGTATTCTTGAAGGCGCTGAATTAGGCGTTTACACAAAAGACCCTGCATCAGACTCTGATTTCTATGATTGTGCATCTGATGAACAACTTCTTGATATGAGCTTTGAATATTATCGTACAGGTAAAGACTTTAAAAACAGCAAGCGTCTTTTCTATCGTGAAGAGCAAGCACACTGGTGGCTTACTGGCTTTAAGGTTGGCGCAGTTGCAAATGGTAATTCAAGCGCAAGTGTTGTTGTTGCAACACTTAAAGCATATGATAGCGATATGGCTGACGGTATTGAATCAGGTCTTCGTCGTCTTACTGACAAAAATGGTGCAAAGGTTGACGGTTTTGTTGAATACGGACCAAACACACTTTCTAAATGTTATGACTACTATATAAGAGAAGGCAATACTTTCACAATAGTATGGCAAACAAAGGGCTACAAGAATCACAC
>JAZKXL010000113.1:0-13274 GCA_045611635.1 Candidatus Fimenecus sp. | reverse complement strand
GGAAGTTATCGCAAACAAATCTAACGACGGATTTACAATCACTGTTGAAGATGGTGTTTACATTGTTGAAGCTGAATGGATTTATAGAATCCTTTGCCAAACAGACCTTGACGACTATGAATCACTTCAATACTTCCAAAGAGTTATTCAAGAGCGTGGAGTTATTCAGGCACTTATTGATAAAGGTATTACCGAGGGTGACACTGTAAGCATCTACGACCTTGAATTTGATTATGTACCATAAGGATTTTTTATATGAGATTATACGGTAAAGACATAAATCCAGATACAACTAGTCCTTTAACACTTGCCTTTGTTGGTGACGCAGTATTTTCACTTTATATTCGTGAAATGCTCGTAGTCGATGCTAATCGCCCCGTTGGTAAGTTACATACGCTTTCAGTTAAATGGGTTAAAGCAGAGGCACAAAGCAAGGGAATGAGAGCAATACTCCCACTACTTACTGAAAAAGAAACTGAAGTTTTTAAACGTGGTAGAAATGCTCACACCTCACACACACCTAAAAACCAAAGCGGATGTGACTATCATTATGCTACGGGCTTTGAGGCACTTGTTGGTTATTTACATCTTAAAAACGAAACTGACCGTTTAAAGTTTTTGCTTAATGAAGTCATCACGATAATCGGGACTGATGAGGGTGACAAATCTTAAGAGTACTGTAAAAGGATTCTTAATTGATACACTTATTTTCATTTTTGCAAGTGCAATATATTCAGTTGCTTTAAACTGTTTTCTTGCAAGAAACAACATCTTAAACGGTGGCTTTACAGGAATTGCTACAATTCTTAACTATATTTTTGAAATACCTATAGGCACTACAATTTTTATAATGAATGTTCCCCTTCTTTTAATATCTTTTAAAAAACTTGGGGTGAAGTTTGTTTTTCGCACATTTTTGGTAATTGCAATTTCATCAGTTTTTATTGACCTTGGTGTTTTTCTTCCAATTTATAAAAACGACTTATTGCTTTCATCAATTTTTGGTGGTGTACTTTCAGGGCTTTCTCTTGGAATAATTTTTCTTCGCAACGCTACAACTGGCGGAGTTGACATTATTGCTAAACTTATTAAACTTAAACATCCACATATTACAATAGGTAAATCAATCTTTTTGCTTGATGCTTTTGTAATTGCTCTTGGTGGAATCGTTTACAAAAATATTGAGTCTATGCTTTATGCGGCAGTTGGAATTTTTGTAAGCGTGCAAGTGCTTGACTATATTATTTACGGAATTAGTCGTGGGTCTATGATTTTAATTATCAGTGAAGAAAGCGATAAAATTCGTAATATGATTATTAACGATATTCATCGTGGAGTAACTGTTTTAAAGGCACAAGGCGGTTACTCAAGACAAGAAAAAAATGTTTTATTGTGTGCTTGTTATGATAATCAAACACACAAATTGATTAAGAAAATAAAATCCGCTGATGAAAATGCTTTTTTCATTGTTACACAGTCAAAGCAAATTCTAGGTAAAGGATTTAGAAATAATATTTAGAGGTAATTATGGCTAAGAAACAAAACATACGAAACTTTTCAATTATTGCTCATATTGACCACGGTAAATCTACACTTGCTGACCGACTTTTAGAGTTAACTGAAACGGTTGCAAAGCGTGATATGACCGAACAATTACTTGATAATATGGACTTAGAGCGTGAGCGTGGTATTACCATTAAAGCCCATGCAGTTAAGCTTGACTATAAGGCACAAGATGGCGAAACTTACGAGTTAAACCTTATTGACACTCCTGGTCACGTTGACTTTAACTATGAGGTTTCTCGTTCTCTTGCTGCTTGTGAGGGTGCAGTGCTTATTATTGATGCTTCTCAAGGTGTTGAAGCACAAACTCTTGCAAATACATATTTAGCACTTGACCACGATTTAGAGTTGGTGCCTGTTATTAATAAAATTGACTTGCCTGCTGCCGACCCTGACCGTGTTGCAAACGAGGTTGAAGAGGTTATTGGTCTTCCTTGTGATGAGGCACCTCGTGTTTCAGCAAAGACAGGTCAAAATATTGACCAAGTTCTTGAAAGCATTGTATCTCTTGTGCCACCACCTGAAAATAATGATGACAAGCCACTTCGTGCACTTGTGTTTGACTCAGTTTATGACAGTTACAAAGGTGTTATTGTTTATGTGCGTGTTATGGATGGTAAAATCAAGCCAGGTGACACAATGCGAATGATGGCAACAGGTGCTGAATTTAATGTTGTTGAGGTTGGTTATATGCGACCTAACGCTATGGAGCCACAAAAAGAACTCACATCAGGTGAGGTTGGCTACATTACCGCATCAATTAAAACGGTTAGTGATGCTCGTGTTGGTGATACAGTTACTACTGCTGAAAATCCTGCAAGTGAGGCATTGGCAGGTTATAGAAAAGTTAATCCTATGGTATTTTGCGGTGTTTACCCTGCTGATGGTGCTGACTATGAAAATCTTCGTGAAGCATTAGAAAAATTGCAATTAAATGATGCTGCATTATCGTTTGAGCCGGAAACATCAGGTGCTCTTGGTTTTGGTTTCCGTTGCGGTTTCTTAGGTCTTTTACATCTTGAAATTATTCAAGAACGTCTTGAAAGAGAATATAACCTTGACTTAGTTACTACAATTCCAAGTGTTATTTATAAGGTTCACCTTACAAACGGAAATGTTATTGAAATTGATAACCCAAGCAACTACCCTGACCCTGCAAACATTGACTATTGCGAAGAGCCAACAGTTGAGGCACATATTTATGCTCCACCTGAATACATTGGTGCTATTATGAATCTTTGTCAAGATAGGCGTGGCGTTTATATGAACACTACTCACTTAGCAAGTGACCGTGTTGATTTGCACTATATATTGCCACTTAATGAAATCATTTACGACTTCTTTGATGTACTTAAATCACGCACTCGTGGTTACGCATCTTTCGACTATGAAATGAGTGATTATCAACGCTCAAGCATCATTAAACTTGATGTGCTTTTAAATGGTGATATTATTGATGCTCTTTCATTTATGATTCACAATGAAAAGGCATACGCAAAAGCTCGTAGAATTGCTGAAAAGCTTAAAGATAATATTCCACGCCAAATGTTTGAAATTCCAATTCAAATGGCTATTGGTGGCAAGGTTATTGCCCGTGAAACCGTTAAGGCAATGCGAAAAGACGTTCTTGCAAAATGCTATGGCGGTGACATTACTCGTAAAAAGAAATTGCTTGAAAAGCAGAAGGAAGGTAAAAAGCGCATGCGCCACTTCGGTACAGTTGAAGTACCACAAGAGGCATTTATGGCTGTGCTTAAACTTGATGATGAATAAAGAAATTTTTGAAAGATTAACTGAATTAGAAATTGAATACAAAAAAGTTGAGCATCCTGCTGCATTCACAATGGAAGATTTAGCGGAGCATCACCTTGAAGAATATGGTCATATACCAAAAAATCTTGTGCTTCGTGATGTTAAAGGTACTCGTAATATGCTTGTTGTACTTCATGGTGACAAACGAGCAAACTTACAGTTAATCCGTGCTGAAATTGACTCAACTAAATTAAGTTTTGCCTCTGACGAAAGACTTCAAAAATACTTAAAGGTTGAGAAGGGTTCCGTTTCTCCTTTTGGTGTTATTTATGATACTGAAAAAGAACTTGAAATCTATTTTGATGCGGATTTAAAGAAAGAAGAAATTGTTGGTTGTCACCCTAACGACAACACCGCAACTGTTTTCTTGAAATTTAATGACCTTGTAAAGTATGTTAAATCTTGTGGTCACACAATTTCTTACATAAAAGTATGAAAAACATAGGACTTTATTTACATATTCCATTTTGCAAGTCAAAATGTCCATACTGTGATTTTTACTCATTTGCGGGCAAAGACTCACAAAAAGATGAGTACACAAGGGTTTTAAAAGAAAAGATTTTGTCAAGTACAACACCTTTACAATGTAAAGGTGATACGCTTTACATCGGTGGTGGTACCCCATCAGTTTTAGGGGCAAAAAATCTTAAAACTCTTGTTGAAACTTGCAAATCTGACTTTTTAACGGATAATGTTGAAATTACTGTTGAGTGTAATCCACACGGACTTAATGAGGATTTCTTTAAAGTTTTATATGACTGTGGCGTTAATAGAATTTCAATGGGACTTCAATCCGCCATTGACAGTGAAAGGCGAATTCTAGGACGTTTAAGTGATAGAAATCAGGTTGAAATTGCAGTTAAAACCGCTCAAAAAGTTGGTTTTGAGAATATCACGCTTGATGTTATGCTTGGTATTCCACAGCAAACTGAAAAGAGTTTGAATGAAACTTTAGATTTTTGCAATTCTCTTGGTATTCCACATATCAGCGCATATATGTTGAAGCTTGAAGAGAATACTCATTTCTATAAAAATCAAAGTAAATATGATTTTCCTGATGATGACATTACTGCTGACTTATACTTGCAAATGTGCGAAACACTTGAAAATCAGGGCATTATGCAATATGAAATTTCAAACTTTGCAAAAAAAGGGTTTGAAAGTAAACACAATCTTAAATACTGGCATTGTGAAGAGTATTTAGGGCTTGGACCATCGGCACATTCGTTTTTAAACGGCAAAAGATTTTATTACAGCCGTGATTTTGATGCATTTATGAATGATAACTCCCTTATTCAAGATGGTGTTGGTGGAGATTTTACTGAATATGCTATGCTTAATCTTCGTTTAGTTGAGGGTTTAAATGAAGAAAAAGTTTTTGAACGATTTGAACATTCAATTCCAAAAGAAATTTATGATAATTCAAAAATTTTCATTGATAATGGTTATATGACCTTAAACAAAAGTGATTTAGCTTTTACACGAAAAGGTTTTTTAATGTCAAATAGTATTTTGGCTAAAATATTATAATTAGGGTGTGAATTTATGAATTTGTTTTACAAAATAGTTGCTTTAATCATGACACTTTTTATTCATTTTCCTGTGGGTGAAATTGCATCTTACTCTACATCAGAAAATGATGCAGCCCTTGTGTTTACTGTACTTTCCGACGTACATATTGAAGGCAACAATGACGACCGTTTTGCTCGCTTTGGCGAAGGTCTTGCTGATGTTAACGCAGCAAAAAGAAATGATGCACTTATCTTTCTTGGTGACAACACAATGAATGGTCAAGTTGTTGAGCTTAGCGCATTTTTTGAGTTAATCGAAAAACATAATACTATTGGTAACATCCTTATGGTTGCAGGTAATCACGACCTTTGTCCAAGTGACCACAACAGTGGTGATTATGAGGATTTGCGCGATAGATTTTTTGAATTTAAAAACGAATATGTTAAGGCACAATATGATGATAAAGTTTATTACAGTTATGAAATTAAAGGTTACAAATTCATTGTATTGGGCTCTGAAGCTGCTGTAGGTGTAAACGAAAAAATTTCAGATACACAGTTTAAGTGGCTTGAAAAAGAGTTGAAAGCAGCGGAAAAAAGTGAAAAACCTGTATTTATTTTTAACCATTTCCCACTTAATCACACTTGGGAAGATGTATGGACTAAAGGTCATATGGGTAAAGATAGTGAAAGACTTCATACTATTTTGAAAAACAGCAAAAATCAAATTGTATATTTTTCAGGTCATTTACATATGGGACTTTATGATAATCAGGTTTCTTATGTAAGTGAGGACCATATTACATACATTAGTTTGCCTTCGTTTGGTTCTGACAATAATATTGGTGATGCCCCTATTCAAGATAAAGGCATGGGAATGTATGTTGAAGTATATGACGATAAAGTTGTTGTTCGTATAAGAAACTTTGCTGAACATAAATGGATGAATATTGAGCATACTATTTCCCTTTGACAATATAAAGTTATTGTGATAGAATACTGAATTGTGCAAATCAAAGAAAGGAGTGGTACGAATGCCTATTAAAATTGATGACCAATTACCAGCAAGACATAATCTTGAGTTGGAGAATATTTTCGTTATGACTGAGCAAAGAGCAAGTCTTCAGGACATTCGTCCGCTTAAAATTATTCTTCTTAACTTAATGCCAACAAAAATTGAGACTGAAACTCAAATTTTGCGTTTACTCAGTAACTCACCTTTGCAGGTTGAAGTTGAACTTTTGCAGGTTGCAACTCACGAAAGCAAAAACACAAGCAAAGAGCATATGCTCAAATTCTATAAGACATTTGATGACATTAAAGACCAAAAATTTGACGGTATGATTGTTACAGGTGCTCCTGTTGAAATGATGCCTTTTGAAGAGGTTGATTATTGGGAAGAACTTTGCAAAATTTTTGATTGGGCAAAGAGCCATGTTTATTCATCATTCCACATTTGTTGGGGTGCTCAAGCTGCACTTTACTACCATTACGGTATTCCAAAATACAAACTACCTGAAAAGATGTTTGGCATTTTCCCACACAAACCACTTGATATGTATCACCCACTTCTTCGTGGTTTTAGCGACCTTTTCTATGTGCCACATTCAAGACACACTGAAACAAAGAAAGAAGATATTGCATTAGTTAAAGAATTACAAATTCTTTCTTATTCAGAGATTTCAGGTGTTCACCTTGTAGCTGATATGGAATGTAGAAACTTTTATTGCACAGGTCACAGTGAATATGACAGTGACACTCTTGCTCGTGAATATTTTAGGGATTTACATAAGGGATTAGATATTAAAATTCCATACAATTATTTCCCTAATGATGATACAAGACTTACTCCACCACTTACTTGGCGTGGACCTGGTAGCTTGTTATTCCAAAACTGGCTTAACTACTTTGTGTATCAAAGAACACCTTATGATGTTAATGAGATTAAGTAAAAAAAGACCGAACAGGAATTAACCTGTTCGGTTTTTTAACGATTTCGATAAATAAAGGCGGGTTAATTCCCGCCTTACTATGTTAATCAATTACCTTATATCCCTGCTCTTCAACTGCTTTTTTGAGAGTTGCAACACCTAAATCAGCATCAAGAGTAACAATTGCTGTGCCATCTTTATGGCTTACTATCGCTTCACGGACTTCAGCAATTCCTTCAAGTGTCTTTTTAACATTTGCCTCACAGTGTGGGCACATCATGCCTTCAATTTTCATTGTGATTTGCATAACTTTTTTCTCCTTTATTTTTACTTTGATTTTCTTGTCTTTTTTATTGTTTCGAATATCCTTAAAGTTAAGTCGCAAAGCGTTTGATACTACACAAAACGAAGATAAACTCATTGCGGCTGCTCCAAACATTGGATTTAACTCCCAACCGAAAAGGTTTATAAACACACCTGCGGCAAGCGGAATTCCAATAGCATTGTAGAAAAATGCCCAAAAAAGATTTTCGTGAATATTTTTAAGTGTTGCACGGCTTAAACGAATTGCTGCAGGCACATCTAACAGTTTGCTATTCATAAGCACAATATCGGCAGACTCAATTGCAACATCTGTTCCCGCTCCTATTGCAACACCTATATCGGCACGAGTAAGGGCTGGCGCGTCGTTAATTCCGTCACCTACCATCATAACTTTGCCTTTATCTTTAAGAGTGCGAACAACCTTTTCTTTACCATCAGGTAGCACCCCTGCAATAATATCATCAACACCTGCTAATGCGCCTATTGCATTGGCAGTTTTTTCGTTGTCACCTGTAAGCATAACAACCTTTATACCCATATTTTGCAATTCCTTAATTGCCTTAGGGCTATCATCCTTAATGGTATCGGCTACTGCTATTATGCCCAAAAGTCTATTATCAATGCTAAATAGTAGCGGAGTTTTGCCGTTTTCGGCAAGAGTTTCAACAGTTTTTATTGTGTTTTCATCAACTGTAATTTGTTCACTTATAAATTTAAGACTTCCACCATAAAGAATTTTATCGTTTAATTTTCCAGTTACACCATTACCTGAAAGCGCCTTAAAATTTTGCACTTCTATGTGTGAAATGTTAAGTTCATTTCCCTTTTGTATTATTGCTTTGGCAAGTGGATGCTCACTTTTAACTTCAAGAGAATAAGCAAAATTTAAAAGTTGGTCTTCGGTTGTGTCTATTGGAATTATATCGGTAACTTTCGGCTTACCCTCAGTAATTGTGCCCGTTTTATCAAGGACTACCGTATTCACTCTGCCCGTTTCTTCTAACGACACTGCGGTTTTGAAAAGAATACCATTTTTAGCGCCTACACCATTACCAACCATTATGGCTACAGGAGTTGCAAGCCCTAGAGCGCAAGGGCAACTGATTACAAGCACCGAAATACCACGAGCAAGTGCATAACCTACACTTTGCCCACCGATTAGCCAACCGATTATTGTAATAATTGCAATAGTGATTACAACCGGCACAAAAACGCCTGAAACTTTATCAGCAATTTTTGCGATTGGTGCTTTTGTAGCAGCCGCATCACTTACCATTTTTATAATTTGTGAAAGAGTTGTATCTTCACCAACTCTTGTAGCTTTGCATTTAATAAAACCTGACTGATTTATTGTGCCACCTGAAACACGGTCACCTATGTTTTTATCAACGGGAATACTTTCACCTGTAAGCGCTGATTCATCAACTGCAGTTGTTCCGTCAAGAATTATACCATCAACTGAAATTTGCTCACCTGGTCGCACAAGAAAAATATCACCAATTTTCACTTGTTCTATAGGCACTTCAATTTCAACACCATCAACAAGAATTGTGGCTGTTTTTGGCGCTAACTTCATCAAGGATTTAAGAGCATTTGTAGTTTTGCCCTTTGACCTTGCCTCAAGCATTTTGCCTACTGTAATAAGAGTCAAAATCATTGCAGCGGACTCAAAATAAAATTCGTGCAAATAATGATGAGCCATATTTCCGCCTTGTGCAATCATTTTTATAAGCAAATACACACTGTAACCAAAGGATACACCTGAGCCCAACGCTACAAGAGTATCCATATTAGGTGAGCGGTGAACAAACCCCTTAAAACCATTTATAAAGAATTTTTTGTTGATAATCATTACAACAAGTGTCAACAAAAATTCAAGAATTCCAATAATAATTGGATTAGTAATTGGTAAATACCAACCCCACATTACATGGCCCATTGAGATATACATTAAAACAATTAAAAATCCCAATGATAAGAATAATCTTTTTTTAAGCTTTGGAGTTTCAGTATCTTTAAGTGCATCTTCTTTTGTTGACGTGTTTTCAGTGCCTTTAAGACTTGCACCATAACCAGCTTCAGTTACTGCTGAAATGATTTTTTGAGTGTCTATATTGCCTTCAACACCCATTGAATTAGTTAGAAGACTAACCGAGCAAGAAGTGACACCCTCTACACCATTTACGGCTTTTTCAACACGAGCAACACAAGCAGCACAACTCATACCTGTAATATTAAATTGTGTCATTTTCTCACCTACATTCATTAAAAAAAGGGGTCATTCTGAGCATAGCGAAGAATCTCTATTGGTTAATTATTAATATGGTAGAGATTCTTCGTCATTTCATTCTTTAGAATGACAATGCAGGCGTGGAAGCCTGCCACTACGCGTTTTATTTATTAAAATGTTGTTTAGAAGCTGTTAAGGTGTTTTTAAGAAGCATCGTAATTGTCATTGGTCCTACGCCACCTGGCACTGGAGTAATGAATGAGCATTTATCTTTTACTGCTTCAAAATCAACGTCACCACAAAGTTTGCCCTCTTGGTTTCTATTCATACCAACATCAATTACAACTGCTCCGTCTTTTACCATATCTTCTTTTACGAAATATGCAATACCCACCGCAGCAACAAGAATATCAGCACGCTTTGTCACTTCGGCAAGGTCCTTTGTTCTTGAATGACAAATTGTAACTGTACCATTTTGACCCAAAAGAAGCATTGCCATTGGTTTACCTACAATATTACTTCTACCAATTACTACACATTCCTTGCCCTCAACTGAAATGTTGTAATACTTGAGCATTTCCATAATTCCTGCAGGTGTGCAAGGTAAAAATGAGTGGTCACCAATCATAATATGACCTGTATTTACAGGGTGAAATGCATCAACATCCTTATGTGGAACGATAGCATTAAGCACCTTTTTCTCATCAATTTGTTTTGGTAATGGCAACTGACAAAGAATTCCGTCAACTTCCGTATCATTGTTAAGTTTTTCTACTAATTCAAGTAATTCTTCAGTTGTTGTTTCTTCAGGAAGAGCATATTCAAAAGACTCCATACCCACTTCTTCGCAACCTTTTTTCTTATTGTTAACATATACTCGAGATGCAGGGTTATTACCTACAATTACAACTGCAAGGCCTGTTTTTTTGCCTTGATTTTTAAGTGCTTCAACCTCTACCTTAATTTCATTTCTTACTGATGCTGAAACTTCTTTACCGTCAATAATTTTATACATTCTTTTTCTTCTCCTTATATGCTTTAACAACTGCTTCTTTTTCTTGTTTTGCTTGAAGAATTTTCACAATGGTTAATAAAACACAAGAAACTACAAGGGCAAGTGATACAACTTGAGAAATACGAATATTTGATTGGCCAATGTAAAGACTATCTATACGAAGTCCTTCTACAACTGCTCTTTCAAGACCATAAATAATACCATAGCCAAGAATTAACTGACCATCAAACTTGTAGAATTTTTTACATACAATGAAAAGAATTACAAATCCTAAAAGGCACCAAACTGACTCATAAAGAAATGTTGGGTGAACAGGACCTGTTGACTCCATAATAATACCATTGTTAGCAAGATTGCCATAATTAGCATTTATGTAAGCTTCAATTTTATCACTTGTCATACCCCAAGGCATTTCGGTGTTAATACCAAATGCCTCTTGATTTGTAAAATTGCCCCATCTACCAATACCCTGGCCAATAAGCAAACTCATACCCGCTAAATCAAGAAGTTTTAAAAATGGTAAATCAACTTTTTTGCACACAAAATATGCAGCGGCAAGTCCGCCAATAATACCACCGTAAATGGCAAGACCACCCTCCCATATTTTAAAGATTGATAATAAATCGCCTTTGTAGTTATCCCATTGGAAAATTACATAATAAAGACGAGCACCAATAATACCACTTAATGTACCCCAAATAAGAACATCCAGCATTTTGTCAATGCTCATTTTCCACTTGTAAGCCATTCTTCCGCCAAAAAGCACAGCAAGAATAAATCCAAATGCAATTATCACACCATAAAATTTAATGGTGATATCAATATCCCAACCAGGAATTGTAAATTCTACAAGATTTTCATACACGTTCAAATCTAAACCAAGTCCCGGGAATTTAACTTGAGTATAACCTGTTAACCATTTCATAATGATTTTCCCCTTTCAAATTACTTTATTACGGACATTGAAGAATTTTCAATGTTAAATGCAGTTTTAAGTCGATTATCAATATCTTCAACAGTTATGCTTTCAAGAAGTTTTAACTGGTCATAAAGACCTTCACCATTGAAATATGCGCTAATAAGCGAGTTGCTGATAGTATCAATATTGTCAAAGTCCATTATAAGACTACCATAGTGTTTTTTCTTAATGCGCTCAAATGCTTCCCGGTCAATGCCATCTTTCATAACTCGTGAAATTTCAGCATTTATTCTTTCACGTACTTTTTCCGGATTTGCACTTTCACCGTTAAAAATGTGTGCTGAATAACCATAACCCTCAAAGTATTCAGTGTCAAAGGTTGTATTTATAAGATTATCTTTCAACAATTCCTCATAAAGTGAAGATGTTGGACCTGCAATAATATCAAGCAAGATTCCACTTTCCATTGACTCTTTAAGTGTTCTTGATGGAGTTTTAACATTCTCTTTAAAGCCGATTGCAAAAATTGGCATTGCAACTGACAAATGACGCTCAGCATATTTTTCTACAACGCTTTCTGGCTCAATTTGGAATTTACGCTCTACCTTTTTGCTTTCTTTTGGTTTTAGCATTTTATCGGCAATTTTTAAAACTTGCTCTACTGTAACATTACCTGCAACTGCAAGTGCCATATTTGCTGGGTTATAAAATGTGTCGTAGCACTCATAAAGCAAATCCGCAGTAATGTGGCTTATTGAGTCAACTGTGCCTGCAATATCTATGCGGACAGGGTGATTATGATACATAGCACGAAGAAGTACAAACAATGACTCCCACCCTGGCTCATCTTCATACATTCTAATTTCTTGACCAATAATGCCTTGCTCTTTTTGAACTGTTTGCTCAGTAAAATATGGGTTGCTTACAAAGTCCAAAAGGATTTCAAGTGAATCTTCAAAATTACCGCTACATTGGAAAAGGTAGCAAGTTTTATCGAATGAAGTATAAGCATTTGCGCTTGCGCCTGTTTTTGCGTATCTTGCGAACGCATCTAACTCTTCACTCTCAAAAAGTTTATGCTCTAAAAAGTGAGCAATACCTTCAGGGACTTCGGTGTATTCACCTTCGCCCTCTTTTTTAAAACAAGTATCTATTGAACCGTATTTTGTGCCAAAAACTGCGTAAGTTGACGAATAATTTTCTTTAGGATACACGAAAATCTTAAAGCCAGAAGCGTGGTCAATTTCAAAGTAACTATCTTTTAACAATTCACTTTTTATTTCTTTGATATTACTCATTTTTTGCACCCTCCCCTTTAAGAAGATATACTGTATCTATGCAAACCTTGTTTGCGCTTTCAATTACTTGTTCACGGGTAACCTGTGAAATCTTTTCGGCAAACTCAGGTCCGCTGACAATTTGCTCATCAAAATCTTGTGAACTATAAAAATTACATATTGCAACAGGAGAATCTTCAACACCCTTAAAGGCGTCTGAAAGTGCAATAATTGATGAGTTAAAGTCTTCATCAGTAAACTCGCCTTTTTTCATAGCATCTAACTGATTAAAGATTTCATTAACTGCTTTTTCATAGTTTTCTTCTTCAATTCCGCTTTGCACAATAATTATACCTTTTTCACGAATAAGGCGTGCACCACAGTAATAACAAAGTGACATTTTTTCACGTACGTTCAAGAAAAGACGTGAATATGGTCCGCCACCAAAAATATCTGTCATAACACGGAAAGCAAAATAATTGTCGTTAGCATCATTCATACCTGCACGAAGACCAATTACAAGCTTTGCCTGATTAACTTCCATTTCTTCAGTAAAGTAACGAATTTCGTCTGCCTTTGTAACAAAGATTGTTTGAAGCTTTGCAGGGTTTCTATTTTCAATACTTTCAGCAAAAGCTTTAAACTTAGCGGTAAGCATTTGGGCATTAAGACTACCACAAGCGGTAATTACG
>JAZKXL010000112.1:0-27430 GCA_045611635.1 Candidatus Fimenecus sp. | reverse complement strand
ATAGAGTTTTCAAGAAATTGAAGATTGTATTTATTGCTAAACAGATTTTTGCCCCGAAGAAATACAAATTTTATGTAAAAGAAAAGAGGTAAAAATTATGTTTTTCAAGAATTTCAAAGTTTGGGAAACTGAACTTGCAGGTAGAAAATTGACTCTTGAAACAGGCAAAATGGCAGGCCTTGCAAACGCTGCAGTTATGGCTCGCTACGGTGAAACTGAAGTTCTTTGTACAGTTACAGCTTCAGCAAAGCCAAGAGAAGGTGTAGATTTCTTCCCACTTTCAGTTGACTATGAAGAAAAAATGTACTCAGTAGGTCGTATTCCTGGCTCTTTCCAAAGAAGAGAAGGTAGAGCAAGTGAAAAGGCAATCCTTACATCACGTTGCATTGATAGACCTATTCGTCCACTTTTCCCAAAAGACCTTAGAAACGACTGTTCAGTTGTTGCAACAGTAATGTCAGTTGACCTTGACTGCTCACCTGAAATTACAGCTATGATTGGTGTTTCAGCAGCAATCGCAATTTCTGATATTCCATGGGACGGCCCAGTTTCAGGCGTAAACGTTGGTCTTGTTGATGGTAAAATCGTAATTAACCCAAATCTTGAAGAGAGAGCAAAGTCAGATTTAGTTCTTACTGTTGCTTCTACTGCTGACCTTGTTGCTATGATTGAAGCAGGCGCAAACGAAATTGATGATGACACAATGTTTGACGCTATTATGGCAGGTCACGCTGAAAACCAAAAAATCGTTAAATTCATTCAAGGTATTGTTGATGAAGTTGGTAAGCCAAAATTTGCTTACGAATCTTCTGACCCAGACCCTGCAATTATGGCAGAAATTGAAGAATTTTGTATTGAAGATGTTAAAAAAGCACTTGATACTGATGATAAACTTGTTCGTGATGAAGCACTTCTTCCAATTTATGAAGCTGTACACGAAAAGTTTGATGAACGTTTTGAAGGCAACGAAGGTAAACTTGATGAGATTATGTATCTTGTTCAAAAACACGTTGTTCGTGCATGGCTTAAAGATGAACACAAGCGTGTTGACGGCCGTGGTATTGATGATATCCGCCCACTTAACGCTGAAGTTGATTTAATTACTCGTGCTCATGGTTCAGGTATGTTCACTCGTGGTCAAACTCAAGTTCTCTCAATTGCAACACTTGGCCCTATGGGTGACTCACAACTTCTTGATGGACTTGATGAGCAAACTGAAAAGAGATATATTCACCACTACAACTTCCCATCATACTCAGTTGGTGAAACAAAACCATCTCGTGGACCAGGACGAAGAGAAATCGGTCACGGTGCACTTGCTGAAAAAGCGCTTGTTCCAGTGCTTCCATCAGTTGATGAATTCCCATACGCAATCCGCGTAGTATCAGAAGTTCTTTCATCAAACGGCTCAACATCACAGGGCTCAATTTGTGGTTCAACTCTTGCTCTTATGGCAGCAGGTGTTCCAATTAAAGCTCCTGTAGCAGGTATTTCTTGTGGTCTTATCACAGGTGATGAAGGCGTTTATGGCGACTTTATGACAATGGTTGACATTCAAGGTCTTGAAGATTTCTATGGCGATATGGACTTTAAAGTTGCAGGTACAAAGAATGGTATCACAGCAATTCAAATGGACCTTAAAGTTCATGGTCTTACACCTGAAATCATTAAAGAAGCATTTGCAAAAACACACAAGGCAAGAGATTATATCCTTGATGAAATTATGCTTCCTTGCATCAGTGAACCAAGAGCAGAACTTTCAAAATATGCTCCTAAGATGCTTTCAACAAAGATTGACCCTGAAAAAATTGGTGACGTTATCGGTAAACAAGGTAAAGTTATTCAAAAGATTCAGGCGGATTGCGAAGTTAAGATTGATATTGAAGAAGATGGTCGCGTATTTATTTCAGGTATTGACATTGACAATGCAAAACGCGCATTGACAATTGTTGAACTTATCGCAAAAGACCCTGAAATTGGTGCAATTTACAACGGTGTTGTAACTCGCCTTATGAGCTTCGGCGCATTCGTTGAAATCGCTCCTGGTAAAGAAGGACTTGTACACATCAGCCGTCTTGACGTTAAACGTACTGAAAAAGTTGAAGATGTTGTTAACGTTGGTGACACAGTGCTTGTAAAAGTACTTGAAATTGATGACCAAGGTCGTCTTAATCTTTCTCGTCGTGATGCTCTTATTGAAGTTAAAGGTCTTGTACCTGAAAACGACATTGAAGAAGCACCAAGACGTGATAACAAAAAGCGTTTTAATGGCAAACGCCACAACGACTAATATTAACAAATAAATGATTAACGCCCCACATTTTGTGGGGCGTTATTGTTTTTGCAATTTATAGTTTACCGGGATGTTTGGGGTTGTGTGTCATTCTGAGGAACGACGTGACGAAGAATCTCAAAGAGACACTTCGCGTTGCTCAGGGTGACACTTTTCTTTTTCAAATTAGAGTTTGTTTAACTGTTTTATAGGTGTATTCTCGGCTCCACTTGTCAGGGGAGCTAGGTTGCCGAAGGCAAGACTGAGGGGTAGTCAGTTTATATGTTAACTATCTCTCCCTCCGTCAACGCAGTTTCTACATTTTGCGCTTTGTATTTATTTTTGCGTATTTACATCATATTGTGGCTCGGGTTCGGGTTTGCGCTTGCGCTTTTTTGTTCGTTTCTTGCATTTAGAAATTGCGGTAAGAATTATTCCTATTCCAACAAATCCAACGCCAATTACAATCGGCACTAAATCGGATGTGGGTTTTGTTTGTGGAGGTGTATCGCTATTTTGCGGGTGTGTTGTTTCAGGTTGCATAGTTGGAGTTGTGTTTGCTGAAATAGTTACATCATTTATAATTTCGGCTAATGCTTTGCCGCTAAATTCCGCATACAAGTTTGGGGCACCTGTTGGAATTGCGCGGTGGTTGAAATTTTCAGTATAAGAATATGCAATATTCAAAAGTAATTGTTCACTGTTTTTAAGGCCTGCAATTTCAAGGCCTATTCCTGCCCCTGATGAGTGATAGCCGATAGGAATGGCAATTTCAGGAAGTGATGCGGAAGGTGACAGGGCGCGACAGTTATTTGAAAATGGTTGACTCCAGGCATTCCAGTATTTTCCATTTTCGTCAGTGCCCGATTTAAGTGGAGTTGACAAATATGATGGGAAAATCACCGCATCAAGTTCGTTTTCGTTTACAAGTCTTTGGAATTCGTCATAAAGCGCTTGTTTGTTCGCCTTGTGTCCGCTTAAAAAGGTATTGTATGACAAATTCCAAAGATTAGGCATTGAAACTGTAACAATTTCGGCTCCACAAGACTCAAGTTCATTTATTGCATTTTGGAAAGCCGCGGCAACCTCACTGTCAATATGTTTGTCTGTTCTTGCTGCCATATCAAATCTTGTTGCAATAGCGTTTATTTCTTCTTCGGTACCTGTAATTGATGCTGATGTTGTTGCGTATGAAAGTTCCTTTAAAACGCCTATTTTTAAACCGTTAAGAGCGTTTTTGTCAAGATTTTCAGTGTAATTATACTGACCGTTTGTAAGTACATCCATCATAATTGCTTGGTCATAAACTGTTCTTGTAATAGCCCCTGCCACATCACGAGAACCGTTAAGAGTAGTACAACCTGTGCGGTCAATAAGTTCAAAAGTAGGGCGCAAAGAAACGCAACCATTAAGTACCGCAGGAATTCTTAAAGATGAGTTTGTGTCTGTACCAAGTCCTGCAACTGCAAAGTTAAGAGAAACCGAAACCGCAGTGCCACCTGATGAGCCACCTGCTGCTAAAAGAGTGTTGTAGGCGTTTTTTGTTTGCCCTTTAATTTCACTGTATGAAATTCTCGCATCTTGAGCATCAGTGCTCATATTGGTTTTACCAATAATAACTGCACCTTGCTCTAAAAGATAATTCACAACAGTAGCGTTACTTGCTGCGATTTTAGATTTTTCATAAAGATGTCCGTTTGTGGTGTAAAGACCTTCAATATCAATATTATCTTTAACAACTACGGGAATACCGAAAAGAAGCCCGTCGTTTTCACCTTTTGAAAGGGCGATATCTCGTTGTTTTGCAATCTCAATAGCATCATCACAAAGAGTGATGAAACAGTTATATGGTGTGTTGTATTTTTCAATTCTTTCAAGATAATATGCAGTTAATTCTTCACAAGTAACAATTTCTAAATCAATTGCCTCACGAATGGTAGAAATATCTGCTTCATAAAGTGCTGACAATATTTCATTTTTGTCCGCAACATCTTTTGCTGAAACAGTAATAAGTGATGCAAACACCGTAAGTATTGCCACTAAAAGTGAAAGAAATTTCTTCATAAAACACACCTGCCAAATAGCATTATATATTTATTATAATACTACTTTCGACAAAATGCAATTATTGGAAAAAGAAGAGCCCTTGTTTTCACAAGGGCGTAAAGGTGTAAAAAAGAGGATTAATCACCACAAGCACATGTTGGGCGGAAACTGTCTTTTAAGCAACCTTCTTTAGGTGGGAAAAATTCATCAACTGGGAATTGAATTTTGCGGAATGCGTCGCAAGGATTATCGGTTTCGCAGTTACATTCTTTACTTGGTATGCAAAAGTCGTATGCAGGAACAAGCATTTGAACATCACGTTCAAGCTGTACAATTGTGAAAATGCCAAGAGTAACTGTGACTGCTCTTTCCGGCTCACGCTCATAAGACTCAAAATCACCATCAAAGCAACGACAAACGTGTTTTGGAATTCTTGATGGCTTGCAACATGGGTCCACGCGACAACAGTCACAAACTTTGCAAAGCTTCGCATCAAGGCAAATTGGGTCAACGGTTTGCACTTTTGCTCGTGGATTTGTACTAACCATATCAAACTGCTCATCAATATCGCCACAAGCAAATTCCGATGAAAATACCTTTACGTTACCCTCTGACCCGTAAAGAATACATTTCTTCCCGAATGTGGCAAGACCATCAATCATTGTAGGCGCATTTGTGTGGCCGCAAAAAACATCAAGGCAAACTTTAAAATAATAGGTAATATCAACTGAATAAAAACCACGGTTAAATGGGACTCTTTCAACTTCAATAAAAGCATTAAGTACTTCTGCACCGCGACAACGTACGTTTGTTGCACGGTCAACTATGCATTGTGCGGAATCAGTAAAATAAACTCTTAAATCTTCAAGACAATCTTTGTCGGCGCAAGAGTCGTAAACTCTACCAACATCAATGCAAACGGCTTCTTTAATTTTTGAAGGCAAACAATTTTTTTCTGACATCAGTATTCCTCCTAAAAAATATTGTCAACTGACAGTACCATTGTATGTAAAATGAATAGATTTGTTACAAAACAAAAAAATCTATTTTTCTCTTTATAATATTAATTATATTTTTATTTATATATTATTTATAGGGTGTAATTTTTACATAGGTGGGGTGTAAATTTTACATAGGTACCAGTGTAATTTTTACACAGGTATGGTACCTCACATAATTTAGCTTTTTTTATAAAACAGTTGTTAAACATAAAAATATATGTTAAAATATTTTGATTAAAGTTTTCTATAGTGAGAAGGCGTAACTATGGCAGTGTTAAAAAATGTAAAAAGAATAGTTGTAAAGGTTGGTACATCAACTCTTACATACTCAACAGGTAAAACAAATATTAGAAGAATGCACAAGCTTGTAAGCGTGCTTTCTGATATTGTGAATTCAGGTGTTGAGGTAGCCCTTGTAACAAGTGGCGCTATCGGTGTTGGTGTTGGCAAATTAGGTCTTAAAGAAAAACCTGCTGATACTGCGGGTAAACAGGCAGCAGCAACAATTGGCCAATGCGAATTAATGTTTATGTATGACAAGCTTTTTGGCGAATATGGTCATACGGTTGGTCAGTTGCTCATAACAAAAAGTGACGTTGAAAATGATGAAAGAAGACAAAACCTTATAAATACATTTAATAAATTATTTGATTTTGGTGCAATTCCAATTATCAATGAAAATGATAGTGTTGCAGTTGAAGAAATCGTTTATGGTGATAACGACTCGCTTTCAGCAATCGTTGCAAAACTTGTTAAGGCAGATGCTCTTATTATTCTTTCGGATATTGATGGTCTTTATGACTCTAACCCTAACGAAAATGAAGATGCAAAACTTATTCCGTTAGTTACTGAAATCAATGAAGATTTATATAAAATCGCAGGTGGTCGTGGGTCAATGCTTGGCACAGGCGGAATGGTAACAAAGCTTCATGCCGCTGAAATTACAATGGGTGCAGGAATTGATACTATTGTTATGAACGGTGAAAACCCAACTGAAATATATAAAGCCCTTGATGGCAAGCAGGTAGGTACATTTTTTAAGGGCAAGGAGTAATTTCTATGCTTATTGAAATCGGTAAAAAAGTAAAAAATGCAGCGGCTGAAATTGCTGTTGCATCTACTGATGATAAAAATAAAATATTAAAGGCAATCGCAAATGCACTTCGTGAGAATTGCGATAAAATAATAAGTGCAAACGCTATTGATTTAGAAAATGGCAAAAATAATGGTATGTCTGAAGCACTTCTTGACCGTCTTATGTTGAATAAAGATAGAATAGAGGGTATGGCACAGGGTGTTGAAGGTGTAATTTCACTTCCTGACCCTGTTGGCAAAGTGCTTTGGGAAACTCAGCGACCAAACGGACTTAAAATTCAACGCGTTAGTTCACCTCTTGGCGTTATCGGTATTATTTATGAGGCAAGACCTAATGTTACAAGTGATGCCGCAGCCCTTGCAATTAAATCGGGTAATGCTGCAATTCTTCGTGGTGGTAAAGAGGCGTTTAACTCAAATTCCGCTATTATGGATATTATGCGAGCAGCAGTTGAAAGCATTGGCTTTAATCCTGATATTATTGAACTTGTACGTGATACATCTCGTGACAGTGCAACGGCGCTTATGAGAATGAATGGATTTGTTGATGTGCTTATTCCTCGTGGTAGTGCAAAGCTTATTAATGCAGTTGTTCAAAATTCAACTGTGCCTGTAATTGAAACTGGTGCAGGTAACTGCCATATTTATGTTGATGAGTTTGCTGATATTGATATGGCTGCTGAAATTGTGTTTAATGCAAAAACTCAAAGAATTTCAGTTTGCAACACTGCCGAAAGCTTAATTATTCATAAAGATATTGCGGAGTTTGCACTTATAGCAATCAAAGCAAGGTTAGATGAGAAAAATGTTATTCTTTATGGTGACGAAATTGCCCGTGAAATTTGTCCCGATATTGAAGTGGCAACTGAAGATGACTGGGCAACTGAATATCTTGATTACAAAATGTCAGTAAAAATTGTTTCTTCTTTAGAAGATGCCGTTGAGCATATAAGAAAATACTCAACAGGTCATAGCGAGAGCATTATTACCGAAAACATTGAAAATGCTGAAAAGTTTATGAATAGTGTAGATTCTTCAGCGGTTTATCATAATGCAAGCACTCGTTTTACTGATGGCGGAGAGTTTGGATTTGGCGCAGAAATCGGAATTTCAACACAAAAACTTCACGCCCGAGGTCCGTTAGGCCTTGAGCAGTTAAACTCATTCAAATATAAAATCTACGGTAAAGGTCAGGTAAGGTGATTTTTATGGCAGAAAAAACAAAGAAAAAGCACAAAGGCACCCACAAAGCCGCTTTCCCTATAGGTCTTTTGGTTGTGTTGCTTGCGGCAATCGGCCTTGTTACTATTATTATTTCAGCGGTTAGCGGAATTCAAAACGCTGTATTAAAATCGAAAAATTATGAGGAGTACGAAAGAATTCTTACTCCAGTAGTACTTATTGACCCGGATACTTTTGATGATATTACAAAAGCCGATATGAATCAACTTATTGAAATTTCAATTTGGTCACTTCTTAAGAGTGATATTAGCCCGGACACATTCAAGAGTAATGAAAGCGGACTTTTAATTCCAAAAGCGGCAGTTGAAAAGCAGTTTGTTGAATTGTTTGGTACTGAAATCAAACCGGCACACGCTACAATTAACGGTTATGCTATTGAATTTCAATATGATGCAAAAACCGAAACTTATACTGTGCCACTTACTGGTGTTACTCCTGTTTACACACCAAAGGTTGTTGAAAAAACAGAAACAACAGATTCAATAGTACTTACAGTTGCTTGCCTTGCAGGTGACGCTTGGGAACAAGGTGAAAATGGCGATATGATTGAGCCATCTCCTGATAAATATATTAAGATTACACTTCGTGAGAAAGACGGAAATCTTTATATTTCAGCAATTCAAAGCACAACAACTCCTGAAATTGCAGCAACTGAAAAGACAACCGAAACAACTACACAAAGTAAAGAACTTATTGACCAGGCCGACGTAATTGCAAAGGAAACAACAACTACTGCAGTAGAAGACTCAACAAATGGTGAGTCAACCACTGCAGCAGCATAAAATATATTAATCCGCCAGTAGTATAAGGCAATTTTAAAAAGCAAATGCTTACCGTATATCGTTTTTTGACGGTTGTCTTATTACATTTTATGTTTTATTGACGGACAAGTGACAAAATATTAAACAAATGAAACTATTAAGTGAGGTACATTTATGCTTCAGTTTGAAGAATTAAAGCTCAGACTTATTGCACATGAAGAAGAACTTTCAAATCTTGCAGATGCTTTAGGTCTTGAAAAGATGAAAGGTGAAATTGCAGTTTTAGAAGAGCAACAAGCACAAGATGGATTTTGGGACGACATTCAAAACTCTCAAAAGGTTTTACAGCGAACAAGTGTGCTTAAAAACAAGGTTGCTTCTTATGAAAAATTAAAAGCGGATTATGAAGACGCACTTGTTATGATTGAGCTTGCTGATGAAGAAGAGGATGAATCTCTTGTTGAAGAATGCACACAGGGTGTAGATAAGTTCGAAAAAGACCTTGACGCACAAACTCTTGCAACGCTTCTTACAGGTGAATACGACTCTAAAAATGCAATTCTTACATTCCATGCAGGCGCAGGCGGAACAGAGGCACAAGACTGGGCACAAATGCTTTTTAGAATGTATAACCGTTGGGGTGAACGTCACGGATATAAAGTATCAACGCTTGATTATCTTGATGGTGACGAAGCTGGTCTTAAATCAGCATCTATTCTTATTGAAGGTGAAAACGCATACGGTTTTATGAAGAGTGAAGCAGGTATTCACCGTCTTGTTCGTGTTTCACCATTTGACTCATCCGGAAGAAGACATACTTCGTTTGCATCTCTTGAAGTTATGCCTGAAATAGATGAAGATACAAATGTTGATATTAACCCTGACGATATTGAAATGGCAGTTTACCGTGCAAGTGGTGCAGGTGGACAAAAAGTTAATAAAACCTCATCAGCGGTCCGCCTTACACATAAGCCAACAGGTATTGTTGTTTCTTGTCAGGTTGAACGAAGCCAACACCAAAACCGTGAGGTTGCTATGACAATGCTTAAATCAAAACTTATTGAGATTAAAGAACGTGAGCACCTTGCAAAAATTGAAGATATTAAGGGTGACCACAAAGAAATTGCTTGGGGCAGCCAAATTCGTTCCTATGTATTCATGCCATATACACTTGCAAAAGACCATAGAACATCTTTTGAAAACGGTAACATAAATGCAGTTATGGATGGTGACCTTGACGGATTTATCAATGCATATCTTAAAATGCAGTCACAAAAGAATCTAGAAAATAACTAAACATAAAACAAAAAGACCTCGGTTTTTACCGAGGTCTTTATTTTATTTCATTTGTTTTTATTTGTTATTTCTTTTCGCAGCTGCTTTAAGTGCTTTTTCTTTTTCTTCGCCTTTATTTACTACAAGCACTGAAATTGACCAAACAAGAATTCCAAGCATTAAGAACATTACCCAGTAGAAAGCGTCTTCAAGGTTCAAGAAAGAAACAGTACCAACAAGACCAAAAATCAACTCAAGTAAAAAGTTGCCTTCTTGACCTATAAGTTGAGCGATTGTAACAGTACCCTCAACAATTGGTGCCGCAAATCCTTCTTGGAAGCAGAAGAATGAAACTACAGAACATAAAAATCCTGCTGCTGAAAGTCCTACAATTACATTAACCTTGTTTGTAAAAACTGCAAAGAAGAAAATTACAATACCAAGTAAAAGTGTAATTGCAATAAAGCTCATTGCAACAAATAATGGATACAATGCAGGGCTAATTGCTATTGGCTCAGCATCCTCCCCTCTAAATGAATTAAAAAGTTTAAATAAATCAATTATTTCTGGAATAGACAAGAGGTCGTATGTAACTTCAAGATTTGGTTTAGCATTAGGATTCAGCATATTCATAATGTCCGCAAATGACTTGTGGTCAACCTGAATATAAATCAAATCAAGAAACCAAAAAAGCGGATACATCAAAACTGCCATGAGAGCAGTTATAACACGAAAAACAATGTCAAATCCGGTTGTTTTTTGTTTAATCTTTTTAGTTTTACTCATAATTTATTTCCCCCATGAAGAGTTAAGTTGTACTGTACGGTTAAATACAACTTTATCATCAGTTGATGTAATATCTACGCAGAAGTAACCTTGACGCATAAACTGGAATGTGTCGCCAGCCTTAAGCCCGTCTTTAAGTCCACCTTCGATTAAACAATCATTAAGAATTACAAGTGAATCAGGGTTAAGATTTTCAGTAAATGCACCGGCACTTTCATCTGATGGATTTTCTTTGTTGAAAAGTCTATCATAAAGACGTACTTCAGCTTTAAATGAATCAGCTTCGCTTACCCAGTGAAGTGTACCCTTAACTTTTCTACCATCCGGTGAGTTACCGCCGCGACTTTCAGGGTCGTAAGTACAGTGAACACAAGTTACATTGCCGTTTTCATCAGTGTCATAACTAACACACTTTACAAAATATGCACTCTTAAGGCGAACTTCATTGCCAGGGAAAAGTCTAAAATACTTTTTAACCGGCTCAACCATAAAGTCCTCTTGCTCAACATAAATTGTTTTGCCAAAAGTAACTTTACGAGTGCCCATTTCAGGGTGCTCAGGATGAATTTCAACCTCAAGTGTTTCAGTTTGTCCTTCAGGATAGTTGTCAATAACAACTTTAAGTGGGCGAAGCACTGCCATTGCTCTAGGAGCATTAGCGTTAAGCTCGTCACGAACACAAGACTCTAAAAGACCGTAGTCAACTACTGAATATGCTTTTGAAACACCAATCTTTTCGCAAAAGTTGCGAATTGCTGCAGCAGGGTAGCCACGTCTTCTCATACCACTAAGTGTTGCCATTCTTGGGTCGTTCCAACCATCAACAATACCTTCATTTACAAGTGCTAAGCACTTTCTCTTACTTGTAAGGCAATAGTTAAGGTTAAGGCGAGCAAACTCAATTTGTCTTGGTGGCATTTCTATATCAAGTGCCTGTAAGAACCAGTCATAAAGTGGTCTATGATTTTCAAATTCAAGTGAGCAAAGAGAATGTGTAACGCCTTCTCTTGCATCTGACAATGGATGTGCAAAGCCATACATAGGCTACACACACCATTTGTCACCAGTTTGGTGATGTGGCACATGAGCAATTCTATAAATAACAGGGTCGCGCATGTTGATATTAGGTGATGCCATATCAATTTTTGCACGAAGCACTCTTGCACCGTTAGGGAATTCACCATCAGTCATTCTCTTGAATAAATCAAGGTTTTCTTCGATACTTCTATCGCGATAAGGACTGTTTTTGCCTGGCTCAGTAAGTGTACCACGATATTCTCTAATTTCATCAGCCGTAAGGTCATCAACGAATGCAAGACCTTTTTCAATAAGTTTTACTGCACAATCATAAATGTAATCAAAATAGCTTGATGCGAAAAGACATTTATTCCACTTAAAACCAAGCCATTCAATGTCTTCTTTAATAGCGTCAACATATTCGGTGTCCTCTTTTTGAGGGTTAGTGTCATCAAGGCGAAGATTACACTCACCATTATATTTGTTTGATGTGCTGAAGTTAATGCAAATCGCTTTAGCGTGACCTATGTGGAGATATCCGTTTGGCTCAGGTGGAAAACGAGTTTGCACTTTGTTATATACACCATTTTCAAGGTCTTCATCAATGAAATCGTGTATAAAGTTTGAAGTAGTTGTAATAATTTCGTCCATAATTTTGCCTCTTTATGCTTTATATGAATTTATCGCGTTGTCAATTCTATTCATCACTTCGTCCACCCCAAGAATTTGCATAATGTAGTACAAATCAGGTGTGTTTGTGCGAGATGTAACCGCAACACGAATAACTGTTGAAACATCACCAACGTGACCTTTGAACGCGTCGGGATTTTGCTTATACTCTTTAACATTAGGAGTAAATCCACAAGCCGAGCAAAGCTCTTTGATTTTGTTAAACCATTCTTCTTTGCTATCATTTGCCGAATAGATTTCTTTATACTTTGCAAGAATTGTGACTGCATCCTCTTTTGCAATATGCTCAGGAAGTGTATAGTCCCCAGTATAAAGTTCGTTGTAGAAGAATGAAACGTAGTTTTCTACTTCTTCCCAACAAGCAATATCTTTTCGTGGTTTTGGATTATCGCGGTCAATGTTGAGAATTGCTTTTGCCTTGTCATTATCAGCAGTGAAAAGATTATATAATTTTTCGTTATAATCTTTAGCCCAAGCAACAATCAAATCATAAACTTGTTCGTTTGTCATAACCGAAATAACATTTTTTGATACGTCGTTAAATTTAACCATATCAAAAAGTGCGCCCGAAACGCTCATCTTTTTAAGATTAAATGGGAATTTGCTTATGTCTTCAGTTTTATTTGCCTTTCTCCACTCTTCAAAGTTAGAGTTGAGAATTGTAAGCATATATTCTTTAACTGATGCCTCAGGATAACCTTTTTCAATGTAGTAAGAAACGTTTGCCTCAGGGTCTTTTCTCTTTGAAAGTTTACGTTTGCCACCATTTTCCTCTTTCATAATAGGAGCAATGTGAGCATATTTGACCGGTTTAAATCCGCAAACTCTAAAAAGTTCAATATGAAGTGGCACTGATGCAATCCACTCGTCACCACGGACAACGTGAGTGGTGTGCATTAAGTGATCATCAATAGCGTGAGCAAAGTGATAAGTAGGAATTCCATCCGCCTTTAAAATGACAACGTCATTCACGTTTTCGCTCATCTCAATTTTGCCCTTAATCATATCGTCAAACTTGATTTTCCTTGAAATGTCACCAGTTGAGCGAAGGCGAACTGTATAAGGAGCACCACTGTTGATTTTTTCAATTATTTCATCATCAGTAAGGTCTCGGCACTTTGCATAAGCACCATAGTAGCCCTTAATATCTTCATTTTCTTGCTTTGCACGGATTTCTTCTAAATCTTCAGGAGTACAAAAACAAGGATATGCCTTGCCTTCTTCCATAAGTTTTTTAGCGAAAGCACGGTAGATTGCTCTACGGTGACTTTGTGTGTAAGGGCCGTATTGACCATCTTCACTGTCAAATCCCATAACACCTTCATCAGGTGAAACGCCGAATGCTTTAAGACCTGTTACAATACCCGTAACACCATCTTCTACTTCACGTTTTTTGTCAGTGTCCTCAATACGAAGCATAAACACGCCATCAGTAGTTTGTGCAGTAAGTTTTGAAGCAAAACCTGCGTAAAGACCACCAAAATGGAGATACCCTGTTGGGCTTGGAGCAAATCTTGTTACTCTTGCGCCTTCAGGAAGCTCTCTCGCAGGGTAAAGCTCTTCGTAATATTCAGTGGACTTGTCCACATCACTAAAAATAAGTTCAGCAATTTTTTTGCAATCTGTCATTTATATAAACCTCTTATTCTGGGAGAATTGCGTTTGTTGTAATGTACTTAACGCCGTTTTTAATCATATCGTTAAGCATTTCTTTTGTGTCAACTGTCCAACACGCAGCAGTAAGATTAGCGTTGTGGATTTTTTGAATGGCTTCAGCGTTGTTACGCTTTGCTTCAAAAGCAACACCGTTTTTGTTTTCAATACATTCAAGAATTTTTTCGTCATTGATAGCGTGAACAAGAAGCCACAACTCCATATCAGGAGAAAGTTTTCTAAATTCACGAAGAACTTCTTTATGGAATGAAATAAGAATAACATCATTTTCAATACCATAATTGCAAATGATTTTGTAAAGAGACTCTACCTTGTCAGTACGCTTGTCCTTAACCTCAATCATAGGTTTAATGTTTGCTGCTTTACAAATTTCAATAAATTCTTCAACAAGGCAAGGGCGTGCATCAGGGTAATCCTTAATGTTAGCACCGTTTGTGAATTTGATTTTTGAAAGTTTATCGTCATAAGACATTGTCTTAACGTCGCCTTTTTCTTCACACATTGACTGAAGCATGTAGTCGTGAATAATAACCCACTTGCCGTCAGTTGTGTAGTGTACGTCACATTCAAGGGCATAATAGTTGTATTTTGCTGCCTCTTTAAACGCCTCTATTGTATTTTCAGGACAAACTGAAGAAAGTCCCCTGTGTGCAGTAAGATGAATGTCGTTAGCATCATGCTCAACTATTTCGCTAAACTTGAGTGTATCCTTTGCGTTTTTTGCACCGTAACGGATATCGACATATTTTTTTCTAGCAACCAAAGCAAGTGCTGCAGTGATTGTTGTAGGAATTGCAAGCCCTAAAAATCTTTTTGTTCCTTTTTTCATTTCCTCTTCGCCCCTTAAAAAATGTGCATATTTATACAATTATAATAATTATACAACAACCAACCTAAAAAGTAAATGAATATTTCAAAAAAATATATATTTATTATAGTATATATTAAAGGCAATAACTGTAACTTGCGTTTTTTGTTAAACCGTGATATAATTCACTTATATATTGGAATTTTGTGTCTATTTCTAGATGTGTAAATGAGGAATTGCTATGTTCGAAAACATTTACAATCAAATATATTATATCGGCATTCAAACAATGCGATATGGCAAACGCTTTTTCAAGTGGCTTTGGGCAATAATCCTTAGGCCTTTGAAAACTATTACTACACTTATTTTTACAATAATTATTCTTATTGATAAGTTTGCGCTTAAAACTTTCCATGAAAGTGTTACGGAATTCAAAAAACTTGCCGCTGACGCAAAAAGCGTTTCTCATAAAATTGCTGAAGCAAAGGCGGAGGGTAAGTTTTTCCGTCACCTTTTAAAATACATAAAAAAAGCTCATGTTAAATATAGAAAAGCATTCATTTATGTGTCGAATATCATATTACCAATTGCATCTTTAGTGTTGCTTATCAACGTTATAGGTGTATATTCAAACACAACATTTGCCCTTGAAATAAATTACAATAATAAGACTATCGGCTATGTGCAAAATGAGGCAGTTTATAAAGAAGCACACAAACTTGCATTAGACCGTCTTGATTCCTCCGCAGCATCTTCGGTTGTTGATGGCGAGGTTACTGAATTAATTGGTGATGCCGACTATAAAATCAAAGCTGTAAAACTTAATCAGATTAACGACTCTTATGAAATTTGCGACAAACTTATTGAAAACGCAAACATAAAAATTACAAATGCCTGTGGTATTTATATTGATGATGCTTTTGTTTGTGCAGTTAAAAATGAAACTGATGCCTTAAGCGTGTTTGACAGTATCCTTGCCGAGTACGAAACAGATGAAGAAGACGCGGTAGTTAGTTTTGTTGAAAAAATTGAATATGTGCAGGGCTTGTATCCTGACAATGAAAGCACAATTAAAGATGCTGCATACTTAAGTGAAAAACTCAACTCGAAAAAGAGTGAGGCACGTTATTATACTGTTGTAGCGGGCGACACCGTTTCGGGAATTGCTCAAAAGTTTGAAATGAAAACTTCAGACATTTTCAACCTTAACCCAGAGCTTAAAGAGCGTATTTATGTTGGACAAAAAATTCTTTTGTCAAACGAGGTTAACTTTATTCGCGTACAAATAACAAAAACTGAAACAAGAAAAGAAGCAATTCCATATAAGACAGTAGAAATTAAAACTGACAAGCTTTATATAGGTGATAAAAAGACAATTACAAATGGCGTAAACGGTGTTTCAGAGGTAACTGAGCTTGTTACATATGTTGATGGTGTAAGAGTTTCAACTAAAGAGGTTTCACGAACAACAATAAGCGAGCCGGTTGACAAAAAAGTTCAAGTTGGTACAAAGAAAAACTCATATTCATCAGGTGCGGTTGTGTCTGGTGGCGGTCGTCTTCTTTGGCCTACAGTTGGTGCATACTCAATTTCTTCTGGCTATGGTTACCGTAACTTTGGTGACGGTTGGCACGGTGGTATTGATATTGTCAGACCAGGCGGAAGTACAGGATGTACAGTTGTTGCATCTGAGGCGGGAACAGTAACCTTTGCAGGTTGGTACGGTTCAGGTGGTAACACGGTAATTATTAACCATGGTAATGGACTTACAACTATGTATTGCCATATGAAGAATGGCTCGTTAAGAGTTTATTCAGGACAAAAGGTTGTAAGAGGACAGGCAATTGGCCAAATTGGTGCAACGGGTTATGTTACAGGCGCTCACCTTCATTATGAAGTTAAGGTGAATGGTAGAAACGTAAATCCAATGAATTACTTAAAACGATAAAACAAGGATTTAATATGGAAAAATTTATTATTGCAGGGCTTAAAACTGAATATTACGTTCGCGGTGGTTTGCTACGTGAAAGGTCACAGCCCTACAAGGCGGTTTTTGACGATAGTGAAACACAAATTCGACTCAATGTAAAAGAAGATTTTATTAGCAAAAAAAAGGCGGATATTCCGCATCTTACAATTGATGAGCATGAATATATGTGGACTGGTGAAGCGTTTTACAACGAACTTTTAAGACACAACGGATTAATGCTTCATTCCTCTTGCGTTGAAAAAGACGGATTTGCTTATTTGTTTTCAGCAAGAAGTGGTACAGGTAAGTCAACTCACACTCATTTGTGGCTTAAAAATTTTGAGGGGACACGAATTATCAATGACGATAAACCTGCTCTTATTTGTGAAGATGGCAAATGGTATGCTTGTGGCACACCTTTTTCAGGAAAAACTGATGAGAATATTAATGTTAAAATCCCTGTAAGAGCAATTATTTTCTTACATAGAAGTGAAACAAATTCAGTGAAAAAAATTCCACCATTTCAAGCAGTAAGTTTGCTTATGGAGCAAACTATCAATCCTACTAATAGAGACCTTGCTGAATCAATGCTTGATAAGGTTGACAAGCTTTTAAGAGAAGTACCTGTTTTCTTGTTAGGGTGCAATATGAATGATGATGCAGCTATAACTGCTTATAATGAAATTGAAAGGTTGATAAAAGAATGAAAATCAAAGAAGGTTACATTCTTAAAGATGTTGCAGGGGCAAAAATTGTTATCGCAACAGGTGCACAAAAAATGAATTTCAACGGCGTTATGACTTTTAACAGCGTTGGTGCGGATGTTTTTAATATGCTTGACGGTACAAAGTCTATTGATGATATTGCAAAAAAGATTGCAAGCGACTATGGTGTGCCTTTTGAAAGAGTAAAAACTGATGTAGAAAACCTTATAAATAAAATGAGAGAGCATAATTTGCTTGATGAGTAAGAGTATGAAAGATACGGCAATTTTAAAATGGATTTATAACAACTGCGGCAAGCGTAGAATAGAAGGCGTAGCACTTGTTTTGCTTAACGCTTGGTCAGCGGTGTGCGTAACATTGTTTGCAATGCTTTCAAAAACAGTAATGGATTATGCCCAAGCTGGTAATGGCGATAAGCTTTTTAAAAGCGCAATAGTGTTGTTTGTTTTAATCGTTTCTCAAATACTTACAAGAATTGTATCATCATTTATTGAGGCGGTAAGTCAGGGCAAGGCGGAAATCACATTAAAATCAAATGTGTTTAGTAATATTATTTACGGTGAATATGCCAAAGCGAATGAGCACCATAGTGGCGACCTTATGACAAGACTCACCTCAGATGTTACATATGTAGGCGATAGTTATGTGCATATTTTTCCAACAATTGTGAGTTATGCAGTAAGAATTTTAAGTGGTGCAATAGCGTTGTTTGCACTTGATTCTAGATTCGCAATAGTTTTTATATTATGCGGTGTGCTTGTGGTAACTGTTGCCGTAATATTTAGAAAAAAACTTAAAGCGTTACATCAAAAAGTATTAATGCGTGATGCAAGAGTACGTTCTTTTATGCAAGAAATGCTTGAAAATCTTTTTGCAGTAAAGGTATTTGGCATTGAAGAAAAAATTATTAAACGTTCACAAAAACAACAAAAAAAGTTTTATCGTGAAAAGGTAAAGAAAAAAGGTTATTCAATTCTTGCAACAATCGGGTTTTCACTTGCTTTTGCAGCCGGATTTTTAACGGCAATCTCTTATGGCTCTTACGGAGTTTTAAAGGGAACAATGAGTTTTGGTACAGTTGTTGCCATTGTTCAACTTGTAAATCAGTTGCAATCTCCTGTTGTGGGCGTAACAAGTGTAATTCCGTCATTTTTCTCTATGCTTGCTTCGGCACAACGTCTTATTGAGATTTCGGAAATCCATAAAGATAGTGCCAAATGCGATACAACAATTACATATGATGATTTTAAATGCATTAAAGCGGAAGATGTTACTTTTGGTTATGGCGAAGAAAAAGTTATTTCAAAAGCTACATTTTTAGTTGAAAAAGGTGAGTTTATAGGCGTTAAAGGACCGTCAGGTGCGGGCAAATCAACAATATTTAAACTCATTACAGGTCTTTATGAAACAGACGACGGCAGCATTTATGTTGAAACTGAAAAAGGCGTTCGTTTTTGTCGCAACACAAGGCATCTTTTCTCAGTTGTGCCACAAGGCAATATGCTTTTCAGCGGCTCTGTGCGAGAAAACATAACAATGCTTTATCCTGAGGCGACTGATGATGAAATCCGTCTTGCAATTACCGACTCTTGCGCCGAATTTGTTTATAATCTTGAAAATGGTCTTGATTTTATGCTTGGTGAAGATGGTGCGGGAATTTCTGAAGGTCAAGCACAGCGTCTAGCAATCGCAAGAGCATTGCTAGGTAAAGGCAAAATTCTTCTTATGGATGAATCAACCAGCGCCCTTGATGATGAAAGTGAAAAAAGATTGCTTAAAAATCTTAAGAATCGTGACGATATAACAATCATATTTATTACTCATAGACAGTCAGTGCTTGATTGCTGTGACCGTGAAATTGAAGTGTCTAAAGGCAAGATTGCCGAAAGTTAAATAATTTGCAAAAAAGGTTGCATAAAGCAAATCCCTTTGCTATAATAGTTTGGATTAAACACAACCTTTGGTATATATGAATAGGAGTGTAAAAGATGGAATACAATTCTAAAGCAACCCATGTTGAAGATGGTATAGATTTTCAAACCATAACTCAATATGCTGTACGCGTTATGCAAAAATGGTGGGCAATATTACTTGCTGCTGTTATTTGTGCAGGTATCGGTTTTGGTGTAGCAAAGCTTAACTATGTGCCAACTTACACATGTACAATGCGTTTTACCATTGACAATAAGGACAAAAATGCTCAAACAGCAGGTCAGTCATCATCAGACGTTAGTGCAGGTGTTCAACTTGCGAAAAACTATTTGGAAATTATGGGTGACTCAACAAGTCTTATGCAGCTTGTAGCTGAAAACAGCGGTTACAAGATGAATGGTGAAGAGCTTACAGGTGCAGATGTAAGAAAAATGGTTAAAGCAAATCTTGTTGAAGATACTTCAATCATTGAAGTTACAGTTACATCTACTGACCCTAAGGTTTCATACGCAGTTGCAACAAGCTATGTTAATAATTTCCGTGTTATTACAGACGAAGCTTACCCAAGCACATGCGCTAAAAACTATGACCAACCTCAAATGCCTAAAGCTCCAAACGCTGATAGAAGTGTAGTTCTTTATACTTTGTTAGGATTTATATTTGGCGCAGGTATGGTTGTGCTTGCAGTTTGCCTTATTATTTTCATTAAAGATACAGTTAAGGCATCTGATGATATTACAAAGAAACTTGACAGCAAGATTCTTGGTTCAATTATTAGCATCAAGAAATCAAGTAAAGATTCAGAAAAACAAAATATTCTTATTACTGATAGAAAAAATGGCTTTATGTTCATTGAAGCACTCAAGTTGATTCGTACAAAAATTGAAAACGTTGCAAAACGTCAAAATTATAAAGTGTTCACAATCACAAGTGCTTCTGAAAATGAAGGTAAAACAACAATTTCAACAAACACTGCATTAGCACTTGCGCAAAACGGCAAATCAGTATTACTTATTGATGCTGACCTTCGTAAACCATCAGTTTACAAAACATTGGGCGTTTCAGCTACAAACGAAGTTGGTTTTGCAGGTGTTATTCGTGGTGAAAAATCACTTAGCGAATCAATTAAATATTTTGAAAAATTCAACTTATTCCTTCTCATTTCAAGCCAACCAGTTACTGACTCAGCTGAGCTTCTTGCATCTGATGAGGCAGCTGAAATTATTGAGGCAGTTAAGAATGAGTTCGATTATGTTATTATTGATACTCCACCAGCAGGCCTTGTTGCTGACGCAGCAATTGTAACACAATATGCTGACGCATGTATGATTGTTGTTCGTAATGACCACTCTCCAATTCGTCGTATTAAAAAGACAATTGAAGATATGAGTGCTTCAGGTAAAGATGTTATCGGCTGCATTTACAACGGTACTGAAACAAGCGTTGCTAACAAATTCCTTAGAACAACAAAGAGAAGCAAAAAGGGTTATGGTCGTGGTTATGGTTACGGCTACGGCTATGGTTATGGCTATGGTTATGGCTACGGTGAAGACAAGCAAAGCAAGAAATAATTAAAATAAAAATTACAAACCGTACGTTTTGTACGGTTTGTTTTTGTGTAATTTAAGGATGTAAAAAATGAGTGTTAAAGAAAATAAAATGGGAACAATGCCTGTAGGCAAACTGTTGTTTTCAATGTCTGCACCAATGATGATTTCAATGGTAGTTCAGGCGTGCTATAACATTGTTGACAGTATATTTGTTGCTCAATTAAGTGAAAATGCTCTTAATGCAGTCTCACTTACATTTCCTTTGCAGCAGTTAATGATTGCTGTTTGCGGTGGTACTGCAGTGGGTATGAATGCACTTTTGTCAAGGTCTTTGGGTGCAAAACAACTTGACAAAGCAAATAAAATTGCAAATACTGGCATTTTCTTGTTCGCTTGTAGTTATGTAGTATTTGCATTGATTGGATTTTTCCTAGCAAAACCATTCTTTTTGGCTCAAACTGATGTAGATGAAATTGTAAAATATGGTGTAGATTATGCATCAATTTGTATGTGCTGTTCAATAGGTATTTTAACTCAGTTTTGCTTTGAAAAAATGCTTCAGGCAACGGGAAGAACTTTTTGTACAATGATTACACATATGATTGGTACCGTTGTTAATATTGTGCTTGACCCTATTCTTATTTTTGGACTTTTTGGTTTTCCTAAATTAGAGGTTGCAGGTGCGGCTATTGCTACTGTTGCAGGTCAAATAGCAGCAGGTGTGGCAGCGGTTATTTTTAATTTAAAATTCAACAAAGATATTCATATCAGCTTCAAATTAATAAAATTTGATAAAGAAATTGTAAAAGAAATTTATAAAATCGGTTTACCATCAATCATAATGCAGTCAATCGGCTCAATTATGACCTTCTGTATGAATAAAATTCTTATTGGTTTTACAACAACTGCAACGGCAGTTTTTGGTGCATATTTTAAATTGCAAAGCTTTATATTTATGCCGATTTTTGGACTTAACAATGGCATGGTGCCAATAATTGCATATAACTATGGCGCAAAAAGATATGATAGAGTTAAAAAGACGATTATACTTACCATTGTCACTGCTGTTACAGTAATGAGTATAGGAATGTTAACATTTGAGCTTATTCCACATGTGCTGTTGGGATTTTTCAATGCGTCAGAAAAAATGTTAGAAATTGGTGTGCCGGCACTAAGAATTATTGGAATACATCTTATTTTTGCAGGATTTTGTATAATTTCAGGGTCGGTGTGTCAGGCGGTTGGAAATCCAAATCATAGTTTGATTGTTTCTATTTGTCGTCAGTTGTTAGCACTGCTTCCTTCAGCGTGGCTTCTTGCACAAACCGGCAACCTTAATCTTGTTTGGTTTGCATTCCCAATAGCTGAAACTGTGTCGCTGATATTAAGTGCAATCTTCTTAAAGAAAACATTAAAGAATGCTAAAGCAAAAATGAAAGGGTAGTTTTTAACTACCCTTATTTTTATAAATATTCTTGAGATTTTATTGTATTTGTGATATGATTAAAGCATAACAATGAATGGAAGGTGAGAATATGGACTTTTTTATGGAAAATTTGTGGGCGTTGTGGACTGTTATAGGGGTTGTTGCTCTTGTAATTGAGTTGTCAACGGCTGCGCTAGTTTCAATTTGGTTTGTTCCAGCAGCAATTTTAACTGCGTTGACATCGTTGCTGATTGACAATTTATTCCTTCAAATTCTTATCTTTGTTATTCTAAGTGCAATTTCTTTAGTTATTTCTCGTAAAATTTACAAGAAATACATAAAAAAAGACAAAGATGAAGTTAGTCCAAACGGTAAGCTTATTGGCAAATATGGTAAGACTACTGAAGATACAAATGGTCTTAATGGAAAAGTGCTTGTTGGCGATATTTATTGGAAAGCCAAAACACAAGATGGTGAAGCAATTCCCAAAGACCAGGCAGTTAAGATAGTAAGCGTTGATGGGACAACGCTTGTTATAACAAAATAAACTATTAAAGGAGAAACATTATGGAATTATTAACATTTTTTGTTGTCATCGCAGTAATTGTAATCGCAATTATTATCAAAAACGTGATTATTGTACCTCAGGCAAATGCTTATGTTATTGAGCGCCTTGGTGCATACCACACAACCTGGGAAACAGGTATTCATGTAAAAATTCCAGTAATTGATAGAGTGGCAAAAAGAGTTAGCTTAAAAGAAGCTGTTGTGGATTTTCCACCTCAGCCAGTTATTACAAAAGATAATGTTACAATGTCAATTGATACAGTTGTTTTCTATAGAATTGTTGACCCAAAACTTTACACCTATGGTGTTGAAAGACCAATGATGGCTATTGAAAACCTTACAGCAACAACACTTCGTAATATTATTGGTGATATGGAACTTGACTCAACTCTTACTTCAAGAGATACAATCAACTCACAAATCACAACAGTGCTTGATGAAGCAACTGATTCTTGGGGTATCAAGATTAATCGTGTTGAGCTTAAGAACATTATGCCTCCAAAAGAAATTCAAGATTCAATGGAAAAACAAATGAAGGCAGAGCGTGAACGTCGTGAAAAAATCCTTCAAGCTGAAGGTGAAAAGAAAGCGGCAGTCCTTGTTGCTGAAGGTGAAAAGGAATCTGCAATTCTTCGTGCTGATGCTATTAAAGAGTCAAAAATACGTGAGGCAGAGGGTGAGGCAGCAGCAATTCTTAAGATTCAAGAAGCAACAGCAGCAGGTATTGAAATGATTAACAAGGTTAATCCAAGTAAAGAATTTATCAGTATCAAAGCGCTTGAATCATTTGAAAAAGTGGCTGACGGTCAAGCAACAAAAATCATTATTCCATCAGAAATTCAAGGCCTTGCAGGTCTTGCAACTTCATTTAATGAATTAATAAAGAAAGACTAAAAAGTAATATAAAAAGGGCAGGTAGTTTTTTGCTACCTGCCTTTAATTTTTATTCAATTTGCACCCAAATATTCTTCTAAACAAAGGTTGTTTGATTTCATTTCAGTTGCCACATCAACACCAACATAACGCCAGTGCCAAGGTTGAAAAATCATTCCCGTAATTGATGTTTTGTCTTCAGGATAACGAAGCACAAAGCCATATTTAAAAGCGTTGTTTAGAAGCCACTTGTACTCATCAGTTGATGCAAATCCTGAGCTAGCGCTGACAATGTCAACTGAAAGCCCTGCGCCACTTTCGTTGCATCCTGCAGGAGCAACACGTTTTTCGGCTTCCACCTTTGCCTCTTCTTCCGTCTTTCCTTGTGAAATGGAAGTTTGAACTTTATTTTCATAGTTGGTTTGCTGACGAGCATAACTACAATATCCCGAATATGGTGTAAGCACATAACCTTGTGAGAGCGCATCAGCGTACATTAACTGATATGCCTCGGCAACTCGAGAGTCTGCCGTAACTGAACTGCCTTCAATTAACGGAGCAAGAGTAGGAATGTATCCCTTGCCTAAAGGGTATTTTTGACTTATTAGCGTAAGTGCCCAGTTTTCGCTATTAAGCACTGCTAAAGGTTGATAATTATCCCATTCTACAGGTGGTTGTGTAGTTGTTTCTTCAGGTAGTGTTGTGCTTTCTTCCACGGTAGTTTCCTCAACCACAGGAACTGTTGTGCTTTCTTGCTTTGTTGTGGTTTCGGTTGTAATTTCAACTTCGTTATAATTGTCGTTGCGACAAAAAACCACAAATAAAAGCAACAGTGTTCCAAGAATCAACACTAATGAAACAAAAAGCACAAACCTTATTTTCAAGCGTGTTTTTTTCATATTTCAAATCCTTGATTTTTATAGATTTCTCTTTTGAGCATTATATAGTTTATTATTTTTTTTAGTCCTTGTCAATATTTTAACTTTTTTAAAAAATAGTAGTGACTTAATATGAAAAGTGTGCTAAAATAATTGTAATTATATTGTTGTGGCAAAGTGTTTTGCCTTTTTTTGGAGGTATTATTCTTGAAAGCAAGTGAAAGTCACGTTCATTACGCTTCAAAAGTCCGCGAATGTTCAAATTTTGCGGTTCGTGAAATAAAAAGAGTTTGTGAGCAAATTGGTCCTCGCCCTGCGGGTTATGAGGGTGAAAAGAAAGCTCAAGACTATGTAGAAAAAGTTATGACTCCTATTGCTGATGAAGTGGTAAGAGAAAACTTTACATTAAGCCCTAAGGCATTTATGAGTTGGGTCACTATTGATGGCGCTCTTGCTTTGCTTGCGGCTGTTTTAGGAATTATTGCATTTACAGGTGTAATTCCACAGTATGCGAATATATTTCATATTGCTTCAGTTGTACTTTGTGTTATTGCAATAGTTTTTCTTGTTGGTGAATTTTTGCTTTATAAACAAGTGCTTGACCCATTTTTCAAAAAAGAAGAATCAAGTAATGTAATTTGCAAAATCAAGGCGACAGGTGAAGTTAAAAGAAGAATTATCATTGGCGGTCATATTGACTCCGCTTATGAGTGGCGCTACACATATATGGGCGGACCTAAAATGGTTACAACAGTTGTTGTTGGTGCGGTTTTAGGACTTCTTGTAACTCTTGTTGTAGGCATTGTCGGTTTGTTTGTTGATAACAGCAGTGCAAACATTGCTTTAATTGTTTTACAAGCTGTTGTAGTACCTTTTATGATAGCGGTACTTTTCTTTGTGAATTGGAAGCTTGTTGTTGATGGTGCAAATGATGACTTAACAGGTGTATTCACTGGTATGGCAGTGCTTTTATATCTTAAACACAACAACATTAGCTTTGAAAATACTGAAGTTATTGCAGTTTCAATGGGTGCTGAAGAAGAAGGTCTTCGTGGCTCAAAAGCATTTGCAAAGCTTCATGGTGATGAATATAAAGACGACGGTGTTGAAACCGTATTTGTAGCACTTGATACACTTCGTGATTACGATTTTATGGGCATTGTTACAAAAGATATGACCGCAACAGTTAAGCTTGACAGTAGTGCTTGTGCATTGATGAAAAAGGCATCAGAAAATGCAGGTGTAAATGTTAATTTTACAACAACACCGCTTGGCTCAACTGACGCAGCAGCAATGCAACAAGGCGGTATTAAATCAGTTGCTTTTACAAGTATGGACCCTGCTCCTGCAAGATATTATCATACTCGTCTTGATACAGTGAAAATGCTTGAAATGAAAACTATTGAAGATGTGCTTAAAATTGTTCTTGAAACAGTGTTCTTGTTTGATGAACAAGGTCTCAAAGAAACATATTAAAAAGTAATTACCGGCGAACCTTATCACCGAAAGGGGAAATATATAATGAAAAAGAATGTTATGAGAATTGTTAGTCTTGTCTTAGTTGTTGTAATGATGACTATGACTTTTGCAGGTTGTGGCTCAGAGGTTGTAAGACCAACTGCAGTAGCAGTTAAAACTGATTTACAAGATGTTTATTTTGAGTTTAAATATGGTGAGCTTAAAGAGGTTTTACCAGGTGATGAGCTTGCAATTCTTTACGAAAACATTAACTCAAAAACTGACGACAAGGTTGTAAAACTTTCATATTATGAACTTGTTTCAAAGTATGGTGAAAAAGAATATTTTAAAGAAATTCTTAACCTTATTTCAGACGAACAATGGGCACAATTTACAGGTAACCAACAAGAAGTTCTTGACTATTTCAACGAAAAAATCAATGAAATTAAAACAACAGGTGTTGCAAGAGTTTCATACTATGAAAACTTTTGGATTAACCACGGTGATGGCGTTGTTTTCAAAGACGTTAATGGTAACGTGCTTGAAAACCAAGATGAATTAAAGGCAGCGTTCCGCCTTTATACTGATATGTCACTTAAAGATATTGGCAACTATCTTATGAACATTTCTAACGAAGAAAAATATAAAGCAACTGAAGATGATGAACTTGTTGCAACTGATTTTAATGAAGACCTAACAAACATCATTTATCCTCTTGGACAAAAGAACGCAAGCACACTTACACTCAATGACCTTTACACTGAAACAAACAAGGAAACAGGTGTGGTTACATATCCTATTTATACTTCAATTATTCCAACTCTTGTTAACGACCTTGACGAAGATGGTAAAAATGCAGAAGATAAAGATGGCGAATACATTTTTGTTCCAATAGAGCTTAATAGAACAATTTGCATTACGGTTAAGCCAGAAGAAGCAAGTGTTACAAAAGCGTTTACAGTTCGTGAAAAAGAAGCTGTATTAAAGCACTTTGAAGTTGCAAAGAATTATATGGTAGTTAATTCATACGATATTGCTTTTACACCTTGTAAGATTATGGCAGGATTCAATGCAGTTAACGACCAAATGACTTATGCAACATATGAAAGAAATATGATTGTTACTGCAAATGTTACATTAGGCGGCTCACTTGCAAAATATGGCACAGTAGTTGTTGAATTCCCTTGCACATCTTCACTTACATATAACTTTGGTTGGAAAACAGACGCTCCTGCTAAATAATTGTAAATATTCACAAAAATATAGTATATATTTTTACAGCGACACTCAATTAGGGTGTCGCTGTTTTATTGCATTTTAAGTTAATGCGGTGTATAATGACTTTATAGATAATATTCTATAAAAGGGGAATTGTTATGAAAAAG
>JAZKXL010000111.1:0-7763 GCA_045611635.1 Candidatus Fimenecus sp. | reverse complement strand
GGAATAACATACTGTGAAACTTTAATACTATTTCCTTCACTGTCTTTTGCATCAGTTAAATCCTTTGCAGCAGGGTAAAAGAGTAAAGTTTTCATATCTTTTGTGAAAATAACACCATCAACATCACAAAAATATGGGTTGTTTTCATCTACTGCATATGTGAAAACATGTTGGTTATTCTCAAGCGCCCAAACACCGATTTCTTTAACGTTTTTACCAATATAAAATTCGGTAACATATTCAAGGTTTGTAGCAGCAAAATCAGCAATCTTTGTAACAGGTACACCTTCATATTCATCAGGAATAACAATCTTTTTAACCGTTGATTTGTTAGGCACACTAACAACTGTAGCTTCACCATTTTCAACCTTATATTTAATTCCTTCGTTACTGCCGGTTAAAAGGGAAGAAATTGAACTGCAACCGGAAAAAGCAATAGAAATACAAAGAATAAGTGCAAAAGTACTAATAATTTTTTTCTTCATATTAAACCGCCTCACTTTCTACTTTTTCTTCCTCAAGGGCACGTACACGCTCTTGTAATTCTCTTACGCACATATCGTGTTTTTCGCGTGTTAAGTCATAGAAGATAAATGGAACAGTCAAAAGCACAAGACCTATTACTGAACCCCAAGTGTATAAACTGAATACATTGTTGAGAATAGTTGAGTCGAAAAGCACATCCCAGTCAGATGTAAAGCCCATCATTGAAAGTAACCATGGCATAATATAACCGATAGTTACATTAACCGGATTCAAGAACCAGTCAAAAACACCTGACATTGAGTCAGCACGCTCACCATATTTCCATTGATGATATGTAAGAATATCAGCATTAAGACCAACATTTACGCCATCAACAATAGGTGCAATTGTGTTTTTAAGTGTCATTGCAATCATAAAGATAATAACATTTTCCATTTTAACAGCAAGTGCTATAAGCAATACTGTAAGAATTGTCACACCACGGAAAGTGATAAGAATATTTCTCTTTTGAAATCTTTTTGTAAGTATTGGGCAAAGAATGTTACCAAGTGTCATACCCATAACAACAATGTTTGCCGCAACGCCTGAAAACCATTCCATTCTTAAAGAATATACAAACCACCAGCTAAGAAGATTTCCTACAAGACCGTGCCATTGACCTATTATGTTTGAAACCTTTGTAATCCAAAAATATTTGTTTTTTAGAACATTTTTAGCACCCTTAAAGAAAGTAACTCGTTCTCTTTTTTCCATTGGTGGCTCAATAATTCTTTCTTTACAAAAAACAGCAAGCAAAGCAATTAAAGCACCTGAAATTGTGAAAATAGGAATAAATACTTTATATGTGTTAATATGAAGATATCCGCCTGTTTTTGTAATAAGCATAGGCAAAAGTGCACCTACAATAGATGAGAAAAATCCCGAAATAATAGGTGAAATTGAGTGGAGCTTTTGTCTTTCTTGTGAGTTAGGTGTCATAAAGGTAACAAGAGTGTTAACACCTGCAAAATTGTTATAGAAATAAGACATAAGTGTAAATGCAAAATGAAGTACAACAAGTTTAGTTGTGTAACTCATGTTTTGCACAGGAAGATATGGTATTGCAGAAAGCATTAAAGCGGATGGGATTCCGCAAAGAAGAATAAATGGCTTGAATCTTCCGTGTTTTTCACAAAATTTTCTACGGACAAACCAATTAAAATAATCCCATATAGCACCAGTAACAAGCATATTACCAACAAGTTGTGGTAATCCGTTTATTACAGACTCAAACATTCCTTGTGGCAAGAAATAACAACCAATACCAATAGCAAGTTTTCCTGCGTATGAAAGATGAGCAAAAACTTTCATTTTATTTGTAAGTCTGCCGTGATTTTCATAAATCAATACGCTAATAGGATTCATAAACATAAGCACATAACCAATTATTGTGCTTATAATGTTAATAATTGAAAAGTCAATGGCACGAATACCCATAACCGCACCGCAAAAATAACCTGCCGAGAATGAAATAATACCCGACGCAGTTAAATACACATAAGAACCACCTTGAGCAAATGTGTATGCAGCCATTTCTTTAAGAGTCAAATATTCACCTTCGTTAGGCGTGTTCCAGTTATTTTTAATATAACCGGGCAATCCTTTAACTTTATCAAAAATTTCAGTTTTAGTCATTTAATCATCCCTTTCCAAAACCTATAAAAAATTATACCATATAATAGCATTAAAATAAAGTGAAGAATTATAAAACGAGATTTTTTTGTTAAATTGATTAAAAAAGCAGTAAGTATTGTACTTACTGCCCTAATTTTTGATTTATTTTTATTTCCAAATAACCCAAAGAAGAATGTAACCAGTAATAACCGCTGAAAGAGTAAATGGTACACCGTATTTCATAAATGTTGTACTCTTAACATCATAACCCTCTTTACGAAGAATACCGATACCTGCAATATTTGCACTAGCACCGATTGGAGTAAGGTTACCACCAAGTGTAGCACCACAAAGAAGACCGTAGTAAAGCACTGTTGGGTCCATACCAAGCTCACTTGCAATAACAGGAACAATTGAAAGCATTGTTGCTGTGTATGGAATATTATCAATAAACGCCGAAAGAATAACTGACATCCACACAATAATTGTGAAAATTAAGAAAGGTGAGCCGGCACCGATACTTGCAATAGCTGAGCCGATAATATCAATAACACCTGCATTCTTAATACCACCAATTACAACAAAAAGTCCTGAAAGAAGAATAATTGTAAACCAGTCAATTTCTTTAATTGATGCTTTAAGAATATCTTTGTTTTTCTTAAGGAAGATTTCGCGAAGAAGTCCTACCAAGAAGAATGCAATACAAATAATACCATTTGTAATGTCAGGTTTATAAAATTGACCGTTTGCTGCATTATCTTTATAAGGAATGAATGAAACCGCAATAAGTGCAACAACTGTGCCTACAAGTAAGAATGTTGGGAATTTATCTTCAACAACTGTTCTTGCGTTAAACTCAATTTTTGTATTTTCTTTACGGAACATAAAGAGAATAATTAAAGCAGAAACAATTGCACCTGCCTGAACAACCCAAAACATACCAACGTGTCCGTTGTGCACAAAAAAGTCGGAAAAATCAAGCCCGGCTTCTTTTGCAAGAAGAATTGAAGTTGTATCACCAACAAGTGTAGCCGCACCTTGAAGGTTTGAAGAAACTGCAATACAAATAATTGATGGAACAGGTGAGATATTAATTTTCTTGCAAAATGCAAGTGCTACTGGAGCAATCATAAGAACGGTTGCAACGTTGTCAACGAATGCTGAAACAATACCTGCAAAAAGACAAAGTGCAACCACTGTCCATTTTACATTAGGCATTTTTGAGATAAGAATGTCTGACATAAGCTGTGGCATTTTTGACTCAATAAAAAGGTAAACAGTACCCATTGTACCGGCAATCATCATAATAACATTCCAGTCAATTTCACTTAAAGCATCTTTTATGCCGTAAGCAAATGTACTGTTGCCAACTGTGAAAAATCCCTCACCAAATAATGCAGGATTAACCGATGCAATAATACCAAGTGCTACAAAGATTATTGCTGATGTAACTGTGATATACGGTCTGATTTTTTGAAATGCAAGCATAAGAATATATGTAATTGCAAAAATTACCAAAGCCGTAATTGTAATCGGACTCATCATAACAAATTCCCCCAAAAATAAAAAGCGGATTCCCAAAGCATAGGGAATCCGCATAAGAATACAAATCTAATGACTTCACCAAAGCAAATAGAAGAATAAACTTCTATGACAGACTCCACCCTTGCTTGAGTTACTCAAAAATTATATATTACATTGTTAAAAAAGTCAACAAGTTAAGTGCAACTTGTTGACTTTTACAGTTTAATTTTTACCGAATGAGTTTTTAATTAACTCTCTCGCATTTGTTAAATCAAGTGATTTATCAAGATACATAAGTTGTACCATAATATTACCTGCCGCAGTTGCCTCAACAGGTCCTGCAATTACCTTTTTGCCTGTATATTTTTCAGTAAGTGCATTAAGATAACTGTCTTTACATCCACCACCAACAATGTTGATAACGTCAATTTTCTTGTTGCTGATTTCTTCAACAACATTAACCGCATCATCATAAGCTTTTGCAAGTGAATGATAAACTGAGTTAAGCACATCACCAATAGGCAATTCAGGTTTGTGAAGATAGTTTCTTATTGCCTCAATCATATTTTCAGGAGCCAAGAAATCTTCAGCATTAGGATTAATGTATTCAATAAAATCGCTTGCCATAGCCATTTGCATCATTTCGTCATATGTGTATTTTTTATCGAGGTTTTTACGGATATTTTGTAAAAGCCACATACCCATAATGTTTTCCAGGAAACGGTATCGATGCTCTATGCCACCTTCATTAGTGAAACCTGAGTTCATTGCCTTTTCTTGTGTTACAGGATAGGTGTTTTCAGTACCAATAAGACTCCATGTACCTGACGAAATATAAATTCCGTTGTCACCAACTGAACAAGCAGCAACAGCTGAAGCCGTGTCGTGTGATGCGCAAAGAATAACAGTAGTGTCAAATCCAACTTCTGCTTTTATATCTTCACTTAAATTACCAACAACTGTGCCAGGTAATGAAAGGGGAGTAAAGATTTTTTGTGGAATTCCTAATTTTGCAAGAATTTCTTCGTCGCGCTCAAAGGTATTTACATTGACAAGTCCACCAGTTGTGCTAAGTGTGTACTCATTTTTGATTTCACCTGTGAGTTTGAATGAAAAATATTCAGGCATCATAAGAAAATATTCAGCATTATCGAGCTTTCCGCTTTTCTTATCACAGTACAATTGATAAATTGAGTTGTAGTTTGTAGCTTGAATACCTGTACGCTCATAAAGTTCTTTTCTAGGAATAATATTGTCGATTTCTTCAGGAATACCTAAAGTTCTTGAGTCGCGATATGCTACAACAGGCATAATTTCCTTTTTGTCCTTGTCAAGAAGCACATAGTCAACGCCCCAAGTATCAATAGCAACTGTGTCAGGAGTAATACCACGATTTTTGCACTCTTTAAGTCCATTTTTAATCTCGTTAAATAAGTGGTCAACATCCCAACAAAGATTCCCATCAATATCTACTATTCCATTTTCAAAACGATATATTTCTTCAAGCTTTAATTTGTCATTTTCAATGTAACCAAGAATGTGACGACCACTTGAAGCTCCCATATCAATAGCTAAACAGTATTTCATTTAGATAACACCCTTTTGTAAGATAAGGTTAGCATAAAGCGCAGATTCACCAGTAGCAATAATAGCGTAGCATTTTTTTGCTTCTTCATAAAATGCAAAACGCTCAATTTCACCGAATGCTTCAGCACCACGATTATCGTGTTTCTTGACAATTTCTTTGTATTCATCCCAAATAGGTGTTTCAACATTGTCCCCAGCCATAACTTGCATTAAAGAAACAGGTGATGGAACATATGTATCAAGTGGGAATACTGTAAGAATTGCGTCAAGCAAATCAGTTGCTTTGTGTCCGTCCGCACGAATTACAATAGCATCTTTACCCATGCTTTCAGCTGGAAAATTAGCATCAGCAATAACAATTCTATCGCTGTGTCCCATTTCACAAAGGACTTTAAGCATTTCAGGTGAAAGAATTTTTGGTATGTTTTTAAGCATTATTCATCTTCCTTATTGTAGTGTTTGTAACCAGGATGTTTACCTGTAACACCATAGTAGTTTTCTCTTAAATATAAGAGCTTGTCAATTTTTGGCTTTGGAATTTCTTGTGCGCCACCGAGAAGGTGAGCAGTAAGAGAGATTTTTGCAAACAACTCAAGAGTTTCCATTCTATAATATGCTGTGATAAGGTCACAACCAACAGCTAGGGCACCGTGATTTTGTAAAAGCATAACATCATGCTCTTTAAGATAAGGTGCAATTGCCTCAGGCACTTCGTTTGTACTTGGTGTGCCATAAGGTGTAAGCGGAATTGAACCGATTGCAATAACAGTTTCAATCATTGAGTATTCGTCAAGTGATTTACCCGCAACTGCATAGCCGGTTGCTGTTGGTGGGTGAGCGTGCACAACTGCACCAACGTCTTCACGCTCTTTATAGCAACGAAGATGCATTTTGATTTCACTTGATGGTTTGTATGGTGCGCCCTCAAGCACTTCACCGTCAGCATTGATAATTACAAGTTTTTCAGGTGTAATAAAGCTTTTGCTTATGCCTGTTGGTGTAGCCATAAAGTTACCATCAGGTAATTTTACTGAAACGTTACCATCGTTTGCAGCAACCCAACCGAGCTGCCACATTTTATGGCAGACATCGCAAACCTGTTCACGAATCTCCATATATGATAAATTTGCCATTATGTATATTACTCCTTAATTATTTTTTGAAAAGTGGACCAAAATTTGCGCATGCTCTATAGTCAGCACTTTCTTTGTCCATACCAAATGCATTCCATGCAGCAGGACGGAAAATCTTGTCCTCATCTACGTTGTGCATACAAACAGGAATACGAAGCATTGAACAAAGTGTAATAAGGTCAGCACCAATGTGTCCGTAAGAAATAGCACCGTGGTTAGCGCCCCAATTATTCATAACTTCATAAGCAGTCTTGAATGCACCTTCACCAGTTGTTCTTGGTGCAAACCATGTGCAAGGCCATGTGTAGTCAGTTCTCTTCCAAAGTGTGTCAGAAACATCTTCAGGAAGTTCAACTGTCCAACCTTCAGCGATTTGAACAACAGGGCCAAGACCCTTAACAAGATTAAGACGAATCATTGTTGCAGGCATTTCAGCACGTGTTTCAAATCTTGATGAATATCCGCCACCTCTAAAGTAACCAAGGTCAGCATAGTTCCAAGTAGCATTTTCCATAATTGCTTTTTGGTCAGCTTCAGTAACTTCATACCATGGTTTGATTACAGCGTTACCATTTTCATCTTTAGCAGCACCATTAGCGTCAAGACAGCAAGCACCTGAGTTGATAAGGTGAATAATACCATCACTGTCTTTTGCCTTGCCTTCAATTTCATAGCCAGTAACACGTTTAATAGCATCACCACTCCAATATGTTCGAACATCAGCAAACATCTGTGCGCGGTTTGTAAGTAATTTCATAAAGAGCATACCAAGACCATTAAGAACGTCATTTTCAGTAGCAAGAATGTATGGTTCTCTTGCACCATTCCAGTCAAATGATGTGTTGAGCATTGATTCAGGGAAGTCACAGTTAGGGTAGAAGTCAGTCCATTGTCTTTGACCTTGGAAACCTGCTGCAATAGCATTGTGACCAACCATTTCTTCTTCGCAACCCTTAGGAAGCTTGTCGTTACCATTCATAAGGTCTTTAATAATAACCATCATCTTAACAACAAATTCCCAGTCTGCATCTTTTTCTTCACGAGTTTTTTGAAGATTTTCAGGATTTTTGTCAAAGCCCTCAATGCAGTTTGCCTTTGCCCAAGCGAGTGCCTTTTCATATTCATCTTTATCATAGATTTCTTCAGTCATTCTACGGATGATTTCAACCTCGTCAACTGATTCAACACGCATGCCAAGGTAGTCTTCAATAAAGTCAGAGTTAATAATTGAACCACCAATACCCATACAAATTGAACCGATTTGAAGATATGACTTACCACGCATTGTAGCAGCAGCCACAGCAGCACGACCAAATCTTAAAAGCTTTTCTTCAACGTCAGCAGGAATTGTTTCATCATTAAGGTCTTGAACATCATGAC
>JAZKXL010000110.1:0-8380 GCA_045611635.1 Candidatus Fimenecus sp. | reverse complement strand
ATCTGTTCCCCTGCTTCCAAAAGCACTTATGTATAAGTATATAAGAGTTAAGAGAATTAAAGTGAACGGTAAACGTGCTGAGATTTCAACAAGACTTAATCTCGGTGATGTTGTTGATATGTACATCAATGATGAATTTTTTGAGAAAGCACCTGAAAAATATGATTTTCTCAAGGCATCTAAAAATCTTAATATAATTTATGAAGATGACAACATAATTCTTTGCGATAAAAAGGTTGGAATACTCTCCCACCCTGACAACAATGAATACATCGATACATTAATTGGAAGAATCAAGCGTTATCTTTACGAAAAGAACGAATATAAGCCTGACGATGAAAACTCATTTGTGCCATCCCTTGTAAATAGAATTGACCGAAATACTGGTGGAATTGTTATTGCAGCTAAAAATGCTGAAACACTCCGTATTCTTAATCAAAAAATGAAAGACCGTGAATTGCACAAATTCTATCTTTGTATTGTTCATGGCGAAATAAAGAAGAAAAGCGGACTTCTTGAAGGTTTTCTTGTAAAGGATGAAAACAAGAATAAAGTTACAGTTTCTAAAAAGAAAGTGGAAGATTCAAAAGAAATTCGTACAAAATACAATGTTATTGACACTGATGGTGAATTGAGTCTTGTAGAAGTTGAACTTTTAACTGGTCGTACACATCAAATTCGTGCTCATTTTGCTTCTATTGGGCATCCGCTTTTAGGTGACGGAAAATACGGCACAAATGCACAAAACAAGAAATATGGATATAAAAAGCAATTCTTATATTCATATAAACTTGTATTTGATTTCACAACTGATGCAGGAATACTTGAATACTTAAATCATAAAGAATTTGAAGTTGACGACGTATGGTTTAAGAGTGAGTTTTACAATAAAGGGTTATAAAGAGAAAAGGACGGTTTGAAACCGTCCTTTTTTATATTAGCCAACAAGCCATTTATATTTTTCTACACTATAAAGTGGAACAAGTGGTAAAAGAATTGGAACTTTCTTTACATATGCCTGATATTCAGGGTCGTTACCATAGTTTTTATTTTGACGGATTTCAAGTCTTCTTGCGCCACCAAACATTATGTAAACAATTGCAACATAACCACAAATTGCACATAGCCACTGGAATATTCCATCAAGAGCTGTAACACCTGAAACAAATACACCTGTCCAAATAAGAACTTCACCTAAATAGTTAGGGCAACGAACAATTTTGAATAAACCAACATCGCAAAATCTTTTTGGATTTTTTTGCTTAAATTTATTCTTTGTAAAGTCAGATGCTGATTCAAGAATAATACCAAGTGCCATAATAACTGTACCAACAATTGCGGCAATATCAGTTTTCACACCATTCTGCAAGCGGTATAAAATAGGAGAAACTTGACAAACATAAAGCAATCCGCAAGAAACCCATATAAAGAATTTTGCAATAAACTTCATTTCAGAACCATCTTTGATTTCTGTTTTCATTGTGTTTTGATATGATTTGCTTTTCAATTCACGTCTAAGCAAATATAAACCTAAACGCAAACCATAAACTATGCAAAGAAGAGACAAGATTACTGTAACAACTTCTAATGATTTCCAGAACATTACAAGCATTGCAACACCAATACCTGCTACTGCAAATCCATAGCCAATTGAAATAAACCATACAAATTTTTTGTAACCTACCGCACACATTACAAGCGCTACCGCAAATGCGATTAAAAAGCACATGATTTTTACCTCTTTTTATGTAATATTTTTATTTGGCGGGAGTATGCCCCGCCCTACATTATTATTTTATCATTTCAGCGAATTGTTCTTCACTTATAATTGTTACACCTAAGTCGGTAGCTTTTTGGAGTTTGGAGCCCGCCGCCTCACCTGCTAAAACATAAGTTGTTTTCTTTGACACTGATGACGATGCTTTACCACCATAAGACTCAATAATCTCTTGAGCTTCTTTTCTTCCATAAGTTGAAAGAGTGCCTGTAAGCACAAAAGTCATACCCTCAAAGCGATTATCTTTGATTTCTCGTTGACTTTCCATATTAAGACCAAAGTCTTTGAGTTCTTCAACCATTTGTTTTGTTTGGTCAAGCGAGAAAAACTCAACGACTGAATCAGCCATAATTTCACCAAAGCCCTCTATAGAAAGAATTTCTTCTTTTGATGCTGAAATTATGTTATCAAGTGTTAAAAAGTGGTCTGAAAGTAGCTTTGACGCCTTTTGACCTATGTGACGAATACCAAAAGCAAAAAGGAGTTTTGACAAATCGTTTTCTTTTGATTTTTCTATCGCATTTCGCATGTTATCAGCACTTTTTTTACCCAATCCTTCAAGTTGTGAAATTTTTTCATAGTCAATACGATAGATATCAGCAATTTTACCGATTAATCCTTGTTTTAACAATGTTTCAAGTACTGCATCGCCAAGGCCTTCAATGTCCATAGCATCACGAGAGCAAAAATGAATAAGCACTCGCAAAAGTTGTGCAGGACAATCAGGATTATCACAACGAATTGCGGCTTCACCCGCTTCACGATATACAGGTGAATTACATGATGGACAAAATTTTGGCATTTCATAAGGTTTAGTATTTTCTTCATGCTTAATCACAGAAAGAACTTCAGGAATAATATCCCCTGCCTTACGAATTATAACGGTATCACCTATTCTTATACCTTTTTCAGTAATAAAATCTTGATTATGAAGTGTTGCACGGCTAACAGTTGACCCTGCTACAAGCACCGGCTCAAAAACAGCAGTTGGTGTAAGAACTCCTGTTCTACCAACGTTGATTTCAATATCAATAAGTTTTGTTTCTTTCTCTTCAGGTGGATATTTATAAGCTAATGCCCATTTAGGGAATTTTGCAGTACTACCAATAGTTTCACGCATAGAGAAATCATCAGTTTTAATAACTGCACCATCAATATCAAACGGTAACGTATAACGAATATCACCAATGCGCTCAATTTCTTTTAGTGTATCTTCAATATTGTCAAATTTATTAAAAAATGGTATTGTCTTAAATCCTAATTCTTTCAAAAATACAAGTGACTCATAATGGCCTTTAATATCAGCACCTTCTACTTGTTGGATATTGAAAACATAGATATCGAGATTTCTTTCAGCAGTAATTTTAGGATTTTTTTGTCTTATACTACCTGCTGCTGCATTTCTTGGATTTTTGAAAGGTTTTTCGCCATTTAGTTCTTGCTTTTCAACAATTTTCAAGAATACTCCACGTGGCATATACACTTCACCACGGACTTCAATAAAAGGAATATCCTTTTTTAGTCGCAACGGAATTGATTTAACAGTACGAAGATTTGCAGTAATATCTTCTCCTTGAACACCATCACCACGTGTTGACCCACGAGTAAACACGCCATTTGTGTATTCAAGAGATACTGAAAGTCCATCAATTTTGGGTTCAACAACATATTCAGCATTAGGAAAAACATCTTTTACTCTTTTATTAAAATCACGAACTTCGTCATGACTGAAAGCATCTTGAAGACTTTCCATTTTAACTGCATGAACAACTGTTTCAAACAACCCGTCCGCTTGACCGCCTACTCTATGAGTAGGAGAATCAGGTGTTATAAGTTCTGGATATGCTTTTTCAATAGAATCAAGTTCACGCATAAGCATATCATATTCATAATCTTCAATATCATTTTCATTTTCAACATAATAACGATAAATATGATAATTAAGTTCGTTTCTTAGTTGTTCAGCTCTTATTTTATTTTGCTCAAAATCAGTCATTTGTTTCACCTTTTAATAAATCACCATTCTAGATAATTATTTGCTCATTTTTTGGAGATAATGTATCAGGGTGATTCTTTTGAGAACTTTTATAATTTATTTAATATTATTTACAATTGGTGGTTTAGGTTATGGTTCTTTAGAAATAGGATTTCGCGGATACACTCACTGGTCAATGATTATAACCGGTGGCTCCGCTTTTGTCTGCCTTTATATTATTAATAATTCATTTGAAAATACATCAAATTACAAAAAATCATTACTAGGAGCTTTAGTAATAACAGTCTTAGAGTTAACTGTTGGATTAGTTGTAAACAAAATGTTTAATTTATCCGTTTGGGATTACACAAGCACACCACTAAACTTTATTGGAATTATTTCATTACCATTTAGTTTTTGCTGGTATGTAATTTCTTATATATCATTTAAAATCTTTAAAACAACGCAAAAAATCACTGAACAGCTGAAATCCTATATATCTTTACACCGTGGGGTTCAACTTCAACAGAAATAGTATCAGTAACCACTATTTCCGTTTTATCCCACAAATCTTTACATATATATTTATTAGATTTAGGCAAAGTAACATTCACGATATTATGTAAGTCTGCAATAATATATTTCATATTAGCATTTGTAAAGCCCTTATTAAAGAAACAAACTGCAACTTCGTTATTCTCAAGTGGTTTAACCAAAACATCGTGAATTCCATTTGTTTTTACTCTTGAACATTGAATTCCAAGTTTATCTTGGTCAATATCAATAACATCTTTATTAGTAAGTATTTTTAGGGTTTTATTATCATTATCAACTGTGCCATCATCCTTAATAAAGTTGCGAATGTCGTTACCAAGAATGAGTGGAGCAGCCATCATAGCCCATAAAGTAAAGTGAGATTTATTTTCCTCATAAGTAAGTTTGCCATTACCAACTTCAAGCATATCAGGGTCATTGAACGCACCTGGGCACGCATATTGTGAAAGTTTAACATTTACTTCATAAATGCCAACTATCGACAACCAAATTGGTTGAATATCAGGAGTTGTTCTCCAAATATTACCTGCCTTGCCACCCCATTTCCAAGGTTGATTCCAACCCCATTCACAAATAGAATAAAGAATTTTCTTTTCTTCACAGTTGTTTTCTTCAGCATATTTTTTTGTTGCACGAACTAATTCTTTACCCATCTTTTCATATTGCATAGCAGCGCTATCCATTGGTGAAGCAATAGGGTTTGAAATTAAAATTGAATTTTTACCTGCTTTAAGGTTTATTTTAATTTGTCTTCTACCCTCACGAGAAAATGCTTTTTGTTCCGCAATTAAAAACTCGTGTTTATCAGTACCATTTACTGTAACAACACAAAATTGACCATCACAAGTATTTTTTCGCATGACAATTGTTAAAATATACTCGCCGTCTTTTGGTACAACAATATTATTAAATTCAATAGTACCCATTCCACTGCAAATGCCTTTAACATAAGACTTTCCGTTTTCTTCGTTAATTATTTTCGCATCACCTTTCAGCGTTGCATCTTTTGCAGGGAATAGCAATTCACCGTTAACACCTTCACCACCGATTGAAATACTATCAATGTAAGGTGCCTTTGTAGGAATAAGCACATGGTGGCAATAGTCATATTTAAAATATTCAACGCCCCACTCAGCAAATGTTTCAGCATCTATTCTCTCATTATAAAGAGATGCAGGCAAATCTTCACAAGTAAGTGTACCATTGGAAGAGTAAATACCAAGTTTCAATCCCATGTTATTAACTTGCTCAACAAGCCATTTAATACCATGTGGAAATGTAGTTAAGTCACCCTGTAATTTACCATTTTCATTACGCATTGAAGATTGCCAACAGTCATCAAGATTAATATAAACATAGCCAGCGTCAGCAAGACCCGACTCTTTAACCGCTTTAGCAATTTGAAGAATAACGTTTTCATCTATTCTATGTCTAAAATTATTCCAACTTGACCAACCCATTGGTGGTGTTAATGCAGCACCATTGTTGTACATATCATCTTTCAAATAATGAATCTTTGTTTTTTTGAGCGCCTTTTTAATCTCGCAACGAGGGCAAATATCTTTTTTCTTAAAATAAAGAATGCTACTACCAATTGCTGCACCAACAGTTGCAATACCAGACAATACAGTTAAACCTTTCTTCATAATAATACCTCATATAAAAACAGGTCAGATGATATTCTAGCATCATCTGACCTTACTTTACGGCCTAATGCCGATTAATTATTCTTCAACAGTAGCTTCTTCTACTGCAGTTTCAACAACTTCTTCAACAGGAGCTTCTTCAACTACAGGTGGGTCAATAAGAGCTTTGATTGAAAGACTAACGCGTTTCTTGTCAAAGTCAATCTCCATAATTTTTGCTTTAACAACATCGCCAACCTTAAGTACTTCAGCAGGTGTGCCGATATGTTTGTGTGCAATTTGTGAAATGTGAATAAGACCATCAACACCAGGGATAATTTGTGCGAAAGCACCAAAAGATGTGAGACTAACAATTTTAGCATCAACTTCACTATCTACTGGATAGTCACGTTTAAGAATTTCCCATGGATTATCTTCAACTTTCTTGTAACCAAGAGAAATCTTCTTGTTTTCTTTATCAAGTTCTTTAACGAATACTTCAACAACATCGCCAACACTTACAACTTCTGATGGATGCTTAATTCTTTGCCATGAAAGTTCTGAGATATGCACCATACCATCAACGCCACCAAGGTCAACAAATGCACCGTAATTTGTAAGACTTCTAACTGTGCCACTATAAACTGTGCCTTCAGCAACATTAGCCCAAAATTCCTCTTCAACTTCTTTGCGCTTTGCAGCTGCAACTGCACGAATTGAACCAATAACAGTTGCGCCTCTACCTGTCTTTTTAATCTCAATAATTTTGTATTCAACTGTAGTTTTCACTAATTCCTCAAGAGAATCATTCTTTCTAAGTTTTGCATGTGATGCAGGAACGAATACTCTTAATGCACCATCTTGAACATTAACACCTACTGATGCACCGCTCTTGTTTGTAGCAACGCCAGTAACTCTACCTTCGCGAACTGTATCGTCAGCTTCAAGACCATCAAAAATTGCACCACGGTCATAACGTTTCTTTGAAAGCTTGATTGTGCCTTCAGCGTCATTAGTTTTAACAATGCGAAGTTTGATTTCGTCGCCAACTTTTAACTCAGCCTTTGGATTAGCTGATGGGTCATCACTATATTCATCAAAAGGAACATAACCTGTATGTTTTCTGCCAGCAATTTCAACCTGAATTTCTGTAGCAGTAAAGCCAACAACTGTACCTACTACATCTTGGTCAGAATTCATTGCACTTAATGATTCCTCAAGCATTTGCTCAAAGCCAGTTTCCTCCATATTAATTGTGTTTGCGTTTTCAAATTTCTCGGACATAGTTCTTATTACCTCCTTAATTATACCGTCAGGTGTTGAAGCACCGGCAGTAACGCCTATTGAATGAACATCACATAAAGCTATGTCCAAAAGCTCTTCTGCTGTTTCAATCAAATAAGTCGGGCAGTTATGCTCACATACTGCTTTTAACTTTGCTGTATTAGAGCTTGTACGACCACCAATAATTATCATAATATCATTTTCATTTGACAATTTTAGTGCTTCTGCCTGTCTTTCTTCGGTCGCATTACATATTGTATCAAAAATTATTGCATTTGTATATAGTAATTTCACTTTTTTTACACATTTTTTCCATTCTTTTGTGCTAAAAGTTGTTTGAGAAACAACGATAAATGGTTTTTCCAGTGAAAAAGTATTTGTATTTAAAATTTCATCTAATTCATCAACGGAATTAAACACAAAGCATTCGCCTTTACAGTAACTTTTAATACCTATAACCTCTGGATGATTTTTATCACCTGCAATAAATACGGGTATGTTATTTGCAGATTCTTTTTCAACAATTTTATGAATCTTTTTTACAAATGGACAAGTCGCATCAATATAATCCAGCGATTTATTTTCACAAAAACTTAATATATCTTTTTCAACGCCATGTGTGCGAATAATTACTTTTTTATCGGTTAATGCATTTTTGATATCATCAATAATATTTACGCCTTTGCTTTCTAAATCAGCAACAACTTGCGGATTATGAATTATCGGTCCAAGTGTGCATACATTAACGCCATCAGCCACTAAATCATAAAGCATATTCACCGCTCTATTTACACCAAAGCAAAAGCCCGCAGTTTTTGCAAGAGTTATTTTTATTGAACCTTGCTTTTTAACCTTTGGGGACATTATATTTTCTCCTCAACTGTTTTAACGATTTTTTCTATTGATTGTTCAAGAGTATATTTTGTTGTATTTACAATAATAGAATCTTCAGCTGGCTTTAATGGAGCAATTTCTCGGTGTGAGTCGTTATAGTCACGAATACGCAAATCATCAAGTACTTCTTGATATGTTACTGTACTACCTTTTTCTTGAAGTTCTTTATATCTTCTCATTGCTCTTTCAGTATCATCAGCAGTTAAGAAAATTTTAACTTGAGCATTTGGAAGAACAACTGTTCCAATATCACGACCATCCATAATACAG
>JAZKXL010000109.1:0-10453 GCA_045611635.1 Candidatus Fimenecus sp. | reverse complement strand
TTTCTTTCAAGGTCTTCAAGGTCACCTGGGAAGAATTCCTGTGTGTGCTTGAAGAGGTAAAGTGGAACACCACTTGCCTGTGTGAACTTAGAACCAGGAACACGGATACCATAACCGAGCTGGTCTGACCAACCGTGGTATGCGCCACCCATTTTAAGAATGTTCTTCTTACCTGTTGCAAGACGAGCAACACGAACTGCTGTCATACAAGCTTCAGTACCTGAACCCTGCATACGGAACATATCAACTGATTCAACTGAGTCAGCAATTTTCTTAGCAAGTTTGTATTCAAACTCGTGGAAAAGACCTGTTGAAGGACCACATGTGTTAAGAAGGTCAATAACTTGGTCACGAACTACCTTAGGGTTTGAGCCGAGAACTGTTGGGCCACCAGCCTGAAGGAAGTCGAAATATTTGTTTCCGTCAACGTCATAAAGGTAAGCACCTTCTGCCTTTGTGAAAACAAGTGGGAATGGATAGTTAAATGCGAGGTTGTGTTGAACACCGCCAGGAATGATTGTTTTTGCTTCAGCAATCATTTCTTTTGATTTTGCACATTTCTTCTCATAGTACTCTTCTTCATACTGCTTGAGAACTTCTGGCTTAATTGAATAAATTGGTTTTTCAATAAGCTCGTCAAGCTGTCTGTTAATTTGAGCAGCATCATGATAATGTGCGATTGCAAATCTTGTATCTGCCATAATTTTGTACCCTCCGTTTTGAAAGATTTAGAATTTTACCCGTAAATCAACGGGCAACTGTTCATACTAATTATAACACGATTTTTTATTATGTCAAACATTTTTTGGAAATTGTTATTTGCGAATAGTTAAAAAATATCTACGGAATACAAAATGGCTCTAAATATAGGTTAATTTAGTTAAAAAATGTCTATTCAATACAAAAGTTAGTGTTTAAAGAATAAAAAATACCCCCCTTTTTGTAAAAGTTATACAAGCATAAGGGTGGTTTTGTATTAAAATCATAGAAAATTAGATTTAGAAAATAAATTTAGATAAAAAATAACTATGCACTTACTTTTCAAACAAATCTCTCATTAAATTCGCAGCGCTTTTATTGTTAAATGGGGTAGGTGAATTGTTAAAATTCTTTAAGTTTTCCCAACGGATTTCATATTCGTTGATTTTGTCTTGTAATATTGTAAAGTCAAAATCACAAAACTGTTCTACAATGCTTTGGAACTTTTCAGGGGTTGTACCCATAGCATCAAAAAATGCTTTGTGAAGAGTGGGGTTTGCTTTTTGCGCCTCTTTAAGATATGCAGGAATAAAAACCGCACATGCAAGTCCGTGTGGCACATTGTAATCTTCAGTTAAAGCGTAACCCATACCGTGTGGAAATCCGGTACCACCTTTATTAAGTGCAAAGCCCGCATAAAGTGATGCGAAATATAAAGCGTCGCGGTCTTCAGTTGATGGCAAATCACTACATTTGCTTAATTTTTCTAAAATTGGATAAATTATTTTAACTGAAATTAAAGCAAATTGTTGTGCAAGAAAATCTCCACGTGGTGAAAATGATGATTCAATAGCGTGAGCCATAGCATCAAGTGCTGTTGAAACTGTTGTGTAATATGGTACTGAATATGTATATTTTGCATCAGCAAAAGCATATTTAGCGTAATAGTTTAGACCACTAACGCTTTGTTTGCGACCATTTTCGCGAGTAAGCACAGATACGCCTGAAACTTCACTGCCTGTGCCTGATGTTGTACCGATTACCGCAAGAGGAAGGGGAACATTTTCTACATTTTCAGTATAAATTCCATCATTTATAATATGTGTATTTGTAGCATAAACGCAAACCGCCTTTGATGCATCAAGTGGAGAGCCCCCGCCAATACCAACAACAAAGTCAGCATTCATTTCTCTTGCAAATTTACCGCCCTCACAACAATCAGTAGTAAGTGGATTTTCGGTAATTTTATCAAAAACCTTATACTCAATATTTAACTCATTAAAAATTTTAATTAAATCATCAAGTGCCCCTGATTTTTTGGCTGAAGCTTTGCCTGTTACAATTAAGCATTTTTTTCCAAGGGAAGAGAATACACTTTTGTTCTTGTTCAAAACGTCGTTTCCGCCAAGAATATTAACTGGCATATAAAAACTGAAATCGTAAGTCATTTTTGTCACCTCGTTTGTTGATATTTTACCATTTGTGAATAATTATTTCAATATATTTACCAATTGAATAAAATAAAAAAATATTGTATTATATTATGGTATGAGAAAATAGGCGGTGAGAATGTGGAAAAATTGAAAAAAACAATCCCTGTTCTTGCTGTAATTCTTATTGTTGTGTTTTTTACAGTTTCACTTTTCGAAAGTTCTAAAAAAGCTGCAACTGCAAGCGGATATGCAATGGGTAGTCCTATAAATGTTACAGTTTACGATACTAAAAATGGTGAGGACTACTGTAACAAGGCAATAGATAGAATTAAATATGTAGATGAGAATTTTCTATCTCATACACTTACTACTTCCGCAACCTATAAGCTTAACAAGGGTGAAATGGTTGAAAGTGAATGGTTTGCAAAATATCTTGATAACTGTCTTGACTTAAATGCGAAAAGCAAAAGGTTTACCCTTTTCAGCGGTGAGTTCAAAGAATTGTGGAAAATTGAGGATGGCGGATATGTGCCGACAAGTGATGAAATTGCAAAAGTCCTTGAAAATCATAAAAATGCATTGATAACAATTGATAATAATCAAATTTCAATTGGTGCAGGCAAACTTGACTTAGGCGCATTGGGTAAAGGCACTGCTTGTGATGAAGCGATTGATATACTTCGTGAGAATGGAATTGAAAATGCACTAGTTACAGTTGGTGGTACAGTTGGTGTTGTTGGCTCGCCGAATGGTAAAGGTGATTTCAGCATTGGTGTGCGAAATCCTTTTGGTAAGAAAAATGAATACTTTGCGATTTTGAATGTTACCGACTGTTTTGTTTCTACATCAGGGGACTATGAAAAGTATTTTGAGCGTAATGGAGTGCGATATTCCCACATTTTCAATGTTCAAACAGGGGCGCCGGTGCAAAATGATATTTCTTCCGTAACGGTAATTGCAAAGAGCGGAATATTAAGCGATTTTTTATCAACAGTTGTTTATATTGAGGGCATTGAAAATGGAATAAAAATCGCAAAGGATTTTGAAGCAGAAGTGATAATAGTAAAAAAAGATAAATCCGTTTTTATTTCAAAAGGAATTAAAAATAAATTGATAGTAAAAGACGAAAGTTTTTCAGTTTCGGTGATTGAATGAAAAAACTTATAACTAAAAAAGATTTTATAGTAATTTTAATTGTACTTGTTGTGGGAGTTGTGGGAATTGTTCTTATGAATTCAGCCAACACGGGCAAAACTGCAACAATTAAGGTTGATGGAAAAGTTGTGAAAACAATTTCACTTGATGGCGAAAATTGTACTTTTGCATATAATGATGTTATGATTTGTCTTGATAACGGTGAAATTTTTGTTAAGGCAAGTAAGTGCTCTGATAAGGTTTGCTTGAAGAGTGGTAGAATTTCAAAATCGGGCGAGGGTATAATTTGTGCCCCTAATAGAGTTTCAATTGAAATTGATGGTAAGAATAAAAACTTGCCTGACGCATTGACGGGGTGAGTGTATGAGAAGTGACAAAATCAAAAGAATAACATTCACAGCCCTTATGACCGCCTTCGCGGTGGTGTTATCGTTAGTTGAAAGTTTGTTGCCTACCGCATATTTTATGCCACCGGGTAGCAAATTAGGTCTTTCAAACATACCCGTAATGTTTTCGGCATCAAAATTAAGCGTTGGCGAAACATTACTTGTAGTTTTTGCAAAATCAGTTTTTGTATTTATAACTCGTGGCGTAACCGCCTTTTTTATGAGTCTTGCGGGTGGAGTTTTAAGTTCAATATGTATGCTTATAATGTTGAGAAAAACAAAAGATTTCGGCTTTATTGGAATTGGAATTTTATCAGCAATTTGCCATAATATTGGGCAGTTAGCAGTATCCTTTTTCTTGGTGCAAAGTAGTGCGATTATTGGTTATGCACCTATAATGCTTATTGCATCAGTAGTTACAGGACTTTTAACAGGTGCATTATTACGATTATCAATGCCTTATTTTTCTAAATTAGTTTCATTTAAGGAGATGGGAAAGTGAAACCATTAAAAATTAAAACGAAGGGACTTCTAAAAGCAGTTAAAAAAGGTCGTGGAGGTGTGAGCATTGCTCACCATAAGAACACGGCGGAAATGCGAGTAGTGAAAATCCCTACACCTCCATTTGTACAAATTGCTATGACTCAAGGTATTGGTGCTCCTTGTACACCAGTAGTGAAAGTTGGTGACTATGTTAAGGTTGGTCAGCTTATAGGGGACAGTGACGCTTACATAAGTGCACCGATTTATGCATCAATTTCAGGTACAGTTACTGAAATTAAAGACATTAAACTTTCAACAGGTGTTACATCAAAAGCCGTTGTAATTGAAAGTGATGGTCTTATGGCACCTGCTGAGTTTACACCACCTGTGGTAACTGATGCACAAAGTCTTGTTGCGGCTGTTCGCAAATCAGGTCTTGTGGGTCTTGGTGGCGCAGGTTTCCCTGCACATGTTAAACTTAATCTTCCACAAGAGGCAAAAATTGATACTCTTATTATTAATGCAGCTGAATGTGAGCCATACATTACAGTTGACTATCGCGAATGTGTTGAAAATAGTAATAATATTATGCTTGGTGTTGAAGTTGTCAGTAAATATCTTAATATCGACAACGTTATTATTGCAGTTGAGGATAACAAGCCAATGGCATTGCAAATTCTTAAAGAAATTGCTGAAAGTGCTGCCGATAGTGGTAAAGTAAAGGTTATGGCGCTTAAGTCAAAGTATCCTCAAGGTGCTGAAAAGATGATTATTCAGTCGGCAACTGGTAGAAAAATGCCACCGGGAAAACTTCCATCAGATGTTGGCTGCGTAGTAATGAACGTTGCAAGTATTGCCTTTGTTGGTCGTTATGTTAAAACAGGTAAACCTCTTGTAAGCCGTAGTATGACAGTTGACGGTTCAGCAATTAAATCACCTAAAAACATTCGTGTGCCAGTGGGTACAATGATGGATTACATTATTGATTACTGCGGTGGTTTTACTGAAGAGCCGGAAAAGATTGTTTGCGGTGGACCTATGATGGGTGCAGCAATTACAAATATCAATTACCCTGTGCTTAAAGGGAACAATGCTTTACTTGCTTTTAAGAAAGGCGACTTAAGTGTTAAAAAGGAAACTGATTGTATTCGTTGTGGTCGTTGCGCAGCGGCGTGCCCTCTTAATCTTGTTCCTACAAATATTGAAAAATTTACTAAGATTAAAGATATAGATAAACTTAAACATTCAGGTGCAATGGTGTGTATGGAGTGTGGTTCTTGTGCATACAGTTGCCCTGCAGGTAAGCCATTAGTACAGCACATGCGACTTGCTAAGGCAACAATTCGTGAGAAGGAGGCAAAGAAATGAGCGAAATAAATAAAAAACTCGTTGTTGGTGCGTCACCGCACTTCCGTGCAGAAGATACCGTAACACGTATTATGCTTGATGTTATAATCGCAATGTTTCCTGCTCTCGTAGCGTCGGTAATCCTTTTTGGTGTGCGCTCGCTTATTCTTACAGTTGTTTCAGTAATTTCTTGTGTTGTATTTGAATATCTTGCAAGAAAGGTTATGAAAAGACACAATACTATTGGCGATTTAAGTGCAGTTGTAACAGGTATGCTTTTGGCATTTAATCTTCCATCAACAATGCCTGTATGGATGGTTATTATTGGCGCATTTGTTGCAGTTGTAATTGCAAAACAATTCTTCGGTGGAATTGGCAACAACTTTGTAAACCCTGCACTTATTGGCAGAATTGTTCTTATGGCATCTTATCCAACACAAATTGGTAACTTTGAATCACCATTTGCATACAAAACAGTTGATGCGGTAACAACTGCAACTCCGCTTGCTCAAATGACAAATGTTTACTCAGCCGAAAATATCGGCACAGCATTAGACGGCGCAAGTCTTCCATCACTCCTTGATATGTTCTTAGGTATTAAAGGCGGTTGCCTTGGTGAGGTTTGTATTCTTGCATTGATTGTTGGATTTGTTTATCTTGTAATCCGCAAGGTAATTTCGCCTGTTATTCCATTTGTTTATGTGGGTACAGTTGCTGTAGCAATGCTCATAGCAGGTAAGGGCAACTTTGAATTTGTTGCATATCAGCTTATGGCAGGTGGACTTGTTCTCGGTGCAGTATTTATGGCAACTGACTACACAACATCTCCTGTGTCATTTAAGGGTAAAATTATTTACGCCATCGGTTGCGGTTTGCTTACATCTTTAATCCGTATTTTCGGCTCGTTACCTGAGGGCGTATCCTTCTCAATTATTATTATGAATATTCTTGTGCCTCATATTGAGCATCTTACAACAGCAAGACCATTCGGTGAGGTTAAAGAGAAAAAGAATAAGAAGGAGGTAGGTGCATAATGAAGAAACTTAATGTTAAAGAAATTCTCATTCCAACTATTTCACTCTTTCTTATTTGTACAGTAGTAACACTTTTGCTTGCAGTAACAAATTCAGTTACCGCACCTAAAGTTGAGCAGTTGCAAATTGAAACTGCAAACAAAACAAAAGCTGAAGTTTTATCAGTAGCCGAAAGCTTTTCAGAAGAAAAAACAGTAGCGCTCAACGGTGCAACCTATACATATTACGAGGGCTATGATAATAACAAAAATATTGTAGGTTATGTGTTTACAACATCGGCAAAGGGCTATGGTGGCGACATTGTAACAATGGTTGGCGTTAAGGCCGATGGAACAGTTGCAGGATTTGATTTCCTTGCAATTTCCGAAACTGCTGGTCTTGGTATGAATGCTGATACTGACCAATTTAAATCACAGTTCGTTGGCAAAAGCGGTGTAATTGGTGTTAATAAAAACACAGCAACCGACACTGAAATTCAGGCACTTACAGGTGCAACAATTACATCAAAGGCGGTTGCAAATGCAGTAAATATCGCATTAGAACTTTATGAGGAGGTGGGTAAGAATGGCTGAGAAAAAATCTCTTGCAAAGGAATTTTCTAAAGGTCTTATTAAAGAAAACCCAGTTTTAAGACTTGTGCTTGGTACTTGCCCTACTCTTGCAACGTCAACCTCTATTGAAAGTGCTCTAGGTATGGGACTTGCAGCGTCGGTTGTTCTTGTTTGCTCAAATATTGTTATTTCAGCACTTCGCAAGGTAATTCCGTCAAAGGTTCGTATTCCTGCATATATTGTTGTTATTGCAGGGTTTGTTACGTTGGTTCAAATGCTTGTTAAGGCGTTTTTACCACAAATTGATGAAATGCTTGGCGTTTATCTTCCGCTTATAGTTGTTAACTGTATCATTCTTGGTCGTGCCGAGGCATTTGCAAGTAAAAATACAGTTCTATATTCAGCGGTTGACGGTTTAGGTATGGGTGTTGGTTTTACCGCAGCACTTCTTCTTATGGGTGGTATTCGTGAGCTTCTTGGTGCAGGTTCACTTGCTGGATTTACAGTTTTACCAGAAGCTATTCCACCAATGACAATTTTTGTGCTTGCTCCGGGCGGATTTTTCGTATTTGGCATTTTGATTGCACTTGCAAATAAGGTTGCCGAAAGTAATGGCAAACCAAAAGCGGAACTTAAAGGTTGTATGGCTTGTCCAATGGCGTCAACATGTTCACTTATAAATACAAAAGATGCATGTAAGGAGGAAGCAAAATGATTAAAGTATTTTTAGCAATTCTTCTTACAGGAATTTTAACTGATAACTATATTCTTTCAAAGTTTTTGGGTATTTGCCCATTTTTGGGAGTTTCAAAAAAGGTTAATACAGCAGTGGGAATGAGTGCTGCCGTAATTTTTGTTATGGTACTTGCAACTGCAGTTACATATCCAATCAATACATTACTTGTAAAAAACGATATGGCATATTTGCAAACAATTGTTTTTATTCTTGTAATTGCTGCTCTTGTTCAGCTTGTTGAAATCATTCTAAAAAAATATATGGTTTCACTTTATAATGCTCTTGGAATTTATCTTCCTCTTATTACTACAAACTGTGCCGTACTTGGCGTTGTTCTTCTCAATGTTGAAAAGGGCTACGGATTTGGCGAGTCAATAGTTTCTTCATTGGGCGCAGGTCTTGGATTTATGGTTGCTATGATTATGTTTGCCGGTGTCCGCGAGCGTCTTGAGGGAGCTGATATTCCAAAAAGCTTACAGGGACTTCCAATAACACTTGTTTCAGCGTCTCTTGTTTCAATGTCTTTCTTGGGCTTTACAGGACTTGTTGAAAATATCTTTAACTAAGGAGGGGACAAGATGAATATTTTAACTGCTGTTATTATTGTTGGTATAATTGGTCTTGTTCTCGGACTTGGACTTGCAGTTGCCTCGATTGTTTTTGCTGTGCCAAAAGATGAAAAGGCAGAGGCCATTCGCGAATGCCTTCCTGGTGCTAACTGTGGTGCTTGTGGTTATTCAGGTTGTGACGGTTATGCAAATGCACTTGCTAAAGGCGAAACTGAAAACACAGCTCTTTGTTCACCTGGTGGTAATGCAGTTTCAAAAGAAATTGCAGGAATTTTAGGTGTTGCAGCAGGTGAGGTTATGCCTGAAGCGGCTGTTGTGCTTTGTATGGGGCATAACGGAAATGCAAAACTTAAATATGATTATCAAGGCGTTGAAAGTTGTCGAATGGCATCTCAACTTTATGGTGGACCAAAAGAATGTACTTATGGCTGCTTAGGACTTGGTGACTGTGTTGCTGCTTGTCCTTACAATGCAATTCATATTTGTGATGGTGTTGCAAGAATTAATCCTATTGAATGTCGCGCTTGCAAAATGTGTGTAAATACTTGCCCTAAAGGTCTTATTGAAATGATGCCTTTACACCGTATTACTGCGGCGGTACTTTGTAAAAATCATAATAAAGGCGCAATTACAAGAAAAGAGTGTACCTCTGGTTGTATTGGCTGTATGAAGTGTGTTAAGGCGTGTCAGTATGATGCGGTTAAGGTTGAAAACTTTGTAGCGCATGTTGATTATGACAAGTGTATCGGCTGTGGTGAATGCCATAAGGTTTGCCCTGTTGGTGTAATTGACCTTGTTGATATGAAAAAAGTTTAATTATAAAACAAAATAAAAAAGACGACCGTCATGTATCGTTGACAGTCGTCTTTTTTTATATGAGAAAAAATTATTATGAACTGTGTTGTGACTTGTGTTTCAAGTCAGTATATATATAAATTTCTGTGGGTGGGGAAATAGGGATTGGTGTTATACTTTATGAAAAAGGAAAGGGAAAATTTGTTGGGGATTGGAAACCCACCACACAGAAATTGTTAACAGACTAAAGGTAATTTTGTTCAGCATTAAGCTGCGAAGCTGAGTAACTGAACAACTTTGAGCAAAGACTTGAATGAGATGCCTTCAGCAACTAATTCTTGAGCAAGTCTAATTTGCTCTGGTTTGGCAATAAACACTATTGTTCCGCCTCCTTTATTCTATTGTGGCTATATGATAACATTAAAAAACAAAAAAGTCAAGCACTTTTGCACAATGAAACGCGTTGCTGTTTGTACAATATGCACAAATAGTGAAAAGTGCGATATGTTGACGTTGGTGGCAAAATCCACTAACTGATATATGGATTTTTGTGCAATACCAACAAAAGACAATAAAAATATTTTAGCGCTTTGAAGTGAAAAAGAGTTAAAATTCATCTAAAACTGCAAAAAAGTTTGTGCAACTTTTTTTAAAAAATATAAAAAATCTTAAATTGACTTTTGAAATTTAATTTGGTATATTGATTTTGGGTGATATATATGATTTTTGATACGTTAAATAACATTGAAAATTACAAAGGACTTGGTAGAGTTTATACTGCGCTTGAGTTTTTAGCAAAAACTGACTTTAATAAAATCCCGTTGGGTAAATATGAACTTGACGGAGATAATATTTTCTATATGGTGCAAAATTATGACACCGACCCTGATAAAACAATTGCTGAGGCACATAAAAAATATATTGACATTCAATTTATGGTGAAAGGTGAGGAACTAATCGGTGTTGCGCCTATTGAGTGCCATAAAACTGAAACTGAGGCATTACCACAAAATGATGTTTGGTTTTATGAGTGCAAAACCGAGGCAATTACATTAATAGAAAATAGTTTTATGGTGCTTTATCCTAATGACTTGCATTGTCCAGGTGTTGCAACAAACGGTAAATCACTTAATTGTAGAAAAGTTGTAGTTAAAGTTAAGGTATAGTCATGAAAAATATTTTAGTAGTTTTTACAGGTGGTACAATTTGCACTACCATTAAAAATGGTGAAATGAATACAAATTCAAAAGCCACAATGGCGCTAA
>JAZKXL010000108.1:0-8397 GCA_045611635.1 Candidatus Fimenecus sp. | reverse complement strand
GCTTGTTGCGAAGTTGAAGCCGTAACCAACTTTATTTGAGTTAACAATTTCATTTACGATAACTGAGCCCTCAAGACCTGCGTTTGCTGCAATTTGGCGAACCGGTTCTTCAATTGCTTTAAGAACAATCTTAACACCTGTTTTGTAGTCAGCGTCATCAGTATCAAGGAGAGCTGATGCAGCTTTAATAGCACCGAGAAGTGCAACGCCACCACCTGCAACTGTACCCTCTTCAACAGCTGCCTTTGTAGCTGCAAGAGCATCTTCAATACGAAGTTTCTTTTCTTTCATTTCAGTTTCAGTAGCAGCACCTACACGGATAACTGCAACACCACCTGCAAGCTTTGCAAGGCGTTCTTGAAGTTTTTCACGGTCAAAGTCTGATGTTGTTTCAGCAATTTGCGCTTTGATTTGGTTAATTCTACCCTTAATAGTATCAACATCACCAGCACCATCAACGATAATTGTGTTTTCTTTAGAAATCTTAACCTGCTTTGCACGGCCAAGTTGTGGAAGCTGAGTATCTTTAAGTTCAAGACCTAAATCAGATGTAATTACCTGACCACCTGTAAGGATTGCGATATCTTGAAGCATTTCTTTTCTTCTATCGCCAAAGCCAGGTGCTTTAACTGCAACACAAGTAAATGTGCCACGAAGTTTATTAACAAGGAGTGTTGAAAGTGCTTCACCTTCAACATCTTCAGCAACGATAACAAGTTTTTTACCTGACTGAACAATTTGTTCAAGAAGTGGAAGGATTTCTTGAATGTTACCAATTTTCTTATCAGTAATAAGAATAAGAGCGTCATCAATTACTGCTTCCATTTTATCAGTATCAGTCACCATATAAGGTGAAATGTAACCACGGTCAAACTGCATACCTTCAACTACATCACTATATGTTTCACTTGTTTTTGATTCTTCAATTGTGATAACGCCATCAGCAGTAACTTTCGCCATTGCATCAGCAATAAGGTTACCAACATATTCATCAGCTGCTGAAACTGTTGCAACACGAGCAATATCTTCTGTTGATTCAACTGGTTTTGCATTTTTAAGTACTTCTGCAACCACTGCGTCAACTGCTGCTTTCATACCCTTTTTAACTACCATTGGGTTTGCACCAGCTGCAACGTTTTTCATACCTTCACGAACAAGTGCTTGTGCAAGAAGTGTTGCTGTTGTTGTACCATCACCTGCAACATCATTTGTTTTTGTTGCAACTTCTTTAACAAGCTGAGCACCCATATTTTCAAAAGCATCTTCAAGCTCAACTTCTTTTGCGATTGTAACACCATCATTTGTAATAAGTGGTGCGCCGTATTTTCTATCAAGAACTACGTTTCTACCTTTTGGACCGAGTGTAATTTTAACTGTGTTGCTTAATTTATCAATACCTGTTTGAAGAGCTTTTCTTGCCTCTTCACCATAAATAATTTGTTTAGCCATTAATATACCCTCCCTTATTCTACTACTGCAAGAATTTCTGACTGACGAACAATTGTATATTCAACGTTGTCCATTTTAACTTCAGTACCTGAGTATTTGCCGATAATTACCTTATCGCCAACTTTTACATACATTTCTACTTCATGACCGTCAATAAGCCCACCAGGACCTACTGCTACAACCTCAGCAACCTGTGGTTTTTCTTGTGCAGCGGCAGCAAGTACAATACCGCTTTTTGTTGTTTCTTCCATTTCGCAAGACTTGAGTACAACTCTATCTGCAAGTGGTTTAATAGTCATTTTATATTACCTCCATAAAGAATATTAAATACGTTTTTAGCACTCTCGTGTTTCGAGTGCTAATTATATTTTAGCCACATTTTTCCAAAAGGTCAAGGGTTTTATGTAAATTTAATAGATTTTTAATAAATTAGTGAACGGCGGGAGCCATGCCCCCGCCTTTGATTTGATTTATATTAATCCAAAACTGACATACAGCGCTTTGTTGATTTTTGTCATATCAGATGTTGAAAGATTTCCCATTCGCTCTTTAAGGCGTTGTTTATCTAAAGTTCTCACTTGTTCAAGTAATACTACAGAGTCCTTACTAAGCCCACAAGCATTACCATTGACGCTTATATGAGTTGGCAAGCGTGATTTATCTTGTTGACTTGTAATTGCCGCCGCGATTACTGTGGGACTATATCTATTTCCCACATCGTTTTGCACAATAAGTACTGGTCTTACTCCACCTTGCTCAGAGCCAACTACAGGGCTTAAATCAGCGTAGTATATGTCCCCTCGTTTTACATTCATTTTTCGTATCACTCCTTTGACTTTATTTTTGCCTTCTATATGCACAAATAAACATAAAAAACAAAAATTGGGGGAGTAATACATTTTATGAGCTAACTATCTTGTTTGTCCCTATATTCAAAATTTTCAAAAAACAGCAAGTCGTTTCCGTCAATCTTTAATTTTACAAACTTTTTAGTTTCTTTTTCAGTATAGAGTTTGCAAATATGACCATTAACGTTATATGAATAAACCATCAAATTAGTTTCAATATCTTTTTCAGGCATTGTACCTTGCACGGAATTTATGCAAGTTTCAAGTGTTCTACAAATCATAGTAAATGGCAGTTTATCGCCTGCAAATGTGAATGAAAGTTTATTCATATTAACGGTATATTCTCCATTCTTGCAAAATATTTGCATATTCTCAACCGCTTTTGGTAAATTGAAATTGAAGTTAATTGTTTCAAATGGAATATACTCAACATTTGCAGAAATTTGCACATTATTTACAACCGATTTTATGACAGTATTAAAGCCACCGATTTCCAGTGGCTCTTTTTTAACTTCCTTTATTTTTTCAATACTACAACCGCCTAACATTACAAGGCAAATGAAAATACAAAGGATTTTTTTCATAATAAATCTACCTATTCAAATTTTTTAAGCATTACAGGAAGTTCATTCAGCATTAGTGATGGTGTATTGCCCATTTGGGAGTATTTCTCGCTAACCTTATCCCCTGCCATACCGTGAACATTTACACCTGCTACAGCACTTGTGAATGGGTCAATACCTTGCGCTATAAAAGACGCAATAATTCCACCAAGTACATCTCCACTACCGCCTGTTGCCATTCCCGGATTACCTGTTGTGTTTACATAGATGTCATCATAATCAGTACTACCAACAAGGGTTGACGCACCTTTAAGCACAAGCACAGATTTATGTGCTTTTGTAAAACTTCTTACTATTGCACCACGGTTTGACTGAATATCATTTAACTCAACATTAGCAATTCGAGACATCTCTTTTGGATGTGGAGTTAAAATCACAGGAGCTTTTGCAAGGTCTATTATATCTATATTATCTTTTAAGCAATTTATGCCATCAGCATCAAGAATAACTGGGACTTCTGAATTTTTAATCACAAATTCAGTAACAGCTTTCGTATCTTCATCGTTACCCATTCCACAGCCAATAAGCACACAAGAGCACTTCTTAAGCTCTACCTCAATTCGTCTTGTTGCATTTTGTGAAATTCTACCTTTTTTATTGCTCTCTAACGAGATTAAAATTTGCTCATAGGTTTTAGGAGCAATTGCATTATATGCAACTGATGGAAATGCAACCTTTACAAGTCCCGCGCCACTATTTACTGCACCTTGAGATGCAAAATACACTGCATTAGGCATTTCGTAACTACCACCAATTACAAGCACTGTACCGAATGTACCTTTATGACTATCAGCATCACGTTTTTTGAAAAATGGTTTTAGCTCATCAATGCTCATTGTGAAAAGAGTTGCATCTACTTGTGAATAACATTTTTCTGGAATTGCTAAAGGTGCTAAAACTACTTTGCCGCATTTTTCTGCTGATGGTTTTAATACATGTACCGGTTTTAACACAAGAATTGCAATTGTCATATCAGCCGACACTGAATTTTCCGGCGCATTACCACTATTGCCTTCTAATCCGCTTGGAACATCTATACTTACAACCGTTGCGGATGAGTTGTTAATTTTACTAATAAGTGAAGTTATTACAGCATCAGGAGCACCTTTGAATCCTACACCAAAAATACAATCTATAATAATTTGAGCATCTTCAAAATATTTGTCAGTAAAATCGTTATCATTATAGTAAACTATATTTATACCCATAGCACGAACACGTGAAAGCATTTCAGAAGATTCTTCATCAGTTGGAAGTCCCATAGCCATAAGAACATTTACTTTATATCCATTTTCAGTGAGTTTTCGTGCAATTACAAGTCCGTCGCCACCATTTTTACCTTTGCCACAAACTATAAGAGCATTCCGTTTATTTGTATTCTCAAAGGTTTTACGAATTATTCTTGCACAGTATGAACCCGCATTCTCCATTAACTGAAAAAATGAAATGCCAGTTTCATTAGCAAGAGTTTCTAATTTTCTTGTGTTTTCAACTGTAAGTACTCGCATTAAATCACTCCACAAACAATATACAAATATAATACCACAAAACTATAAAAAAGCAAACAAGTAACTACTGATAAAATTGCAGTGTATGATTGATGACACAATTTTTTGATATTGTGTTTCTAAACCATAGATAATACTTTGTGTATTATCGGACGTAACAGCGAAAATTTAGCCATCAAAACATATACTTAAAATTAGAATCAGTAGTCACAAAGAAAAAAGGAGAGTTTTTCAACTCTCCTTTAATATTTATTCAATTAGAGAATATAAATTGTAACTCCGCGGTCGCCCCATTTACGGCACTGACTATTGCTATTCATATAAAGGTCAACTGTATAGTAACCTTTCTTTGCAAATCCGCCTGTATCTTCAGCAACTGCATAACCATAAACAACACCGTCGTTTGAAACAATCCACATTTCAGTACCATACGGAATTTGTTTTGGATTAACTGCCACACGACCTGGCATTACAGGTTTGCCTGTTGCAGTTTTTCCGCCTGGCTGACAATATGCTGCTGCACGACCAGTAATCTTATACTTATAATTTGTTGGAACATTGTTTTTGCCAACTGTATATTTTGATGGCATTTTAAGTTCTGAAATTGGATTACCATTCTTTTCAATTTTTGAGTTACCAAGACTTGTAGTTTTAACAAGAGTACCGATTGTAGTAATCTTTGCTACTGGGTCTTTTGTAATTGTTTCACTTTCAACAGTTGATGACTCAACCACGCCGTTTACTACTTTATCTTTATAAACAACTGTTTTTGAACCATTTACGCCCTCTTGTGTTACTTTAGTTGTACCTTTAAGCATTGCTGAAGAATATTTTGTTTCTGAAGTAAATGCTACAACTTCTTCAACTTCACGTGTTACATATTCAACACGAAGAACGTCAATAACTAAATCATTTGAAAGTAGAGTTTCAGCACTTGGAACAACTTCGTCATCACTATCAAGCACTATGTTTTGTTCTTCAAGCAATTCACCTACTGTTTTTGCAGTAGATTTAACTTGTTTTTGTTGAGCGTCAACATTAATAGTAAGAGTATAATAATTAAGAATTTCTACCTCTAAATTGTTTGTCACAACAGCTTTTACATTGACACTTGAAACAAGCTTGTCTGAAAGAACTACACCTTGCTGCTCAATAAGTTCCTCTACTGTTCCTGCGAATACGATGTTTTGAGTTGTACCGTCAACGTGAATAAATGTAACATTACTTGCACGGCAAACAACAATTTTGCTTTCTTCCCCTGCTGTAAAATCCTTAAGAATAAGTTTATCATTTTTAGCAAGTTTTATATTAGCTTCGGCAACTACTGAATAGGCATCTCTTTCAGTTGTTTCTACTCGTGTTACCTGTGAGCCCTCATAGACATCAACTATATAGGTCTCACTTGTGGTAGCGAAAGCAGTACCTGCACATAAAATAGCAATTGCTAAAATAAGTGCCATCACTCGCATAATGCTATGACGAGACGCTTTTGCATACCCTTTTATTTTGTTTATCATCATTCTGCTCCTTTAATAAGTCGTGCTAACCTCTATTTTTTGAGGGCTTGTAACAAACCACACTTAGAAAAGTTAATTTACTACTTGCCTAAATCACGACCGTTATTCTCGCTTTGTGACCTTGGACATTATATTCAAACCTTAATAAAAAGTCAAATTTTTCAAAAAAAGATTTTTGTATACATTTCACAAAAACATAAGTCATTTTTTGACTTAATCCGCATTTACCCCCTTAAAAACTACAAGATATTGTGGTATTAGCGGTTTTTTGATGATAAAATTTTGTGAGATTTATTAAAAATCATTAAATTATTACAAAACGGTTACAAATTTAACTCATTTTTGTTACTTATTTATCCATATTTTATGTAATTTTTATGATAAATATTCCTTACTATATAAAGTGGCGAAGTCAATCCCCTTTAGAATTTGCATAAGTGTTATAATTATGCTATACTAATTATATAATAGAATTTCAAGGAGTACATAATGAATAAAAACAATATAATCAAACTTAAAAACGAGGTTGTATCAGAGTTAAAAGGTTTGAAATTCAAAAACTTTTTTATTCTTTTAATTGCGGGTATTATAAATTCAATAGGCGTTACAATGTTTTTGGCACCAGTAAATCTTTATGACAGCGGAATTTCAGGCACTTCAATGCTTTTGTGGCAGGTTACTCCCGATTATCTTAATCTTTCACTTTTTCTTGTTGTGCTTAACATTCCTCTTTTCTTATTCGGTCTTAAAAAGCAAGGTTTACAATTTACCATATATTCAATTTGGACAGTAATAATTTATTCTATATCGTCATTTATAATCACCGATATTTTGCCTGTTGATGTATCAAATTCATCACCTTTTGCAGGAAAAGATTTAATTCTTTGTGCAATCTTTGGCGGTCTTATTTCAGGTGTAGGCAGTGGACTTACAATCCGTTATGGTGGTGCTATTGATGGCATTGAAGTTATGGCGGTTATATTCTCTAAAAAGCTTAATATGACTGTTGGCACATTCGTAATGATTTATAATGTAATTCTTTATATTATAATAGGTATAGTTTTTAGAAGTTGGGAGTTACCTCTTTATTCAATTATTACATATGCTGTTGGCATAAAATCCGTTGACTTTATCGTTGAAGGTCTTGATAAGGCAAAGTCAGTTATGATAATTACGGAAATGGAAGAGGAAGTTTGCAACGCCCTTAGCCGTGCATTTGGATACGGGGTTACACAAATTCATGCTACTGGTTATTATTCAGGCAAATCACGAAGCGTAATCTATTTTGTTGTAAACCGTTTTCAAATCGCAAAGCTTAAAACAATAGTTTCAGCTATTGACCCATCAGCTTTTATTACAATTTCAGAAACATCTGACGTTTTAGGCAGTAGTTTAAAAGGAAAAAATTAAATAAAATTATTTATAGTGTGGTTAAAATATGAGAGAAAAAATATATTTAATACTTAACCCTGATGACAACAATAACAAAATCAGCAATGCATATAATTTTATAATGATGGTAACCATTATAGCAAGCATAACACCACTCGCATTTAAAGAAACAAATTCACTCTTTAAATGGATTGATCACGTTACAGTAACTATATTTATTATAGACTACTTATTACGCCTTGCAGTTGCGGACTATAAAATGAAGAAATCAACTGCTTCATTTTTTACTTATCTAATAACGCCTATGGCAATAATTGACCTTATTTCGATTTTACCGTCATTAACAGTTTTACATAATGGACTAAAATTATTGAAATTGTTTAGATTGTTAAGAACATTAAAGGTTCTTCGAGCATTTAAGTTTTTAAGATACTCTAAAAGTTTTGATGTAATATCTAATGTTTTTAAAAAACAAAAAAGAGTACTTTCAGCTGTAGCAACAACAGCTATCGCCTATGTTTTAGTATCGGCATTGGTAATATATAATGTAGAGCCCGAGTCTTTTAACACTTTTTTTGATGCAATTTATTGGGCAACAATTTCATTAACCACTGTTGGATATGGTGATATATATCCAATTACAACAATAGGTAGAATTGTTGCTATGACTTCATCTGTTTTTGGTATTGCAATCATTGCTCTTCCGTCTGGTGTTATTACAGCTGGATATTTAGAAGAAATAAAGATAACGGAAAACAATAAAAATAAAAATTAAAATTAAAGCAAAATTAAAACCCCGAAAGCCATTGTGGTTTCGGGGTTTTTGTAATCTTTGAAATAATACTGATTATCTCTTTGAGAACTGAGGTGCACGACGAGCGCCTTTGAGACCGTATTTCTTTCTTTCCTTCATTCTTGGGTCTCTTGTTAAGAAACCTGCCTTTTTAAGAGCTGGACGAAGGTTTGCATCATACTCAAGAAGAGCACGTGAAAGACCGTGACGGATAGCACCAGCCTGACCTGTAACGCCACCACCGTTTACACGGCATACGATATCGAA
>JAZKXL010000107.1:0-6396 GCA_045611635.1 Candidatus Fimenecus sp. | reverse complement strand
AAAGAAAAACATCAAAAAAATTCTTGGAATAATCACATTTGGAGTTGTGCTTTTTACGGCATCACAAAACTTGGATTCAGTTACAGAATTCATTGGGAAAATTTCAAAAATTTTTGCACCTATTATTGTGGGCCTTTGCCTCGCTTTCGTTCTTAACATCATTATGAATTTTTTCGAAAAGAAAGTATTTAAGGTGCTTGTGAAAAGCAAAAAGTCGGAAATAAAATCCTTATTGCGTCCACTGAGTCTTATTTCAACTGTTGTTGTAACACTTGGATTTATTGTACTTTTGCTTTTCATTATTATTCCACAACTTGAAAAATCAATATTGCTTATTATTGAAAAGGTGCCAGGTTATTATGACCAATTTGTTTCTTGGATAGATAATATTATTGAAAGATTTAGTCTTGATATCAACACGGAAATACTTCACAATCCACAAGAAAAAATTGAAGACATTATGGCTATGGCTAAAAATGTTTTCACAACTGAATCAACTAACGATATTCTTAATGCTACACTTGGTGTTACCTCTTCAGTTGTTTCAGGATTTATAAACCTTGTATTAGGATTTGTAATTGCACTTTATATTCTTGCTGAAAAAGAAAAAATCGGGGGCTTTCTTCGTAAAATTTTTGATGCTAGTTTACCTGAAAAAACAAATAAAAAGTTTTATTCAGTATTATCAATTGCTTCAAGCTCGTTTTCAAACTTTATTACAGGTCAGTTTACTGATGCTTTCATTTTAGCAATTCTTACATTTATTGGAATGCTTATTTTCCAACTACCTAGCGCTGCAGTTGTTTCAGTTATAATTGGTCTTTCAGCACTTGTACCTGTAGTTGGTCCTATTGTTGGCGAACTTATTGGTTGCTTTATAATCTTTATGGAAAGCCCACTAAAGGCGTTATTTTTCTTAATTTTCGTTCTTATTTTACAAGCTATTGACAACAACTTTATTTATCCTAAAGTTGTTGGTAAATCAGTTGGACTTCCTGGCATACTTGTACTTATTGCAGTAATACTTGGTGGTAACATTAGCGGAATGCTTGGCGTATTACTTGGTGTACCTACTGCATCAGTTGTATATTCGCTTGTGGTTGAATGGCTTAACAGCAAAAAGAAAAATGATGAAGATGAAAACAGTGAAAATATAGAAGTTGAAGAATTAAAAGAAAATCAAGAGGAGTATAAAAATGCGTAAACTAGGTTTTGACAACGATAAATATCTTCGTATGCAATCTGAGCATATTAAAGAGAGAATAAGCAAATTCGGTGGTAAATTGTATCTTGAATTTGGTGGCAAAATCTTTGACGATTACCATGCTGCTAGAGTACTCCCCGGCTTTAAACCAGACAGTAAAATGAAAATGCTTCTTCAACTTAAAGACGATGCTGAAATCATTATTACTATTTGTGCTAAAGATATTGAAAAGAATAAAATCCGTAGTGACTTAGGTATTACTTACGACCTTGACGTGCTTCGTCTTATTGATATTTATCACGGCTTTGGTCTTTATGTTGGTGGTGTTGTACTTACTCAATACTCAGAGCAGCCATCAGTTATTGCTTTTGAGCAAAAGCTACAAAGTCTTGGCATAAAGGTTTACCGCCACTACCCTATTGAAAATTATCCACTTGATGTTCAACTAATAGTAAGTGATGAGGGTTATGGCAAAAACGATTACATTGAGTCAAACCATTCTCTTATTGTTATTACTGCACCTGGTCCAGGTAGTGGTAAAATGGCAGTGTGTCTTTCACAGCTTTATCATGAGCACAAACGTGGAATTAAAGCAGGTTATGCTAAATTTGAAACCTTCCCTATTTGGAATTTACCACTTAAGCATCCTGTAAACCTTGCTTATGAAGCAGCAACTGCTGACCTTAACGACGTTAATATGATTGACCCATTCCACCTTGAAGCGTATGGTGAAACTACTGTTAACTATAATCGTGATGTTGAGAATTTCCCTGTACTTAATACAATTTTTGAAGAAATTTATGGCGAATCTCCATACAAATCACCTACTGATATGGGTGTTAATATGGCAGGCAACTGCATAATTGACAACGATGTTGTTGTTACCGCATCTAAAAAAGAGATTTTACGCCGTCATTGTAATTATCTTGTTCAACAAAAAAACGACAACAAAAAATCTAATGAGCTTTATAAAATTGAACTTATTATGAGACAACTTGGAATTACTGGTGATGACCGTCCTGTTGTTGCAAAAGCACTTAATCTTTCAACAGCAACAAAAGCACCTGTTACAGCTATTGAGCTTCATGATGGAAGAATTATTACAGGTAAATCAAGTGAACTTCTTAGTTCGTCATCGGCTATGCTTTTGAATGCTCTTAAAGCACTTTCTAACATTGCTGATGAAGTTTTGCTTATTTCACCTACTGTATTTGAGCCAATTAAAGAATTAAAGGTTAAAATGCACGAGAGAGATACAAGCTTGCATCCTGATGAAATCTTAATCGCGCTTTCAATTTGTGCAACTATGAATCCACTTGCAAAACAAGCTCTTGAGGCAATTAAGGGCTTAAAAGGTTGCGACGTTCACGCTACTGTTGTGCTTTCTGATACCGACAAAGAAACACTCCGCAAACTCGGTACAAACGCAACATACGAGCCATACAAGAAAAACGATAATCTTTATTATAATTAAACTAGAGCGGGTGCTTTGCTTTGGCATCCGCTTTTGTAATAAATTTCATTGATGTTGGGGATTGCTGATATGAATATTAATCTTAAAAACACTAAAAAACTTCAAACATTAAAGGGCTTTGGCACTTCGGCTTGTTGGTGGAGTCACTATTGCAAGGATGAAAAGATTCAAGATGAAATTGCTGAGCTTTTATATGGTGATACCGGTCTTAAACTAAATATTTATCGCTATAATATAGGCGGTGGCACTGATTTGGAAAACTATCGTGTGCAAAATCCTTGGCGTCGCACCGAAAGTATGTATGTTTATGACCGAGAAAAGCAAGAGGGCTATTGGGATTACTCTCTTGATAAAACTGCAAAAGATGTTATGCGAAAATGCATTGATTTAGGCAACATTGACACGCTTATTGTGTTTGCAAACTCACCTCACTGGTCGCAAACCTCAACAGGTCAAGCGTCAGGCAGTTTAATGATGCATACTTGTAATTTGCCAAAAGCCAATTATAGAAAATTTGCTGATTACTTTTTAACTGCTACTCAAAGATTAATTGACGAGGGATTTCCCGTTAAATATGTTAGTCCAATAAACGAGCCACAGTGGAAATGGGGCGGAAGTTACGTGTGGCAAGAGGGTTGCCACTATGAGCCAGAAGAAATGGCGGAGGTTATGCACGTTTTTGCGGAAGAAATTATAAATCGCAAAATGGATGTTAAACTTTATGGTCCTGAAAGTGGCGAAATGATGGGACTTACTCCACAGTATCTCGATTTACTTTTGAAGGATGAATTAGTTATGAGTGTTATGTCAATTTTTGCATACCATTCATATCATGATGACAATAATCCAAAAATCCGCGTTGACTTTAAAAATCAACTAGTTGTCCCCCACCCTGAGCTCCGTTTTGATATGAGTGAGTGGTGTGAGTTACCAAACAAAAGTCACACAAAAAATTTCAAAGGAGCGCTTATCACTGCACGAATTATTGGTCAAGATTTAATTTATGCAGGTGCGGAAAGTTGGACAAGTTGGGTTGCAATTAATCAATACTCCATTAAAGAGGATGGATTTGACTACTCTGACGCTACGCTTACCGCTACGGACAATTACGAAGAATGGTACATTGCGGAACGTTATTATGGATTTGCTCATTTTTCAAAATACATACCAATAAATTCACATTGTCTTGATAATGGATTTTTCCCTGATGAAAATAATGATTTCAATGTATTCTCATTCTTAACACCTAAAAATGAAACTGTTACAGTAATTGTAAACGAAGGCGAATCACAAGAAATCGCACTTAATGGTGATTTTGAAAAAATGGAAATCATTGAAAGCACACAAGAATATAAATTAAAAACCATTTATGATGGCGAATACAAAAATACTTTAATAGTTAAAGAAAATAGCATCTTAACTATTGTTTGCGAGGGTTAAATTATGAAAATTGCAGTAACTTATGAAAATGAAATGGTTTTTCAGCATTTTGGACACACTGAAAAATTCAAGATTTATGAAGTGGAAAACGATAATATTGTTAATATGAAAATCGTTGATACTAACGGTAAAGGTCATGGTGCATTGGCAACATTCTTAAAGGAAAATGGTGTTGACATTGTTATTTGTGGCGGTATTGGTGGCGGTGCACAAAATGCACTCAGTGAAGCAGGAATAAAATGGTATGGTGGTGTTAAGGGTGACTGCAACAGTGCAGTAATTTCACTTCTTGTTGGCAAGTTAGAATATAACCCTGACGCTAAATGTGACCATCACGACCATGACGGGCATCACGACTGTGGTGGAAATTGCAACCACTAATAAAGGAGATTTGTATGGAATTTACAGTATCAAAACACCCTAATCCCCAATTTGAAAGAAAAAACATTGAAATTCTTAATGGTGAATGGGATTTTGGTTTTCAAAAAGCAAAATTAGGATTCAAATTTTCAACTGACGAAAAAAAAGCAGTTGAAGTAAGAAACAAAAATGAATATACACATAAAATCAATGTACCATTTTGTGTTGAAAGTGAACTTTCGGGCATACAGTACAAGGATTTTATAAATATGGTTTGGTATAAGAAAATAGTTGATATCAAAAAAAATGGTAATCGCATTTTCTTATGCTTTGGTGCTGCTGACCACCTTACAACTGTGCTTGTAAACGGAAAACTTGCAGGCAGACATAAAGGCGGTTACACATCATTCCGCTTTGACATTACTGATTTAACCAATGATGGCGCAAATGAGATTTTTGTACTTTGCGAAGATGATGTTAAAAATCCATTTGTAATTCGTGGTAAGCAAAGTGAGTGGAAAAAGAGTCACGCTTGTGATTACACACGCACTACAGGTATTTGGCAAACAGTTTATATTGAATATGTGCCTGAAATTTATGTGAAAAACTTTAAAATTTATCCTGACCACAAAAATGGTCTTGTAACAATTAACTTTGACCTTAAAGGCAAGCAAAAGCTTACTTGCGAAGCTTTCTATGATGGCAAGAGTGTTGGCAAAACAGTAATTGAAAATGCTTGTGGTAATGAGGTTCTACAAGTCAAATTAGATGAAACTCATCTTTGGGAAGTTGGCAATGGTCAACTTTATGATTTAGAAATTACTTTTGGTGAAGATAAAGTATATTCTTATTTTGGTCTCCGTAATGTGCGCCTTGATGGATACAAATTCTTAATCAATGAGAAAAGTGTGTTTCAACGCTTAGTCCTTGACCAAGGATTCTACAAAAAAGGTATTTACACTGCTCCTTCTGACGAAGATTTAATGAAAGATATTGAGCTTTCAATGGCGGTTGGATTTAATGGTGCACGACTTCACCAAAAAGTATTTGACCCACGATTCCTTTATTTTTGCGACAAAATGGGCTACATAGTTTGGGGTGAATATGCTAACTGGGGACTTGACTATTCAAATCCAAAAAGTGTTGATGTATTTTTAAACGAATGGAAAGAAGCAGTTGACCGGGACTTTAACCATCCATCAATAATTGGTTGGTGTCCATTCAATGAAACTTGGAATTACAAGGGTAGACCACAGTATGACCCATTACTTGCAACTGTTTATGATTATACAAAGGCGGTTGACTCCACACGTCCTTGTATTGACACAAGTGGTAACTTCCATGTTAAAACTGACATTTTTGACTTGCACGATTACAGTTATGATGTTGAGTTTTTCAAAAACAACTATGACCGTTTTATGACTGAAGATTATCTTTATCAGCACGTACTTGTTGAAAATAAAGGCAGACAAGAATATAAGGGCGAGCCCGTTTTCATTAGTGAATATGGTGGAATTAAATGGGTAAGCGACCAATCAATCAAGTCTTGGGGTTACGGCGAAGATGTTAAAACTCCTGAAGAATTTGCTGATAGATATGTTGGTCTTACTGATGTTATTGTAAGCAACTATAAAATGTTTGGCTTTTGCTATACTCAGCTTTATGATATTGAGCAAGAGCAAAATGGTCTTTACACTTATGACCGTGAAAAGAAATTTAGTAATGAAATCTATGATAGAATTATTGCAGTAAATACAAAGGTTGCTGAAATTGAGAAATAAAATGAAAAAACAAATTGTTAAAGAATTTTTTGATGAGTTTGCATCTCGTTGGGACAATGAACCAATTGCCGACAAAGAAATACTTAACATTATTTTAGATTATGCAGGAATTACTGATGGTATAAACGTGCTTGATG
>JAZKXL010000106.1:0-7017 GCA_045611635.1 Candidatus Fimenecus sp. | reverse complement strand
AACTATTTGTATAGTAAGGTGTTTGGTTCTTTTCACAACCTGCAGTAATGATATCTGGGTAGTATTTAAGGTCGTGCTTTGCAAGACGGAATGCTGTTGACTCAGCAGGAGTTGCTTCAAGGTTGTAAAGGTCGCCATACATTTCTTGATAGTCAGAAAGGCGTGTTCTCATATGATTAAGAACATCTTTTGCAAACTGTTGAGTCTTTTCAGTTGTCATATCAGCTTGAAGCCACTTAGCGTTAAGACCAACCTCGTTCATACCAACAAGACCAATTGTTGAGAAGTGGTTATTGAATGTACCAAGGTATCTCTTTGTATATGGATAAAGACCTGCGTCAAGAAGCTTTGTGATAACGTCACGCTTAACTTTAAGTGAACGAGCTGAAATGTCCATCATCTTATCAAGACGAGCATAGAAATCAGCTTCATCTTTTGCAAGGTAAGCGATTCTTGGTAAGTTGATTGTAACAACACCAACTGAACCTGTTGATTCACCACTACCGAAGAAACCACCTGACTTCTTGCGAAGTTCACGAAGGTCAAGACGAAGACGGCAGCACATTGAACGAACGTCTGATGGCTCCATATCACTGTTAATGTAGTTTGAGAAGTATGGAGTACCGTATTTTGCTGTCATTTCAAAGAGAAGTTTATTGTTCTCAGTTTCTGACCAGTCAAAATCACGAGTAATTGAATAAGTTGGAATTGGATACTGGAAGCCACGGCCGTTAGCGTCACCTTCAACCATAACTTCAATGAATGCTTTGTTAACCATATCCATTTCAGCTTTACAATCTTTATATTTAAAGTCCATTTCCTTACCGCCAACAATACAGTTGAGCTCAGCTAAGTCATTTGGAACTGTCCAGTCAAGAGTGATGTTTGTGAATGGTGACTGTGTACCCCATCTTGATGGAGTGTTAACACCATAAATGAATGACTGAATGCATTGTTTAACCTCTTTATATGTAAGGTTATCAACTTTTACGAATGGTGCAAGATATGTGTCAAATGATGAGAACGCTTGTGCACCTGCCCATTCATTTTGCATAATACCAAGGAAGTTAACCATTTGGTTGCAAAGTGTTGAAAGGTGTGCTGCAGGAGCAGATGTAATCTTACCAGGAACGCCACCAAGACCTTCTTGAATAAGTTGTTTAAGTGACCAACCTGCACAGTAACCTGTAAGCATTGAAAGGTCGTGAATGTGAATATCAGCATTTCTATGAGCGTTACCGATTTCATCATCATAAATTTCTGAAAGCCAGTAGTTAGCAGTAACAGCACCGGAGTTTGAAAGAATCAAACCACCTACTGAATATGTAACTGTTGAGTTTTCTTTAACACGCCAGTCATTAACATTAAGGTAGTTGTCAATGATTGCCTTGTAGTCAACCATTGTTGCATTAAGGTTACGAACCTTTTCTCTTTGACGACGGTAAATAATGTATGCTTTTGAAACATCATCATAACCTGCTTTAATGAGAACTGATTCAACACTATCTTGAATGTCTTCAACCGCAATGTTACCATCTTTGATTTTTGGCTCAAAATCTGCAGTAACTTTAAGTGCTAAAAAGTCAATAATATCTGGATTAAACTGTTTGTTACAAGCCTCAAATGCTTGTGTAATAGCGTCGGCAATTTTTTTAACATCAAAATTTGCTATTTTGCCATCTCTTTTAAGTACGTTATACATTTTGCGTCCTCCCTTTTGATTTTAAATTTCTATAGTATTAAAAAATAAACCCCGCTAATTTTTCGGGTTAGCGAGATTTATTATAGTACATATATAGTGTTTTGTCAATAGGTTTTTACACAATATATTGTGTTTTTTGCAACTTTTATGAAACTCCACGAATTTGGGTATTTGGTATAATTTTCACTGCTTTTTCCTGCATAAACCTAAGTGTATCAAGGGTTACAGGGCTTAAAGAGTCCCCTATTAAATCACCTGAATCAACAAAATTTTGTAAAAAATACTTGTGTGCACCACGAAGCCACACCACAATATCTTGTATATCGTCAGGTGTATGAAATTCGTTAACAACTGTTGTTCTAAACTCAAAATCTAAATTTCCGTTAATTAAAAAGTTAATGCTTTCTTCAATCTTTGACAAATCAAGATTTTCTATTCCTGCAGTCATTTTATATTTTGCTTTACTGTTTTTAATATCCATAGCAACATAGTCAACAAGTCCTTCGTTAACTAACTCTTTAAGCTTTTCAGGGAATGTGCCGTTTGTATCAAGTTTAACGGAATACCCAAGTTTTTTAATTTCAGTAATAAACTCTTTGATATCTGGCTGTAAAAGTGGCTCACCACCAGTAATACAAACACCTTCTAAAATCCCTTGACGCTTTTTTAAATAGTTAAGAATTTCTTCAGTAGAAAATGTGTTTTCAGTATCAATATGAGTTACAAGTGAAGCGTTGTGACAAAATGGGCAACGCATATTGCACCCTGCGGTAAAAATTGTACAAGCCACTCTACCAGGATAATCAAGTAATGTTAATTTTTGAAAGCCGTTAATAACCATAATGAAAGTCCTTTCAAATTTATTAAAATCTATTTTAACACATACAAACAAAAAAATAAAGCATAGACCGAAATCTATGCTTAAATTTTTATTACATTCTTTTGTCTTTTTCATATGAAGCTTGTACTGCATCCATAACTGCTTTGTCAAACTCTTCATTTTGTAGTGTTGCAATACCCTCAATAGTTGTACCACCTGGTGAACAAACACTATTTATAAGTGCCCATGGAGAATCACCTGTTTCAAGCATCATTTTAGCACTACCAAGCACTGCTTGTGCGGAGATTTTAAGAGCATCTTCACGCTTTAAGCCATTCTTTTCAGCGCCACGTGCCATTGAGTCGATAAACATAAATGCGTATGCAGGTGAGCAAGCGGCAATTACACCGAAAATTGAAAACTGACTTTCAGGTAATTCTATTACATCACCAAAGCTTTGGCACAATCCCTTTACAAAATCAAGAAGCACATCGTTTACTTTCTCATTTTTGCAAACCGCACTCATTGATGCGCCCACTTTAGCGTTAATATTAGGCATAACGCGAATAACAGGCGTATTGCTTTCAAGGAATGAGCAAAGATAAGAAATTGTTTTACCTGCACCAATTGATACAAGGGCATTGTTATTTTCGGAAAGTGCATCTTTGATTTGTGGCAAAACCTCAGGGAAAACTTGTGGTTTTACTGCAAGGATTACCACCTTTGCGTTTGTTGCCACATCTTCGGCAGATGATAAAACATCTACTGAGAGTTGTTCTTTAAGAGCATTTGCCTTTTGAGTATCAACATCAAAAACACAAATATCTTCACCGCTGACATACTGAGAATTAACTACACCATTTAAAATGGCGGTTGCCATATTTCCGCAACCTATAAATCCAAGTCTATACATAATTATTCAACATCAGATGTACAGTGTGCGCACTTTGTTGCATCAATTGCGATTTCACTCTTGCAGAATGGGCAAACCTTTGTTGTAGGTGCTGCTTCTTCCACAACTTCTGGCTTTTTGCCGATTGTTGTAAGCTTGTTAAGACCCTTAACAAACAAGAAGATAACAAATGCCATAATGATGAAATTAATTACAGCACTGATAAAGTTACCGTAAGTAAGAATTGAAACACCTGCAGCAGTTGCTTCTTCAATTGTTTCGTAAAGTGTTTCTCTACCAGTAAGCTGAACAAACTTTGATGCGAAGTCGTTCTTTGTAATAATACCGATAAGTGGCATTACAATATCATCTACAAGAGATTTTACGATTGCTTGAAAAGCACCACCGATAATAACACCGACTGCAAGGTCAATTACATTACCGCGCATAGCGAAATCTTTAAATTCTTTGAAAAATCCTTTCATTCTAATAATCCTTCTTTCTTTAATTTTATGTTTTTTATTTTAACACTATTTATTATGTATTTCAACATTATTTTACACCGGTACCATCAAAGTTCGGTATAAAATCAGTTTTGGCAGAGGTTTTTTCTTGCATAAAGCCATTTTGAAGTCCTAAATCAATAAAGAAATCAACCACCTTATTGTACTCGGCAGTAGTTAGTTTTCGGTTTAATTCTTTAAAATCCGCAATATTGCCATATGGGGTGTACTGACTCATAATACTTATATATGTATCGTTTGGCAGGTTTTCTTTAATCCATAAAAGAATGTTTTTGCTTTCGTCTATGTTTTTAGGTAATACAAGATGGCGGATTATAATTCCCTTTTGGATTATGCCATCTTTAAACTGGGTTTTTGGTTGTTGACGGTACATCTCAAGTATTGCTTTGCTTGCTTTTTCAAAATAATCAGGACATTTTGCATAATTACTTGATTTCTCGTTACTAAAATATTTTAAGTCAGGTAGATAGACATCAATAAGCCCCTCAAGTTTTTGCAAAGTTTCAACATTATCGTATCCCGACGAATTGTAAACTACGGGGATTTGTGGTTTATACTGTGTAAGTGCATCAATTATAATATGAGAAAAATGAGTAGGGTTTACAAAATCAATTGTGTGGACTCCCCTGTTTTCTAATTCTTTTATAATTTCAATAAGGCGTTGGGTAGTAATTACTTCTCCCTTATTTTCATGGCTTATAGGGTAATTTTGACAAAAACAACATTTAAGCGAACATCCTGAAAAGAAGATTGCACCTGTACCGTTTTCTCCGCTGATACAAGGTTCTTCCCAATTATGAATACTTGCCCTGGCAAGCACAGGGTTTTGTGGCATTTTGCAAAATCCGTTGCCTATAGTTTCACTTCTTTCAGCATTACAGTTTCGCGGACACAAGTTGCAAAGCATACTTACACCTCTTTTCTATAAGGTATTGTAACACAAATTTGCTTGCTAAACAACAAAAAATGGTATATACTTATTATATTGTTTTTATGAGGTGAGAAAATGCTTCTTACAGTTGATATTGGTAATACAAATATAAATCTTGGTATTTTTGATGGTGACACTCTTACTATGAGTGCTCGCATTTCAACTGACCGTCAAAAAACTGATGACCAGTTTGCAGTTGATTTTGTAAACATCTTTTCAGTCTATAATATTAAAACAAGTGATATTGAAGGTACTGTGATTTCATCAGTTGTGCCTGAAATTACTGTTCATATTAAAAATGCTGTTACTCGTCTTACAAACAAAAAAGTGATTGTACTTTCACCTGGTGTTAAGACAGGACTTAATATTTTAATTGACAACCCTGCTCAACTTGGTGCGGATTTAGCAGCAGGTGCGGTTGGTGCGGTAAGTGGATACCCTCTTCCTGCATTTATTGTAGATTTAGGCACTGCTACAAAAATTTGTGCAGTTGATGAAAAACGTAATTTTAAAGGTTGTATGATTGCACCAGGCGTTGCAATTTCACTTAAAGCACTTACTGACACAAGCTCACTTTTACCTGCAATCCCTTTAGATCCACCAAAGAAAGCGTGTGGAACTAACACTATTGAAAGTATGCAAAGTGGAATAGTTCTTGGCACAGCTTCAATGATTGATGGACTTATTGATAGATTTGTTGATGAATTAGGTGAACCAAAAACCATTATTGCCACAGGAGGAATTGCATCTTTTATTGCCCCTGTATGCAAACGAGAAATGGTGCTTGACCAAGATTTAATTCTTAAAGGGCTTAAAACAATTTACGAGAAAAACAACTAAATATTTATTTGTCAAATTTTGCATTGTATCCCAAATGGGAACAGTAGCAAGGAGGAATATAAATGGCAAAAAAAACAACAAAACGAGCAAGAAAGAAAAGAACTCTTTTTCTTGTTCAAAATGCGTTACTGACTGCACTTATTGTACTTATGGCATTTACACCTATCGGCTATTTACAAATAGGCGTTGTAAAAATGACCTTTATTATGATTCCCGTTGCAGTTGGTGCAATTACACTTGGTGAAAAATCCGGTGCATTTTTAGGACTTGTATTTGGTATTACAAGTTTTATTCAATGTTTTGGACTTGACCTTTTTGGTACAGCGCTTTTACAAATTAATCCCGTATATACATTTATAATGTGTATGGTACCTCGTGTGCTTATGGGTTATCTTTGCGGAGTTATTTACAAGCTTATTGCAAGAAAAAAGAAAAAGATTGCTTTAGTTTTTGCAAGCTTTATGGCGCCTGTGCTTAACACAATTTTCTTTATGAGTTTGCTAATGCTTTTCTTTGGCAACAGTAACTACATAATGGGAATCCGAAATGGTGCAGAGTTATGGCCATTCTTAGTTGCGTTTGTAGGACTTAATGGCGTTATGGAAATTGTTTCAACAACAATTATTGCTCCACCCGTTGCAAGTGCAATAAAAAAAGCAATACAAAAATACAAGTAAAAATTAAAGGACGTTGTGGTTATCACAATGTCCTTTTTGTTTGATAAATTATAGTTTGTCGAACTAAGTGTAAAATGGAAAATGGAAAACGGAAAACGAATGAACTGCGTTGCAATTATAGATATAATCAGTGTCGCAGACCCGACACTTTCCACTTTACGTTTTCAACTTTACACTTAAACATCTCGACAAACTAAAATTTGTTAGTTAAAACAAAAAGCGGGAGAATTAACTCCCGCAAATTTTATACATTATAATACTTTTTCATTTTGTTCTTTTTGAGTATATGCGCAACTATGATTACTATCACCACTGCAATTACTGAAAAGAATGCAGTGTAAAGTCCCTGCGTATCATTTTCACCTTTAACTTTCATCCAAAGGTTATTCATATACTGCAATGTATCAGTTGGCAAATTATGAAATTCCTGACTATTTTTCAAGTTTTTAGGATAAACTGCTTCACTGTCGGCAAGAGAGTAATCAGGATTTTCAAGCACTGCTTTATTTGGTGTTGCGTAATAAATATACTCCGCATTTGCAAGGGCAATTTCTGGCTCTAACATAAAGTTTATAAATGCCTCAGCACCTTTTTTGTTTTGTGATGCAGTTGGAATACACATTGCATCATA
>JAZKXL010000105.1:0-14756 GCA_045611635.1 Candidatus Fimenecus sp. | reverse complement strand
TGCTGCAAGAGAACCGTGAACAGTACCTGCTGCACCTGCTTCTGACTGCATTTCAGCAACTCTAACCTGTGTGCCGAAAATGTTCTTTCTTCCCTGTGCAGACCACTGGTCAACGTAGTCAGCCATAGGTGAAGATGGAGTAATTGGGTAAATACCAGCTACTTCTGTGAACGCATAAGATACGTGAGCAGCAGCAGTATTACCGTCCATAGTTAATTTTTTTCTAACTATGGGTGTCTTGTTTTCTGCCATTTTGTATTTCCTCCTTAATTGGAATTAAATATTAAATAAGTACAATGGCATACAATAATATATGCCCACTCATACATTATAAATAATAACACTTTTTGATTGAAATGTAAATAGATTTAAGCTTAAAAAATGACGAAGTTTGATAAAATTTTAACCAATTTTTGTGTATTTTGGAGTATGTGGATTTGAATGGATTATATTAATTTGACAAAAGGTATATTTTGTAATACAATACATAATGATATTTTATAAATATCTCTATATTTTTTATAAGGACGGTTTTAGTCTATGGGCACGGACCCTGGGAGTATTATTATTAAAATAGTAACCCTTTTCGCATTGATTTTTGTCAATGCATTCTTCTCAATGTCAGAAATGGCAATTGTTACTCTTAATGACAATAAAATTGAAAAACAAGCAGAGCAGGGTAACAAAAAAGCAAAACAAATTAAAAAGTTAACTGAAAACACAAGCTCATTTCTTTCAACAATTCAAATTGGCGTAACATTGGCAGGGTTTTTAACATCAGCTACTGCGGCACAGTCGTTTGCTGAAATGCTTACAAATGCAATTGCAAAAACTGCTGTTGTTGATTTAATTTCTGTTGGTGTTATCAGCGGATTATCAACAGTTGTAATCACTTTGATTATGTCTTATTTCTCATTGGTGTTAGGTGAACTTGTACCAAAGAAAATTGCAATGAACAAGCCAGAAAAAATGGCGTTTATGGCGGCACCAATTCTTGTGTTTGTTGCAAAGGTAACAAAGCCAATCGTTAAATTCTTAGCACTTTCAACTAACGGTGTGCTTCGAATTTTGGGAATTGACCCTCATGCTGATGAAGAAGTTGTTACCGAAGAAGAAATCCGTTTGATGGTTGATGTTGGCGGTGAAAAAGGCGTTATTGAAGATACTCAAATTGAAATGATTAACAATATTTTTGAGTTTGATGATATTGTCGTTGCTGATATTATGACTCATCGTACTGATATGATATGTGTTGACGAAGAAGAACCATTAGCGGAAGCGGTTAAGCTTTCAATTGAAAATGGATTTTCAAGAATTCCAGTTTTTAAAGAAGACCCTGATAATATTATTGGTATTGTTTATATTAAAGACTTTCTTAAATATGTTGGTACAAATCTTCCAAAAACAAAAACGGTTAAAGATATGATGCACTCTGCATATTATGTTCCCGAAACAAAGCGTTGTGGTGAGCTCTTTACCGAAATGACTGAAAAGCGTGTTCAAATGGCAGTTGTTGTTGATGAATACGGTGGCACAGCAGGTATTGTAACTCTTGAAGACTTGCTTGAATCTATTGTTGGTAATATTCAAGACGAGTACGACCAAGAGGATGAAGAAATCTCAATCATTAATGACACAACCTTTGAAGTTGAAGGTATTACCGATATTGAAGAGGTTGAAGAACATACAGGCAAAACTTTCCCTGAAGGTGATTATGATACCATTGGCGGTTACATCATAAGTGTGCTTGGTTTCTTGCCACAAGATGGCGAAATGAACCAGGTTCAGTTTGAAAATGTAAAATTTACAGTTCTTAATGTTGAAGACCGTCGTATAGGTAAAGTTAAGGTTGAAATTCTTCCAATAGAAAAAAAGGAAGAGGAAATAGAAGAACGTAGATTTTTCAAGCGAAATGAAGAATAAATGTAGGGCGGGGGCTTGCTCCCGCCATTGTTATTGGTGGATGTTATGCAAAAAATCAATTATCAAAAACAACTTGATAAAATTATAGAGAACTTAGGAGATAAAGTGCCATCACTTCTTCTTCATTCTTGTTGTGCCCCTTGTAGTAGTTATTGCATTGAATATTTGTCACAATATTTTAATATTACAGTACTTTATTATAATCCTAATATATACCCTGAAATTGAATACGAAAAACGAAAAGCTGAGCAAAAGCGTTTAATTAGTGAAATGGATACAAAACACCCTGTTAAAATGCTTGATTGTGACTTTGAAAGTGAAAAGTTTTATGAAATGGCAAAAGGATTAGAGGATTGTCGTGAATGTGGTGAGCGTTGCTTTAAATGTTATCGTTTAAGACTTGAAAAAACAGTACAAGATGCAAAACAAAATGCATTTGATTATTTCACTACAACCCTTACAATAAGCCCACTTAAAAATGCCGAAAAAATCAATGAAATAGGTGAGGCGTTATCGAAAGAATATGGTGTTAATTGGTTACCATCAGATTTTAAAAAGCGTGAGGGCTATAAACGGTCAATAGAGTTAAGTAAAGAATATAATTTGTATCGACAAGATTACTGTGGTTGCATATTTTCACAAAGATTTCAGTAAATTATAGTTTGTCGATTTGTTTAAGTGTAAAGTTGAAAACGTAAAGTGAAAAGTGTCGGGTCTGCGACGCTAATTTGTAGATTGCCTTCCTCTGACGAGGGAGGTGGCAACGCTTTAGCGTTGACGGGGGGAGAGATAGTTAACATATAAACTGACTACCCCTCAGTCTTGCCTTCGGCAACCCAGCTCCCCTGACAAGGGGAGCCGAGAAAAATCCAAATCAAAAGAGTTAGACAAACTCAAATTTGTCAAAAAAACGGAGATTGAATTTTTCAATCTCCGTTTTTGTTTGTTTATTTAATTTTATGCATTTTGATTTTCTTCCATTTCAGCACGTTTCTCTAAAAGTGCATTGTGGAAATCTTCTTTTGTTTTACCAGTAAGCTTATAGAAGAAGAAAGGCACACCTGCAAGGAACATCATAATACCGTGCATAATTGTGTAGAAGAACAAGAGTGTAACCTTTGTATCAAGACTTTGAACTGGGTTTGGTACAAGGTCAGTTGGTTGAATATAGCCGATAATTGAATTGTCACCATAGAGAAGAAGCGGAGCAACTGTACTTGCAATTGTACCACTGATAAGTGTACCAATACCAATAACGAATGGGAATGATGCATCAAGACGTTTGCCTGTTTTAAGCTCAATGGTTTCAAGTACGTCAGCTTGGAACATACTTGGAAGAAGGTTAGAGGCACCAAACTGAAGACCAATAAGGAATAAGAAGATAATAAATATAATTTGTAAAACATTGTTGCCTGATGTGAAGTAAAGGTAACCAATACCAAAGGCAGCACAGTTAGCAATAAGTGAATAAATACCACTTGCAATATAAAGTTGTCTTGCATCAAACTTTTTAAGTAAGAAGTTAATAACAAGCATACCAACTGCAGTACCAATACCAACAGGAAGCACAAATAAAATCTTCTTTGAAATATCACCAAGAACTGCAGCTGCAATAAATGCTTCCATATATGTTGAAATACCACGGAAGCTCTTTAAGAATTCTGAAAGAATAATTGTCCATGCATATTTGTTTGTAACAATATCTTTAAAGCCCAAAAGAGGATTTTTCTTTTCAGCGGTATAAACTGTTCTTTCGCGAACAACCTTCATACCAAGAAGAACTGTAATAATACCAACAACACCACAAAGTGCTGCGGAAATTATGTACTGAAGACCTTCAACACTTCGAATACTTGTGCCTGTAACTGAATTTATAAGGTTAACATTATCTTTATTCCAAATAGCACCAATAACAAGCAAAATAACAACGGGTGCAGAGTTACCAACCGCACTTGAAATACTACGGAATGAAAGTACTTGGTCACGTTCTTTAAGATTAGGTGTCATAACATTAGCAATCATATTAATTGAGTTGCCGAATGTACCAAGTATTGCCCAAAGAACAGCAAGTGTAATAATGTAGATGAAAAGAACTGTGCCTGAAAGTCCTGGTGGTGCCCAGAAAGAAAGCACCATAACAATTGCCATAGGAATTATTGCAAGCATAGTAAGAGGTCTAAATTTGCCACCCTTGCCCATTTTTCTTCCGTCAATATACATAACAATAAAGAAATTAAGCACAAATGGAATAATGCCTGTCAATAAATTGAAAAGTGATGTTTGCTCTTCAGGAAGTCGAAGAACATTAACAAGGTATGCGTTACGGTTACCGCCTACCATACCTGTCATTGTGGTGTAGAAAAATACCCCTAATAAGTAAAGTATAAATTCACTTTTGCCAACATACTTTTCTTGGTTTTTAGTTGAAATAGTATCAGTGTTGCTCATTTAATCCCCGCCTTATTTTATTTTTGCTTCAAGTCTATAAATAGGTAAGCCCTGACTTACAAACTTGCTTTCATATTCAGTAACAATATTGCCCTCGAAATCGCTTTTGTGTAAATCAAGAGAAATATTGGAAAGCACAAATCCATTTTGAGAAAAACTCTCAAGTGAATATTCAAAAAATCCCTGACTATCAGTCTTTTGTGCAATAAAACCATCATCAACAAGTAATTTTTTGTAAATGTCAAGAAACTCTTTATATGTAAGTCTATGACATTCGTGTTTGTTTTTAGGATAAGGTGTGCTGAAATTAAGATAAATTTCAGAAATGCTCTTTTCTTTAATGAAAAGGGCAAGGTATTCAGCTCTCATTTCAAGAAAGCGGATGTTAGTAATGCCTTCTTCTTTAACCTTTTCACATGCCTCAACTAAAACTGTAGGCACACACTCTATTGCAATAATGTTTTTTTGGGGATTACGTTTTGCATATTCGCAAACAAATTGTCCTTTACCACAACCGATTTCCATTACCACAGGAGCTTTTCTTCCAAAAATCTCGTCCAAATCAAAAAAGTTTGTATGTTCTTCATTTGTGCGAAAGTCGAAAGATTTAAGCTCATAAGGAATTCTCAAATCAGTGCAGTTTTCACGTCGTGTAGTAAGATTTCTAATTTTTCTTGGTCTCATAAATACCTCTTAAATATGTACAAAAAGAATTGATGTTGCAAGTAATAACTGTGCTATAAAATATGCATAAAGACTAACGGTTTTAACAGTTTTATTGCCTTTAGCACCGCCAATAAGGCGAAGTCCTAACGTAAAGTCGGAAACAAAAAAGAAAATTGCACCAACAATAAGAATAAGCATAGCAGCAAGTCCGTTTTTAGCACCACTTGTAAAATATGTAATACCGAAAATGCAAGATTTTATAAGCATTACAATTAAAAACACACTATATATGTGTAATGTAACTTTCATAAATTTATTTGCATACTTAAACTTGAAAACCGGTTCAAGCATTAATGAGAATGCAACAAAAATAAGGGCAAAAGCAATAATTTCAGGAATTGTTAAGAATTTGTAGTCAGGTGTTAGTGCCATAGTAGATTTAACAAAAGCCACAACATAGAAAATATGACCTATAAGAAATCCTGTTGCACCAATGTAAACAACTGACATTCTTGGATTATTAGGTGGGTGAGGTATGTGCATAAATAAATCACCAAACCACCCAAGAGCCAAACCTGTAATCATAGTAGTAGCATAATCGGATTTGTTGTCAGTAATTAACATACCAAATACACCGATTAACACAAAAGCGGTTGCCGCAACCATTTTGCAGGAAAGCGACTTTTTTGTTGGCTCAGGCCAGTATGCCTTGTCGTAAAGTGGTACAAAAACCAAAAACAAAACATAGCAAAGCGCTAATAAAATTTTTAATAACATAATTTTATTTCTCTTTTCTTAACAATGTTCCGGCAGGGAATTGTAAATCACTCTTGATTTTAACTGTCATCATAGGGTGAGGGGCAGATTCAATTTCATTACCGTCTTTATCAAAGATTTCATTTGCGGTAAATATAACCGGCTTTGTTGATGGCTGTAATGCGTCAAGCACATCACCTTTAGAAAACTTGTTTCTTTGCTCAACAATAAGATAACCATCTTCATAGCCCTTAACTTCAGCCATAACATCATAATGACGCTTATAACCACCGTCAAAGCTAATGTTTGCATTTTCATTAGGAGCATTAAAGTAGAAACCTGTGCAATAATCACGATAGCTTACTTTATAAACCTCATCAATAACCCATTGTGGTGGTATGTAATCCATTGATGGATTTTTAAGATACTCATCTATTGCAACTCTATAAGCATTTGTAATAACCGCTGCATAGTAAGCGGATTTTGCTCTACCCTCAATTTTAAAACTACTAATACCCGCCTTAACCATTTCAGGAATGTGTTCAATCATACACATATCTTTTGAGTTAAGAATATATGTACCTTCTTTACTGTCTTGAATAGGGAAGTACATACCGTCACGCTTAACTTCCATAATAGCGTATTCCCAACGACAAGGTTGAGCACATTCGCCACGGTTAGCATCACGATTTACAAGGTAATTTGAAAGAAGACATCTTCCTGAGAATGATACGCACATAGCACCGTGTACAAAGCACTCAATTTCAAGTTCTTTAGGTACTTTAGCACGTATTTCAGCAATTTCAGTCATTGAAAGTTCTCTTGCGGTAACTACACGAGAAGCCCCCATATTATAGAACTCATTAGCAGTAACATGGTTTACAATTCCTGCTTGAGTTGAAATGTGTACAGCTACATTTGGTGCATACTTTTTGCAAAGTGAAAGCACACCAATATCGGCAACAATGAATGCGTCAACACCTATGCTTGCCCATTTTTCAAGATAAGATGGGAGCACTGCGATTTCGTCATTTCTTGCAAGTGTATTGCAGGTAAGATATACCTTAACGCCTTTTTGGTGACAAAGTTTAACTGCATCTTCTAACTGTTCAAAATTAAAGTTTTGTGGGGCTGCTCTCATTCCGAATGCGTCGCCGCCTAAATAAACTGCATCAGCACCATACATGAGTGCCGCTTCTAATCTTTCGCGGTCACCTGCAGGGGCTAATAATTCAGGTGTAATCATTTTATCAATCCTCAGCATTTACTTTTTCTACAAGGCGACCATTAGCGCTGTGTTCTTCAATGGTATATGCCATATAAATCTTTCCAAATTTGTCGTGTCGGAAGAAATAATATTGTTGTGTATCAGGGTAAAGCGCAGCTTCAATAGCGGCTGCACCAGGGTTACAAATTGCTCCTGGAGGAAGACCTGCACTTTCATAAGTGCTATAGTTTCTAATATAAGCACTAAGTTCAGTTGCTGATGTAACACGCTTTGAAACTGTGTTTGTAACATAGTCTTGAGTAGAGTTGCACTCAAGTGTAGGGTAAAGTCCGGAACGGTTAAGACGATTATGAAGAACTGAAGAAACTAACTTAAATTGTAATGAGTTAGCACCTTCTTTTTCAATAATAGATGCAATAGTAATAATTTCATCTACGCTCATGCCAAGTTCTTTTGCACGAGCAGCATAATCATCAGTCCAACGAGCATTGAACGCGTCAAGGAATTTACGAATAACTGTTGCAGGGTCAGCACCTTGCTCAAATTCATAGGTAGCAGGGAACATAAATCCTTCAAGAACATGGTAGCGGTCTTTCGTATTGCTTAAGTTTTTAAGGAATGGGTATTCCTTGCTAAAATCTACATTATCAATGGTTTTGTAAAGAGCTGCTTTTGTACAAATGTCGTTCTTTTCAAGACGCTCAAAAATTTGGTCTATTGTGTAACCTTCAGGAATTGTAACGCTAATTACTGCACCTCTTATAGCGCTTGTTTTAAAGCGTGTAATCATCTTTTCAACGCCCATATTTGCGGTGAAATAATAAACACCGGGCAGGTAATTTTCATCTGAATAGCCCATCAAGTTTAAATAAAAATTACAGAATAATGTATTTTTAATAAGACCTGCATCTTTAAGGACTTTTACCGCGTCACGAGTAGTTGCATTATTAGGAAGAATAACTTCAATAACTTTTTCACTGTCGCGGTTAATTGCAAGTACGTCATTAATGCAGCTAAGAGCAAGAGTTGCAAAAATAGATGCAACAAGTGAGCAACACATAATGACAATAATGAAGGTTCTAAACTTTTTCAATGCTTTTAAAGTACGCTTTTTCACAGCATCACCATCAATATTGATTTTTCCATCTCTTATATAAAAAATCTTTGGTTTAGGTTCTTTCTCTACTTCAACTTTAGATTTTGCTTTTTTAGGTTTTTTAGGACCCTTTTTAGTGCTGAACTCCATTGTGTCAGAGGTTCTATTTGGAGTAGCTTTGCGAACACTTTCATACCTTTTTTCAATAACTGGTTGTGGCTTTATAGGAGCTTCTTCAAAAGGCGCAATAAGTTCAACATCAAAGGAATCTTCAATTACAGGTGTTGTTTTGCGTTTTGTGTTAATGTTGAAAACTGGTTCTTCATAAGCCACAGGAGCACTATCATTCTTTTTAGGTGGCGCAGGGGTAGAAACTCTCTTTTTAGGTGCCACAGGTTTTACATCATCACTTGGAACTCTTGACCTGTTGCCAAGTGACTCTCCTGCATATTCATTTAAAAGGTCTTCATATGAATTGTCGCTTAAAAAATTATTATTCATAGAATTACCTCCTTTAATTGATTTTCAGTAACAAGAATGTTTATTTTAATATCATTTTCATCAATAGGTAGTGTGTCCGACACCATTTCTTCGTAACAAGGACAAATACTAATACCGTTAAAAGAATTCAAAAATCTATCGTAATAGCCCTTGCCGTAACCAATGCGGTGACCGTTTTTGTCAACCGATAAAGCGGGGACAATTACAATGTCATTTTCTTTTGGAACATACTTTTTGCAGTTTGGCTTTGGTTCAAGAATGTTGTACATTCCATATTGCAAATCCCCAACGCTTTCAACCTTTAAGAATTCCATAGTTCCATCACTGTCAATGCAAACGGGATAAAATACACGCTTGTATAATAACCTGCAACGCTCAATTATGTAACGGGTATCAAATTCATAATCAGTAGATGCAAACACAAGCACCTGTTCAGCATTTTTGAAATAATCACTGTTGATTATTGTTTTGCTGATTGCTTTATCGTATATTACCTTTTTTTCTTGCGGTATTTCTTTGCGCTTACTTAAAAGCGTTTTTCGAATTTCTTTCTTATCCATTGTAAATTTGTAATGATGCACGAATTTTTTTAACTTCGTTTGGATTTGTAAGGATTTCGGCAATTTGCAAACCGAATTCAATAGCGCTACCCATACCTTTTGCAGTAATAATGTTACCATCTTTCACAACAAAATCTTTTGAAACAGTAGCACCAAAAAGTTCTTCTTCAAAACCAGGGAAACAAGTTGCATTTTTACCATCTAAAAGTCCTTTATGACCAAGAATTGAAGGTGCTGCACAAATTGCGCAAACTAATTTATTATTCTCTATTGCCCAGTCAATTGCTTTTTGTACAACAGGACTTTTTTCAAGGTTAAGTGTGCCTGGCATTCCACCTGGAAGCACTATTGCTTGCACTTTTTCGTCAAGCACTAAATCTCTTTCAAAAATGTCAGCAGCTACAGGTATTTGATGTGAGCCGATTACAAAATCTTCACCTACACCAACAGTTAAAACATCTAACTCTGCACGGCGAAGCACATCAACAACTGCCAATGCCTCAATTTCTTCAAATCCGTTTGCTAAAAATACATAAATCATAATTTTACTCCAATGTAATTCCAATATAACAATTTATATTTTTAATGTTTTCATTTTCCGTTTTAATCATAGCCGGGGAATACTCTTCGCCAAAAGTGATATTGCCTTGAATAATGTTGCCCGATTTTTTATAGTTTTCAGGAATACTTGCAAAATCACATTGTGCATTTCTAATGATTACATTATCATCATCAAAAACAAGACCAAAATCGGCAACTTCACCGCCATATATTACACAACTGTTTTTCCAATAGTTTAAAACGCTTTCACCAAAGTCAATTTCATATTGAAAATTCAGTTTCCCTTTTGTGACAGGCGTGTTGTCATCAAAAATATGTTTTCTATGAATTCCAAACTTTTTAAATCCACATTTTTCGTAGTAATCAAAAAGAGATTTTTCAGCAGGCACAAGAAAAAGAAAATCAAAACCATTTTCTTTACAGTAATCATATGAAAAATCAAGCAGTTTTTTCATATAACCTTTACCACGAAAAGCATATTTTGTCATAGCACAATAAACACATTTGCCTTTGTATTCACCAATTTTGCAATCAAGCAAGAAAAGTGAGGAAACAATTTCACCCTTTTCTTTTATAACGGGAGTTACAACAAAAGGGAATACATTTTCAAAAAAATTCTCAATAACACCTGAGTCTTCTAAAAATGTTATTTGCCAAAGTGTTTGCAACTCTTTTTTCTCTTTAATACTTGCAAATTCAACCATAACTAACCCTTGTAAATTGCTGAATACTTAATAATCAATCTATGTGGATGATACGAAAGTTTTGCTCTTCGCAAGCCCTCACTACCCGTATCTTCTTCACGATTTATAAACTCAAATCTATCTTGTAGTTGTCGTGCAAATTCGCGGTTTATCATTTGATATGCACCACGAATATTACCGTATGCCTTTTCAACGTGAGTGCAAAATGTGTTGTCGTTTAACCTTTCACCAAATGTGAATGCAACTGCCTCACCTTGAATGGTAAGAATTCCGCCTTCAAAACCTAAATCAAAATAATTGTCTAATGCAATTTTTATGGCAAGATTTTCTTCGCCAATTTCTTCAGGATTTTTCTCACGGTTTAATCGTTCCCAATGCTCGTTAAGTAATGCGCATTGACCAATATTTTCTTTTGTAATCATTTCATATTTCCAGTCGAAAGTTTTTTCAAAATATGAAATATGATTTCTTTTACTTGCAAGTTTTCTACCCGCAAGATTAGCAAGACTTTCTGATGTGTATAAATAGTCAAAATAATCTCTTGTTTCAGTAATCGCGAATTGTTTTGGAAAAAGATAATTCAATTCCTCTTTGCTTTTTTCAGTAAGACCAAAGAATTCAAGAGTGATGCCTTGCTCCTTTGTGAATTTAATTAACCTTTCAATAGTCGCTTTTTTGTCGCCTTTACCAACAGGATAGCAAAATACAGGATTGTCAGTAAAATCGGCTGAAACAAAAATGCCATTATCGTTAAAAATTCTATTATCATAAATTTTTGACCACATATAAATATTGCCGAAACAATATTCGCAACAGTCGGTCTTCTCTTCGTTAAATGCTTGTTGAACCCAATTAGCATCTTTGAGTGTAGGGGAGTGAAACTCCATTATAAAATCTCCTTAACTATATTGAATATAGTATTACCAATTTCTTCGATAGATAACGGCTCATCACCATCAAAACACTTAACAACATTCCAACCAAAACGGTCAGCAGCATAAAGAGCCGCCTCACGACAAGATTTAAGATACTCTACATTTGCCTCGTGAACATCTTTTTTAGTTTCTTCACCGTTATATCGTTTTGTCATAAGACGTTGAGAAATATCAACATCCATATCAAGATAAATAACTAAATCCGGCTTTGGAATTTCCATCATTTCATATTCAGTATGGAAAAGCCAGTCAAGATATTTGTCCCATTCTTCTTTTGGAAGTTTAACTGTTTGATGAACTGCGTTAGATGTTGTGTAACGGTCAGCAAGAATAAGTGTGCCATTGTTATAGTCATCACCCCAAATATTCTTGTAACTTGCATAGCGGTCAACTGCATAAAAAAGTGATGCGGAATAAATATTTACATCAGCAGGATTACTACCGAATTCACCGTTTAAATACATTTTTACAAGTGTGCTTGACTTGTTTTCATAGTCAGGCAATTTGATTTGACGAAGCATAATATTATTGTCAATCAACTTTTGCTTTAAAAGTTCAACTTGAGTTGATTTTCCGCTTCCATCAAGACCTTCAATTACAATCATTTTTTTGCTCATAACACAGTTCTCCAATTTACATAGATATACATCTTATATTATAGCAAATAAATTTCAATAATACAATATTAAATGCAAATAAAAATAATCAATAAAGTGGTGCATAATTTTGAGTTTATTTAACTAAATGCAAAGTGCAAAATGTCGGAACTGCGTTGCAATTATAGAAAAAATAGGTCATTCTAAGCGAAGCGAAGAATCTCAAAGAGACCCTTCTCGTTGCTCAGGGTGACACTTTTCTTTTACAAACTCAAATTTGTCAAAAGAAAATCAATTATTGCATACACATTCTTTTTGTGTTACAATTACAATAATACAAGAAAAAGAGGGATTTTATGGCATACGATTACAATAAAAGCACTGCATACATTATTGGTATGACTGATACTGATGAAAAGGTTACCGCAGCAAGTGGTAGAATTTCTACACAAGAGGGTACAGCACTTGGAATTTGGGATAAATCACAAGATAAAGAAAAGAACGCAAATCTCATTGGTAAGGTAACTGCATCAGGTCACACAAGCACAGTTGAGCATACATATTTTCAACTTGCATTTCAAAATGTAACTGCAGTTGTTGAACAGTTTATTATTGAATTCCGCCTTGCATCTTATACAGTTAAGTCAAGACGCTATGTAAACTTTAGTGATGCTGGTTTTTATGTGCCTGAATTCAACAATGCTGAAATTGAAAAAGCATACAAAGAGCATATGGGCGAAATGTTTGCACTTTATGATGAACTTTGTGAAAATGGTGTGCTTCGTGAAGATGCTCGTTTTGTGTTGCCATATTGCCTTTACAGTAACTTCTTTTGTTCAGTAAATGGTAGAGAATTCTTAAATATGCTTACTGCTATGATTTGTGGTAGAGGTGCAAAATATCCTGAAATTAAAAAATTAGGTCTTGAACTTTACGAACAAGCAAAACAAAAAGCACCTGGAATTATGTCAAGCTTTAACCCTGAAAAGTCGGTGAATGATGTTCCTGACCTTTCATTTATTGATGTAAAACCTGAACACACAAGCACTCAGGTTGAATTGCTTTCATATACTCCTGATGCGGCAAAATGCGTTGCAAGAAATGCCCTTATTTCAAATACAAATTGTTCAACTGAGCAAATTGAAAATATAATTGCTGATGATGCAACTGTTGAAAAAATTGTTGAGTCAGTGGTTAAGTGCAAACGTCCAAGAGCATTAGAGTGTGCAAACTATACATTCCGTTTTAATAATGTTTCACTTTCTTGTATTACTCACTTTGCTCGCCATAGAATTCAGTCAATAGAAATTCCTGAGCTTATTAAAACTGATAGAATGAGCTATATTATTCCACCAGTACTTCGTGACAAACCTGAACTTCTTGCAAAATATGAAAATGCTTTCAAAAAGACTGCAAGCGAATATGAACGCCTTAAAAATCTTGGTGTAGCTGAAGAACTTTTGGTATATTATCAGCTTTCAGGTAATACACTTGATATTGTAACAACTATGAATGCAAGACAACTTCTCTTATTCTTACGACTTCGTTCATGTACTCGTGCACAATGGGAAATTCAAGAGTATGCAGTAGATGCTCTTACTAAACTTCGCAAGGTTGCACCATCAATATTCAAATTCTACGGACCAAGCTGCTTTGTAGGTGCTTGCCCTGAGGGTAGAATGACTTGTGGTAGAGCCGCAGAAATTAAAGAGAAGTTTTCAAATCTTTAATGAAATATGAGAAAAACTAGAGTAAAAAATAACGGAAAATCCTTTCTTTTTCCAATAATAGCATTGTTTTCGCTAAGCATTTGTGCAGTGCTTGCACTTTTGCTTGTAGGTGACGAAGAAACTATTTATCAACTTAGTCAATTAAACTTTGTGCCTGATGAAAAAACCGTGTGTCTTGACCCCGGCCATGGGGGTAGTAGCACCGGCGCTGCGCTTGGAAATCGCCTTGAAAAAGATGATAATTTGCGCCTTGCACTTTTGGTGCGAGATATTTTGGAAGAAAGAGGATATACCGTTGTTATGACTCGTGATAGTGATAGCGACGTTTCCCTTGCTGATCGATGCAAAATCGCAAACAAGGCAAAAGCGTCGCTTTTTGTTTCTATTCATCGTAATAGTAGCACTTCGCCTGATGCAACGGGAATGGAAATGTGGGTGCATTCTACAAGCCCCACTGACGACACGCTTTTAGCCCAAAATATTCTTGACTGTCTTGATAATTTAAACATTACAAATAGGGGAATTCATTCAGGATATCGTGACGGTGAAGATATGAATTATTACATAAATCGTCATACAAAAATGCCGTCAGTTTTAGCGGAAATTGATTTTATCTCAAATAAACAAGATAACAAAAATTTTGATGAAAAATTAAACGAATATGCTCTTGCCATAGCCAATGGAATAGAACTCACACTTAAAGAAATGAACGGCAGTTAAGTGTGGAATTTGCAGATTGACGGTATTTATACGCAAAAATAAAGGCACCATGTTTGGTGCCTTTTACTATTAGTTTATCGATAAAATTTTGACGGCTTTTCTAAGGTGAATTCAATATTTTCTCCGGAAGTCATAGCCCATGATAAAGGGTGTAATTCGAGGAACTCTTCAAAGCAACTGTTTGTTAAACGCCAGCCACGTGACTTGAAATCCTCTTTACTGAATTGATAAAAATTTAAATTATTCCAACAAATCCAATCATTTACATCGAAGTTCCAGTCGGTAAGGTTTCCTAGCATCTCAATAAATGTTTTAATGCGCGTAACGGCATC
>JAZKXL010000104.1:0-5358 GCA_045611635.1 Candidatus Fimenecus sp. | reverse complement strand
CACCCTGACGGTTAAACATAAATGAAACGCAACCACTTTGACCCATATTGCCACCGAATTTATCAAAATAGTGGCGCACATCAGCCGCTGTTCTATTTCGGTTATCAGTAAGTGCCTCAACAATAACTGCGATACCTGATGGACCATAGCCCTCATACACGATTTCGTCGTAGTTTTCGCCACTGCCCTCACCTGCTGCCTTTTTGATAACTCTTTCAATGTTATCATTTGGCATATTTGCAGCTTTTGCTTTTGCAATTACGTCTTTGAGCTTTGAGTTACCTGCAGGGTCAGCGCCACCTGCTTTAACTGCAACTGCAATTTCACGACCAATTTTTGTGAAAACCTTTGCTCTAGCGTTATCAGTTTTTTCTTTTTTTCTTTTAATTGTACTCCATTTTGAATGTCCTGACATAAAAACATACCTCTCGATATTAAATTTATAATAAATCAGTTTATTGTATCACATAACGCTTGATTTTTCAACAGTTATAACCATTATTCCTTGATTTTTTAATAGTTTTGTTTCTCATAGATTATGAATTAATTATATTTTTATTTATATATTATTTATAGGGTGTAATTTTTACACTGGTTGAGTGTAATTTTTACACTGGTGGGGTGTAATTTTTACACTGGTACCGGTGTAAATTTTACATAGGTTATGGTAACCAAGTCTTGCAATTTTTGTAGTTTTTATGATATACTTATCTAGTTAAAATAATTCTTTATTTTTAGGTGATAAATATGAAAAACTTTATGGGTGACGATTTTTTATTAAGCACCGAAACTGCACAAAAAATCTTTGACAAAGGTGCAAGAAACACACCAATTTTTGACTGGCATTGTCATCTTTCTCCTAAAGAGATTTATGAGGACAAGCCATTCCAAAACATTACACAAATTTGGCTTGGTGGTGACCATTACAAGTGGCGTGCTATGCGTGGTTGTGGTGTTGATGAAAAATATATTACAGGCGACGCATCTGACTATGAAAAGTTTGTAAAATGGGCTGAAAGCTTACCATATTGCATTGGTAACCCACTTTACCATTGGACTCATTTAGAGCTACAAAGATATTTCGGTATTCACACACCATTAAGCGCAAAAACCGCTGATATGATTTGGGAAGAATGTAACAATCAAATCAAGGCAGGTGGATTTACTCCACGCTCACTTATTGAAAAGTCAAATGTATATTGCGTTTGCACTACTGATGATGCTGCGGACACTCTTGAATATCACAAATTACTTAAAGAAGATAAGTCATTTAAGTGCCAGGTGCTTCCTGCATTCCGTCCTGATAAGTCATTCCTTATTGACACTCCTGCTTTCCGCGAGTGGATTGTCGCTATGGAAAAAGCGGCTGAAATGGAAATTAAATCATATAAAGATTTACTTGTAGCGTTAGAAAAACGAATTGCTTTCTTTAATGAAATGGGTTGTAGGGCCTCTGACCACGCTTTAGAGTATTGTCCTTTTGAGCTTGCAACTGAAGAAGAGTTAGAAGCAATTTTTGCAAAGGCATTAGCAGGTGGAACTTTCACTCAAAAAGAACTTGACCAATATCGCACTGCTCTTTTACAATTCTTTGGTGAAAAATATGCTGAGTTAGGTTGGGCTATGGAATTACACTTTGGCGCAATGCGAAACAATAACGCAAGAATGTTTAAGTCAGTTGGTGCTGACACCGGTTTTGACTCAGTGCACGACCATCAGTTAGCATACGGACTTTCACGCTACCTTGACTCACTTGATGTTAAAGGCAAATTGCCAAAAACAATTCTTTTCACACTTAATCCAAAAGATAATTATGTGCTTGGCACAATGCTTGGCAATTTCCAAAGTAGTGAAGCACAGTCAAAAATTCAATTTGGTTCAGCATGGTGGTTTAACGATAACTATGATGGTATGCGTGAACAAATGAAAACACTTGCAAACCTTGGTGTGCTTGGCAAATTCGTTGGTATGGTTACTGATTCTCGTAGTTTTCTTTCATATCCACGCCACGAGTATTTCCGTAGAATTCTTTGCGAAATTATTGGTGATTTAGTAGAAGACGGCAAATACCCACAAGACATTGATTTTCTTTCACAAGTTGTTGAAGATGTTTCATTTAACAACTCAAAGAGATATTTCAACTTAGATTAAAATATAAAGGACGCTGAATTTTCAGCGTCCTTGTTTTTTATTTTTACAAATTATAGTTTGTTGGGATGTTTGGAGTTATGTGTCATTCTGAGGAACGAAGTGACGACGAATCTCTATTGGTTGATATATTACCGTTGGGGAGAGGTTTCGCTACGCTCAGAATGACATATTTTCTATAATCGCAACGCTGTTCATTCGTTTTCCGTTTTCCACTTTCCATTTTACACTTAGTTAAACAAACTATAATTCACAAAACAAAAAAGGCGAGGTTATTCCTCGCCTTTTTGCGTGTTATTTATTCTCTTTTTACCAATTAAAAATACTATTAATCCTAATGCCTCCACGCCAAGCACTACTGCAACTGTTTTTACTACAATTTCAACCGTTGATGTTTTCTCAACAATTTGTGGCGCTGGGACAGTTGTTTCTTCTTTTGTTGTGGGCTCCGTTGTCAATTCAACAAAAGTTGTTGTTTCGGTAGTTGTTTCGGTTGTAGTTGTGGTTGTTGTGATTACAGGAATTGCCTGCTCCTTTTTCTCACCACAAACGGTACATTTTGCCCACTTAAGACCTTTTTCGGTTTCGGTTGGTTCTTTTTCAGTTGTCCATTTGTCATAAGTATGTGATGATTTTTCTATTATTTCAGTTGTGTTATAACCACAAGTACAAGCGCCTTTTTTCTCACCTTTTTCGGTACAGGTTGCTTTTTTAATAGTTTCCCATTTAATATTAGCGTGTGAACATTTTACAGTGGCATTTGCAGTGCTTACAGCAACAAACTTATCATTTTCATCAATAGCATCATTTACTACAAGCGTGATTTTACCGCCCGTTTTAAGCACCTTTAATTTAAAGGTTAAAAGTGCGCCGCTTGCATTTATTTTGTCAGAAGATACACCTGCATACTCTATTAGACCAGCATTGGTAATTTCTTCACCAAAAAACAAATTGCCCGTTTTAACCGAATTAGAAACCAATTGAAATTCAGCTGTATTAAATTTAACTTGAAATTGAATTCCTGCAAGACCTGAATTTGCTGAAAGATTTACTGAAACGGTAATTGTATCACCTACTGATGCTGATGACACCGTTTTTACTGAAATTTTTGGAGTTGCTGCGCATACGGGGAATACGCTTAAACAAAGCAACACCAATGCGCACAAAATACTTAGAATTTTTTTCATTGTTCACACCTCTAAGGGTATTATACATTACTCAAAGAAAAAGGTCAATTGATGTGATGCGAATGGTACACTTTGGGGGTGTTTTGTTGAGAATAATACTCGGTCAGTTGTTTGCCGATAATTCGGGTGTCACGCTCCATTTCGCGAAGCACGGTAATTTTACGATTAATTTCATACAGTGCTATTCCACTTGCCTTGCCTTTTTGGGCAGAACAACCTGAAATTATCTCTTTTAAATCCTCCGCCTGCTTCAAATATTGCTCTCCTAATTCATACAAAGTCATTTCCGCCTCCTTTCTACACGAACATTTGTTCGGTGTAAAAGTATAATATCACGAGAAACACGACTTTTCAATAAGGATAAAAGAAAAACAGTCCGCTAAAACGGACTGTTTTAAAATTTTACCGTAACATTTTCAGTTAGGCGAATTATAGTTTGTCGGGCTGTTTGGAGTTATGTGTCATTCTGAGGAACGAAGTGACGAAGAATCTCTATTAGTTGATATGTTACCGTTGGAGAGATTCTTCGCTACGCTCAGAATGACCTATTCCTTTAATCATTTTGTTAGACAAACTATAATTTATTTATGTCTTCTTTATTACTTTCACTCTACACTTAGGGCAAGTGATTTCAATTTTACCTCTACCCTTTGGCACACGCATAACCGCCTTGCAACTCTTACATTTGTAATAGCGGTGAGTTTTGCGGTCACGAATTCGGCTAAATAAAATTTTAATTTCCGCCTTTGGCTTTTCACTTGCACAAAGATACCAGTTAAGTTCTTTTCTTCTTGCCCCATAATTTTTTGAAAACGTGCGAAAAACCGCGTAAAAAATCATTAGTGTACCTATAAAATAAACTATTGTTCCTACTACATAAAGAGCACGAAAATGTCTTAAAAAATTACTTAAAGATGAGCAAATAAGACCTGATATTGATAAAAACAAAGTGAATTGGTCATTACCATAACGACCTACCATAAATTGTTGGAATTTTGCCATAAGTTTTCGTAAAAAGTTCATTTGTATCGTCCTTAAAATTCATTACTAATATATTACAACATAAATATATAGAAATGATTACCAAAATTTTAATAATGTGTAAATAAAAAGTCACCCTGAACGAAGTGAAGGGTCTCTTTTGAGATTCTTCGCATACGCTCAGAATGACTTTATTCAATTAAAAATGCATTATGCCTTCTTTATCTTATTGAGTTTTGCATTAAGGTCTAAAAGTTCTTCTTTTGTCATTTTAAGGCCCGTCATACCAAGCATACCGATAAGGCGAAGTACTGTAAATCCGCCCATCATTTGCATCATGCCCTCATTCATTTCGAAACCACCTTCGCCTGCACTTTGCTTTGCTGCCTCAGCGATTGGTCCCATAATTTGACCGAAGAGCATTTGTCCTTCTTGCACCATAAGAAGTTCACTCATTTTTGAGTTAAGTGACAAATATCCGTCAACTTCAGTTACATCAAACCAGTTAAGAATTGCGCCTTTTTCTTTGAGACGATAATCTTCATTAAATGTTTCAACTTTACGGATTACACTTTGGTCACCATATTCACCTGCAACTGCCTGAATATGTGTAACGCTTGCTGTATTTGGAACATCAAAATAGAAGAAATGATTTTCACTTGTTTGTTTGCCAAGACTCTTGCCATTTGCGATAAGCTCAACTTCAGGAAGATTTGAATAAACAGTAATCTTTGTAAGGTCTTCTACCCTATCAATATAGCGTTTGCCACAAATGTGAACAAATGGGTCATCTGAAAGCCATGCTTTGTATGCATAGAAAGCGTCTTTTTTATATTTACGGTCAAAAGTCATAAGACCTTTATGGTTTTGTCCGTTTTCGCCACCTTCAGCACGAGCATCTGCACCGAAATCAAACATATTCCAAACATGAGTTGCCCAAATGTATTTTCTTGTGAACAACTGTTTAATAAGTTCTTCATGGTAATATGCTTGATATTCTTCTGTGTAGTCACCTTGCTGTGGGTTTGATGTATGCCAATTA
>JAZKXL010000103.1:0-8926 GCA_045611635.1 Candidatus Fimenecus sp. | reverse complement strand
CCATTAAAAGCAATTCAAGGCAGATAAGCGAAAAACTTATCTGCCTTAAAGCGTTTTGATTACTTACGAAGACCGAGTTTTGCAACGATTGCACGGTATCTTTCAATATCTTTCTTTTGAAGGTATGCGAGAAGATTTCTTCTACGACCAACCATCTTAAGAAGACCGCGACGTGAGTGGTGGTCCTTCTTGTTAACCTTAAGATGCTCTGTAAGGTCATTAATTCTCTTTGTGAGAACTGCGATTTGAACTTCAGGAGAACCTGTGTCACCTTCGTGTGCAGCGTATTCAGCCATAATTGCTTGCTTTTCTGCTTGTGTCATTGTTTTTCACCTCATTAAAAATATTTATGCTCAAATGCCCCAGATAAAAGTAGGTGAATTCCCGTTGGGATTACTCAATCACCCGAGCGCATAGAGACAGCCCTAATAATATAACACAAGATTTTTCGAAAATCAAGTGTTTTTTTGCATTTAATTTAACACTGTTCCGCTTTGCTGTGAATTTGTTATGTCCGAATTTCTACTAAAATATGCGTCATAAACTTCTTTAACATAATTACCAAGACCTGATGACATAACATTTTCAACTGCAATAACAACTGCAATTTGTGGATTATCAGCAGGGGCATAAGAAATTAAGAAACCGTTTGTGTATGAAACTACAACACCGTTTACTTTTTTCTTTGCTTGTGCTGTACCTGTTTTTGCTGCAACCTGATAATCAGCATCACGGAATGCGGATAAGGTGTTTGCCATTGAAATCATACCTTTTTTTACTGCAGCTTGTGTGGTTGGGGATACAGTTAATTGCTGAATCACTTCAGGTTTTGCTTGGTAAAGAGTTTCAGAGTAATCTGGTGATTTAATACTTTCAACAAAGTGTGCTTTATACCTTGTTCCGCCATTTGCAAGAGTAGCCGCATAAGCACAAAGCTGAATTGGTGTGAAAAGGTTGTCAGACTGACCAATTGCCGCCTGAACTGTGTCACCAGGATACCATACTCCACCTAACGATTCGCGATGAGCAATACCCGCAACAACGCCGCTTGACTCAGTCAACTCAACACCGGTTTTACTACCAAGACCATACATTCTAAAATAGTCATTCATTTTATTAATGCCAAGTTGTCTGCCAACATCATAGAAATATGTGTTACAAGAATATTTTATTGCGGTTTCAGTAGTCATTTCGTGGCCCGCGTGGTTGCCCACGTTAAAGCATTGGAATGTTCTATCTTTAAAAAATGTATAATAAACATTACACTTTAGACCTGTTTCTGGTGTTACAATCCCCTCTTCAAGACCTGCTGTTGCCACGATTGGCTTAACAGTTGAACCGGGAGCATAGGTGCTACGAAGCGCTCTATTCCAAAGTGGTGCAGATGCATCTTGATTCAATGCAACAACATTTTCCTTATATGTTTCTAAGTTATAGGTTGGATATGTTGCGCAAGCAAGAATTGAAAAGTCGTTAACGTCCATAACAACAATGCTACCTGCAGTTGTAATGTTATCATTTTCTTTTGTTTGATTAATTTTTGACTCAAGAATATTTTGTACTTCTTTTTGAAAATCACCATCAATTGTAAGAATTACATTATTCCCATTAACAGGCATTGTTGTAATAGTTGTATTTTTAGTGCCATCAGCATTAGTTGTGGTTGTAGCCACACCACGTGTGCCACGAAGTTCGTCTTCCAAAGCACTTTCAATACCAAATTTACCAATTTTATCGGTCATTTTATAGGCACGAAGATTCAAAGTATCAATTTGAGCTTGAGTAAGTTGCCCGTTGTTAAGTGCTTCTTTATAAGTCTCGGTTACCGTAGAATATTCATTTGCATCAATGTAATCGTAATATCCTATAATATGCGGTGCTATTGTACCATCATAATATGCACGTTCTGAATCAACACGAATTTCAATACCCTTGTAAAATCTACTTTGCTCTTTAATTATAAGAACAACTTCATCGGGCACATTTTCGGCAATAGTGAATGGATTGCTCTTTGAAAAATCCGCCTTAACCATTGCAAAATAGACTGATGCAACCTTAATAGCGTCGGCAACAGGCATATCTTCAAGAGAGTAATATTCGCACAATGCATCAAACACGTTTTGTGGAGTGGCATAATTGTTCAAGTTAAGATAATCTTGTGCGAAAAGTTTATTTTTATCATTTTCACTGTTTTCAGTAAAAACAAGCTCATCACCTATAAGCTGAATAGGCAATGTAGAGTTATACTCAACCGCCTTGCTTTCAAAAAGCTCAATAAGGGCAACAATTATTTCGTTTCGTGCTTCAATTTCTGATAATTTTGGAAAATATGACGCGTCAATGTACACCGTATTTGAGCTTACATTATAAACAAGTGGTGTTCCGTTTATATCAAGAATTTCTCCGCGTAAAGCGTCAATTTTAGTTTGCGCAGTTGAAAGATAAATGTTTTTAGATGTGTATTCATCCGCTTGCACAACCTGAATTCTAAAAAGGTCGGCAATAAAGATTGAGATTGTAAACAAAATAGCAACTACAAATGCAGTGGTACGAAATCTAAAGTTGTAATTAGGTCTCACTCTTTTTTTCACCGTCCTTTCAAAAAATTTTGTTAATTTTAATATTCTATATAACTGTATGAGAATTTTCTATTTACCGCACGAATAATTACATACCAAAATGGTGTAAGCACTACTGAATATAAGCCCATTGGCAAATAGTATCTTAACAACATTGCGTCACCACCATCAATACCGCGAGCGGTTATGAAGAATAACACATATGTTAAAAAATAAAAGGTTGTAATACCCGTATTCATCATTATATAAGTGATAATGTTGTTGCGCATAAAAATTCTTAGCAACACACCACAAACAGCACAAGCAACCATAAGATAAAGCGCATTATATCCATCGGCAGTTACTGTAAGCGTGTCCCACAATGCGCCGGCTAAAAGTCCTGCCACTGCACCAACAACTTCACCCTCAAACATAGAAATACAAACCGCAACCGAAATAAGCAAAACAGGCCTTACCGACGCAATCTCAGGAAAGATTGTCAGTATGTTTTGCAAAATATGTGCCAAAAGAATTATTAAGCCATATACGGCATATCTTTTGACTTTTGTTTTGGTTTGTAGTCTCATTTTTAATAATCCTTACTGTTCGCTGAAAGCTGTAATTACAAAACAATCGTGTATATCTTTTGAATTGATTTGTGGTTCAATTATCGCATATGATGAAAGGTCTGTTTCACTTTGTTTTACTGTTGAAACTGTACCGATGATAAGGTCTTTAGGGAAAATTCCGCCTGTACCTGATGTGCAAACGATACCGCCCTTTGAAATTGAGGTGTTACGGTCAAGAGAAGACAGTGAACAAGTACCATTTACAGCCATATCATAGGTTGCATTTGTATAACCTAACTCACCTGTGCGAATTTCATAAGCCGCAACATTAACTGATGGGTCAAATACTGAACGGACAACCGCTGATGTTGGGTTAACTTCAGTTACAACCCCTACAAGATATTCACTGTAAATTACTGCATCATTTACTTTTATTCCGTCATTTGACCCCTTGTTGATTGTGAACGAGCCAAACATATCAGCAGAATCACGTCCAATTACAGTTGAATAAACCCATGTGTAGTCAGGATTTTTTTCGCGGACATCAAGAAATTCTTCATAAGACGCCAATTGCTTTTTAGTTTTTTCATAATCTACAAGCTGTGCTTGATAATCAGCAACTTGTTTTTCTAATTCGGCAACACGGTCACGGTAAGCATCAGACGAAATAAAACCACCTGTTACACCATCTAACTTTGCCGAAAAATATGATGCCACATTTTGCAAAGGTGATGTTATAAAATCCACCACATTTGTAAGTGGTGAAGTTTTGCCCCCAACAACAGTAGCCAAAATTGTTGCGCTGATAAGCACTATTGCAACAGCTAACAAAACTTTAAAGGTTGTACTTTTGAAAAAATTGTTCATAATTTTTTCTCCAAACTACTATAATTTCTTACATAACTAATAGAGAAAACGCTGTAATCGCTAATAAAATCGTGGTGTATGATTTAACGAGGGAAATTTTAGATGTTTTGTTTCAAAACCACAGGTAATACTTTGTGTATTACCGAGGATTTTGGGGCGAAACAGCAAAATTTTAACCGTTAAGGCATATGCCTAAGATTGCAATTAGTGGTTACTCTAAATATTTCCTTTTTCAAGACAAGCGCCCATACCTGCTGCTACGCAGTCCATTGGGTCAATGGCAACATGAACAGGAATTTTTGTCTCTTGTGAAATAAGATTATCAATTCCACGAAGAAGCGCACCGCCACCTGTAAGCATGATACCATTGTCAACAATATCGGCAATTAATTCTGGTGGAGTTTTTTCCAAAGTTGAACGGATTGTTTCAAGAATTTGTGAAATTGGTTCGCTGAGTGCTTCACGAACATCTTCTGATGTGACTTCAACATTCTTTGGAAGTCCGTCAACAAGATTACGACCGCGAACGTCCATAGCACCCTCACCGTCATAACTCATTGCTGAGCCAATTTTAATTTTGATTTCTTCCGCAGTACGCTCACCTATGAGAACATTGTGCTTTTTGCGTATGTATTCAATAATTGCTTCATCAAAATCATCACCTGCAATTCGGCTTGACTTTGCAGTAACAATATCACGATATGAAACAACTGCAACTTCAGTTGTACCGCCACCAATGTCAACAACCATACTACCTACTGCCTCAGTTACAGGAAGACCTACACCAATAGCAGCAGCAAGTGGCTTATGAATAAGTGATGCATATTTTGCACCTGCATCACGAGCAGCGTCGTGAACAGCTTTTCTTTCAACTTCAGTAATACCAGACGGAACACAAATAAGAACTCTTGCTCTTGCGAAAGGTGAACGCTTAATTACTTTTTTAATAAATTCTTTAAGCATATCTGATGTGATTTCGGAATTGACAATAACGCCGTCTTTCAATGGCTTAACTGCTGTAATTGAGCCAGGTGTTCTACCAATCATTTCTTTTGCCTCGTTACCTACAGCAACAACTGATGGTGGGTCAGTTTTTTCGTTTACAGCCACAACTGATGGCTCACGAAGAACAATACCCTTTCCTTTAAGATATACAATTGTGTTGGCAGTACCCAAGTCGATACCGATGTCTTGTGCGAAAAGCATTTTTACATCTCCCATTTTCAAATATTTATAACGCGTTTTATTACATAATTAATCTATTATAGTATAACAAAATCGCAGATATTATACAATACCTGCGATAAAAAATTCATATATTATTTTTGTAATGTTTTACGTTTGAATTTTCATTTTGCACTTACATACTCTCTGGTGTAGAAATTCTGAATGTTTCAAGAATATTTGTGATAACATTCATTACACAGTTGCAAAGATATAAACGAGCTTGCATAAGTGATTCGTCTTCAACTGTTACACGGCAAGCATTATAGAATTTATGGAACAATGTTGCCAAATCAATACAGTAACGAGTAATTTTTGCAGGGTCGTAATTCTTTGCTGAGTTAATTATTTCATCAGTAAGTGATGCTAAATGGCGAATAAGTTCAATTTCTTCAGGAGCTGTAAGAAGTTTAAGTTCATCTTTTGTGCAATCACGAACTGTTACGCCGTCTGCTTCAACCTTACGAAGAATACTATGAATACGAGCATTTGCATACTGACAGTAATAAACAGGGTTTTGTGATGACTGTTCAACCGCTAAATCAAGGTCGAAATCCATTTGTGAGCCCGGCTCTCTCATATTAAATAAGAAACGCACTGCATCAACAGGAATATCTTCAAGCAAATCAACAAGTGTGATTGCCTTACCTGTTCTTTTTGACATTCTTACAACTTCACCATCACGAGTAAGGCGTACAAGTTGCATTAAGATTACATCTAAACGGTCAGCATCAAGGTCAAGTGCCTCTAAAACACCTTTCATACGAGCAACATGGCCGTGATGGTCAGCACCCCAAATGTTAATTGCCTTATGGAATCCACGAGTAACAAGTTTGTTTTTGTGGTAAGCAATATCAGCTGCAAAATATGTTGGGTTACCATTTTGACGGATAAGCACATCATCTTTAAGGTCTAACTTATCAATATCTTCTTGAGTTTTACCTTGGCGAGTAAGCATTTCAGTTTGAACTTTAATATTGTTATACCAAACTGCGCCATCTTTTTCGTATGTTAAGCCCTTGTTTGTAAGGTAGTCAATAACCTCTTTAACAGCACCGCTTTCGTGAAGAATGCTTTCTTTAAACCAAGTTTTGTACTCAATACGATATTTTGCCATATTGGCTTTCATATTGTCGATATTTTTAGGAAGAGCAAACTCTACAAGCGCTTTTCTTCTCTCGCCTTCACTCTTGTTTAAATATTCATCACCGTAAACATCAGCAAACTGTTGTGCTCTCTCTTTAATATCTTCACCATGATAACTATCTTCAGGCAATTCTACTGCATCTTCACCCTTGTAAATTTGTTGATAACGAATGTCAAGTGAAAGTGCAAATTTTTCAATTTGGTTACCTGCGTCGTTAATATAGAATTCACGCTCAACCTCATAGCCAGCCATATCAAGTACAGCCGCAAGACAGTCACCTAAAGCACCGCCACGAGCATTACCCATGTGCATTGGTCCTGTTGGGTTTGCCGAAACAAATTCTACGTTGATTTTTTTGCCCTCACCGTAGTTGCTTCTACCATAATCTTTGCCCAATGTTTTAACATCAACAAGAATATCGGCATAAAAATCTTTTGAAAGTGTGAAGTTTACAAATCCCGCACCTGCAACTGTGCAAGAGTCAAAATATGTACCTTGTAATTCAATGTTGTTTGCAACTAAATCCGCAATTTTTCTTGGTGCACAACGAAAAACCTTTGCACATACAAACGCGATATTTGATGAATAGTCGCCATTATCACGATTTGCAGGGATTTCAATATTAAATGCAGGAATTGGCTCAGCTGGAATTTCGCCGTCCGCCACAGCTTTGCCAAGTGCATCAACAATAAGTGTATGAAGTTGATTTGTTGCCTGTTTAACTAATTTAGACATCCTTATTTCTCCTCAATATATATATTCATAGTGTTTTCTGATACGAATCCGTTATTGAAATCAAGCGAGTATTTCATTTTAAGAATACCGCCATTGTCGTCTTTTGACCACTCAACCTGATTTCCGTAAATGCCCATTGTCAACTCACCATAAGGTGTTCTATAAAATGTGTGATGGCGGGCATTTTTTTCAACCATCATTTCACTACTAAACTGACCTTTTCGCACAATGCTTACAGTGTTATTCTCGTAAACTGTAATCGTTGTTTCTTCAGGGCCTGTTTCTTCGTTATTTTCTATGTATTCAATTATTGCCTTATCTTTTTCGCAAGCAAGTGTGCCTGTAACTGTCATTTCGCCTGAATGGTCACCATTTTCAGTTCGTTGCATACTCACAATTTTAATTACTGTTTCTTTTTTCACTGTTCAAATTCCTTTTCCCACTTCTCAATTGCAAGAGTGCAAAGCTTGTCAATTAAATCACCGTATGAAATACCCGCTTTATCCATAAGCATTGGGTACATACTGATGTTTGTAAATCCAGGAAGTGTGTTTGGCTCATTTAAAAGCACTGCACCATCAGAATATCTTACAAAGAAATCAACACGAGCAAGACCTGAACAGCCCCACGCCTTATATGCTCTAATTGCTTTTTCTTGTACTTCTTTGATTTTTTCTTCACTAATTCTTGCAGGAATGTGAAGCCCACTATCCGCCTCATATTTTGCTTCAAAATCATAAAATTCGTTACTTGGTTCAATTTCGCCAACTGCACCTGCAAATGGCTCATCATTACCCATAACGGCACATTCAACCTCAGCACCCACAATTGCCTCTTCAACAACTACGCGAGAATCAAATTGAAGCGCATACTCGAGCCCACGGTGAATTTCTTCTAATGTTTTTGCCTTTACAACACCAACTGATGACCCAGCATTTGCCGGTTTGATAAATACAGGAAGCCCTAAATATTCTTTACATTCACTAGCAAATTCTCTACCACGTAATTCAAAATCATATTTAGTAATATATTTCCACTTTGCTTGTGCAATTCCATTGATGTCACAAATTGCGTTTGTCATTGCTTTATCCATACAAACTGCTGAAGCCATTGTATTACAGCCAACATATGGAATGCCTGCAATAGTAAGAAGACCTTGCATTGTACCATCTTCACCATTTTTGCCGTGCATTACAGGGAAGCAAACATCAATTCTTATTTTTTCATAACCATTTTCATTAAAAACTATAATTCCGTGGTCGGCACGGTCAGTTGAAATTACCGCCTTTTTAAGTTTTGACTTATCTTCAAGCCAACCATCATTTTTAAGGTTTTCAAAATCACCTTCATAAACAAACATTTCACCTTGCATAGAAACGCCAAGCATTACCACGTTGTATTTGTCTTTTGGAATGTTTCTAATAACTGATGTTGCTGAAACGCAAGAAACGCTATGCTCAGATGAAACTCCACCGAAAATTATAAGTGCATTTTTCATTAATATCACCCTACAAAAAGTCATAACTATACATTTTAATTACTATCCATATTATTTTACCATAATATATTTAACTAATCAATTATAATATTCATAAATTTTTAATGACAAATTGAAATAAATGTGTTATATTATATAGGATATATTATTTTTTGATTTGAGGTATTTAATATGCTTGAAAGAAAAGAAGCCCTCACACTTATAGTTAAGGGTTGTACTGAAAAATTTAACGCTAATGGTTTTGAGCTTTTAACAGCCGTTACTGAAGAAGATGAAACCGCTTTTGTAGAATTTAAAAAAGGCGACCTTACTCTTCGTCTTTTAAGCC
>JAZKXL010000102.1:0-9436 GCA_045611635.1 Candidatus Fimenecus sp. | reverse complement strand
TACCGCCACCGAAATGTCCGCTACCTGCCCATACAGTTGTCTGTACGCAGAGCTTACGGAGTTCAAGGGCTTTCTTTTCGAGTGCAAGCCATTCTGCTTTTGATAAATTAGCCATAATTTTCCCTCCAAGAAAAATTTATTAGAAGTGAAGTCCCCACTTCACTATAATTTGTTTAATTAGCCCCTAAGTTCAGGGTGATTCTTTGCAACTACTGAGAATGCATCTTCAGCAATTTCAATTGACTTCTTAATATCTTCTTCAGTAAGAGAAGCGTTGATGAAGTGGTTGTGGTGAGATGTAATAAACAAACCACGGTTAACACATTCAGCAACCCATTCTTGATGAAGCATAAGGTTGTCATCATTTGCTATTCTTAAGTAGAAGAGTGCTGGCTCACCAGATACACGAAGGTCAAAGCCGTGCTCAGCACCTGCTGCCTTAAGACCATCAGTAAGCTGTGTACCCATTTTACGGAATAATGTTGGCGTGTCAAGAGCTTTCATCTTGTTAATACAAGCAATACATGCTGCAAAAGGAACACCACTCATCCAGTAAGAACCTGTGTATGTAATACCTGAAACAGTAGCTTTCATATGCTCGCCACCGCAAAGAGCTGACATATTGTAACCGTTAGCAAGAGCTTTACAGAAACAAATAAGGTCTGCTTTGAAACCATAGTAGTGGTCACTACCTGCAAGGTCAAGACGGAAACCTGCACGAACGTCGTCAATGATGAGAACTGCACCGTGGTCGTCACACCATTTACGAACTGCTGCCCAGTATTCTTTTGAAGCAGGTTCGTTATCTTTAAAGTTACCGTGGTCATATGGCTGAGCAATAATACCAGCGATATCACCGTTGTTGTCGTCATATGCCTTTTGAATAGCATCAAGGTCAAACCAAGGAACGATAATGTTGTTCGCTACATCTTCAGGAGTAATGCCTGGGTAGTCAATCTTTTGTGCCCATGGGAAATCTCCGTGGTAGTAATATTTTAAGAAAATAATCTTTTTCTTATGTGTGTGTGCTCTTGCTGCCATTGTTGCAAGAGTTGTTGTATCTGAACCATTCTTGCAGAAGAATGCCCAGTCAGCAGATGCTACTGTATCAACAAGTGTTTCAGCACATTCAACCATAACTTTTGAAGGAGCTGTAACGCAGTTGCCGAGCTTGAGCTGTGCCATTGCAGCAGCGTCAACGTCAGGGTCGTTGTAACCTAATACGTTAGGACCATAAGCGCACATATAGTCGATATATTTGTTGCCGTCAACGTCCCAGAAGTATGAACCCTGTGCTTTTTCTGAGAAAGATGGCCATCTGTTAACAGGAATCCACTGACCTTCAGCAGGACCTAAATGACCGTAAATACCGCCTGGAATAACCTGTGATGCACGGTTAAACATTTCACGGCTTTTTGTTGTATCAAATGTTGGAAATTTACTCATCTTATTTGTCCTCCTTATGCCAAGTATAATGCAACTCTATCAAGAATACGGTTAACGTTATCTACCATTGAGATAAGACCACGAATTGTAATGTTACCATTACCAACATGGTCAATTGAGTTAACTGTACCTGCGAAAAGAGCGTTTGCAAGAGGAAGATCACAAAATTCCATAATTGCACGTGGTTTTTCAGGAGCTTGTTTAATAGTAATCATGTGATTGTCTTTTACACGGATTGTTGCATAAACTTCACCTGTAATGCCAATCTGAATATCACCGTCAGCAATGTTTGATGCACTGAATTTACCAATAGCGTCTTGATTACCAATTTGTGAAATTGCAACTGCTACTGTGTAGAATGTGCAAAGAGTGTTAAGACGGAAGAATTCCATATCTTTAAGTGCTTCTTCAGAAGGTCTTAAAACTTCTGAAAGTCTGTCAGTAAGAGCCACAAAGGTTTTGAGAAGGAAGTTAACCTTTGTAAGACCTTTTGTTGGAATTGGTGTTGCCTTGCCATCAATAATTGCATTGAATTTGTCGCAGTTAGCAACAGGGATTTTGATGTCGCAATCAGCGTTAACACCGTCATCCATACGGCAACCATTTTTAGAGAATGTAAGTGTAGCACTTGGTCCATTTTTAACATCAAAAGCTACTGAAACTGGTTTTTCAATAGTTGAAATGATTTCTTTTGCTTTATCGTCAAGCGCGCAAAGATTTTCCAAAGTGCCAAGCACTGCGTACATATTTATGTAAGCAAGTGTTCTTGAATCAGTCATTTTTCGTTCCTCCTTATGTGGAAATTTTCGTATATTGTGACCGAAAACTATTATACATAATAAGAATACCAAAAAAATGTAGGTAAATCAAGGAAAAATACTGAAATTTTCACAAAAAGTTAATGATTTTTTTGAATATATGTGGTATAATCTAACTAACATAATGGGTATGTATGTAAAAATCTTGTAAATTGGATTAAATCCTTGAAAGGATAGATAGAAAAATGTCTTTATTTAAAAAACTTTTTGGTGATTATTCTTCTCGCGAAATCAAAAGAATAATTCCAATACAAAAGAAGGTTCTTGCTCTTGAAGAAGAGTACAAAGCTCTTACTGATGAAGAACTTCAAGCAAAAACAACACAATTCAAAGAGCGTCTTAAAAAAGGTGAAACTCTTGATGATATTTTGCCAGAGGCATTTGCAACTTGTCGTGAGGCATCTGCTCGTGTACTTAATATGCGTCATTTCCCTGTGCAAATTATAGGTGGCATTGTTCTTCATCAAGGTAGAATTGCTGAAATGAGAACAGGTGAAGGTAAAACTCTTGTTGCTACTCTTCCTGCATATCTTAATGCGCTTTCCGGCAAGGGAGTTCATATTGTTACTGTCAACGATTATCTTGCTCGTCGTGACTCTGAATGGATGGGTAAACTTTATAGATTTTTAGGCCTTTCAGTTGGTCTTATTGTTCACGATTTAGATGGTGAGCAAAGACGTGCAGCATATGCTTGCGATATCACATACGGTACAAATAATGAATTGGGCTTTGACTATCTTCGTGACAATATGGTTACTTATGCTGAGCAAAGAGTACAGCGTGGTCACAATTTTGCAGTAGTTGATGAAGTTGACTCAATTCTTATTGACGAGGCAAGAACACCGCTTATTATTTCAGGTATGGGTGACAAGTCAACTGACCTTTACAAAATTGCAAACGAATTTGTAAAGCGTCTTAAAATGTGCAAGGTTAAAGAGGTTGACTCAAAAGTTGGCATTGAAAACACTGCAGGTGAAGATGACGACTTCGTTGTTGATGAAAAAGCAAAAACTGCGTCACTTACACAAAACGGTATTAAAAAGGCAGAAAAATTCTTTGGTCTTGAAAATCTTGCTGACGTTGAAAACCTTACAATTCAACACCACATTGATATTGCCCTTAAAGCAGTTGGTGTTATGAAGCGTGACGTTGACTATGTTGTGAAAGATGGTCAAGTACTTATTGTTGATGAATTTACAGGTCGTATTATGCTTGGCCGCCGTTACAGTGATGGTCTTCACCAAGCAATTGAAGCAAAAGAAAACGTAAAAGTAGAGCGCGAGTCAAAAACTCTTGCAACAATTACATTCCAAAATTATTTCCGTCTTTACAATAAACTTTCAGGTATGACTGGTACTGCCATGACTGAAAGTACTGAATTCCAAGAAATCTATGGTCTTGATGTTATTGAAATTCCAACAAACAAGCCAATGGTTAGAATTGATGAGGATGACGTTTTATATAAAACGGAACTTGCAAAGTATAAAGCAATTATTGAACAAATTTTAGAGTGTAACAAAAAAGGTCAGCCAGTGCTTGTTGGTACAACAAACATTGAAAAGAGCGAACTTTTAAGTAAAGCACTTAAAAAAGCAGGTATTCCACACAATGTGCTTAATGCTAAATATCACGAAAAAGAAGCTGAAATTGTTGCGCAAGCAGGTAAGCTTGGGGCAGTAACAATCGCAACAAATATGGCAGGTCGTGGTACTGATATTATTTTAGGTGGTAACCCTGACTTTATGGCTCGTTCAGAAATGAGAAGAATGGATTACACTGATGAGCTTATTGCTGAGGCAACAGGTTTTGCTGAAACTGATAACACTGATATTATTGAGGCACGTAAGGTTTATCGTGACCTTGAAAATAAATATAAAGAGCAACTTCGCGAAGAGCAGGAAAAAGTGCGTGAGGCAGGCGGTCTTTACATTATAGGTACTGAGCGTCACGAATCACGAAGAATTGATAATCAGCTTCGTGGCCGAGCAGGTCGTCAAGGTGATAATGGTCAAAGTAGATTCTTCTTGTCAGCTGAAGATGAACTTTTACGTCTTTTCGCAGGTGACCGTTTCTATACAATTCTTGATACATTCAAGAGTATGGGCGATATTCCTGTTGAGGCAAAGATTTTCACAAACACTATTGAAAGCGCTCAAAAAAAGGTTGAAGGTAATCACTACGCAATGCGTCGTAACGTTATTCGTTTTGATGACGTTATGAATGAGCAAAGAAAGAAAGTTTACGACCAACGTAATCAAATTCTTGATGGTTATGACATTCACGCTGCAATTCTTAAAATGATTGAGGGCTATATTGATGAAACGGTTGATTTCTACTGTCCTGAATCACAAACATCTGAAGAGTGGAATATTAAAGGTCTTATCAAAAAACTTAAATTCCTTGTAGATACTGACATTGAAGGTGAATATGATACAAATGCTCAATTTAAAGAGTATTTTATCAACAAGGCAATGAGTGTATATGACGCTAAGAGTGAAGAGTACGGCGAAAAGATTATGTCAGGTCTTGAGCGTAAGATTCTTCTTCACAATGTTGATATTCGTTGGATGGACCACATCGACGCTATGGAAGAGCTTAAACGAGGCATTTATCTTCGTTCATATGCTCAACAAGACCCAGTCGTTGCATTCCGTATGGAAAGCTACGATATGTTTGATGAGATGAATGCTTTGATAAGAGAAGGTACAGTTATTACACTTCTTACATTCCGTCTTAAGAGTGAAGAAGATGTTAAGCGTGAGCAAGCAGCAAAAATTACTGCAACAAGTGGTGCTACTGATGGTAGTGACAAAAAGCGTCCTGTTAAAAAAGGTGAAAAAGTTGGTAGAAACGACCCTTGCCCATGCGGCAGCGGTAAAAAATACAAAAAATGCTGCGGCGTTAATGCTGAATAAAAGGAGGCCTAACCTTGAGCAAAAAGAAGAAATTTGATAACGGGTCAAGCGACTATCGTGAAGAGATGGAAGAGCTTGCTCGAATCTTTAAAGAAGAGCTTGACAAAACAATAGAAGAAGCGGACGAAGACGCAGAAGAATATGAAGTTGAAGGATACGAGGTTACTATGGGTGATAAAAAAGCCATAGAAGACCTTTCAGAAGATGAACTTTGCGAATGTTGTGGCGTAAAACCAAGGGGCACAAAAAAAGACCCTCACAGCCCATTTTGTGAAGAGTGTGAAGGAATTCTTGAAAAATACCCATACGACTGGAAAACTGCAACAACAGCAATTATTGCTCTTTTTGTAACCCTTGTGGCAATTATTTGTTTTGTAAAGATTGTGCCTATTTTTGCACACACCTATGAAGGGGAAAAGGCGTATAATCAAGGTAAATATTTTACATCATTACAAAAATACAATAAGGCGCTTGCAAAGATAAGCGAAGAAGATGAAGGTGCATATCTTTCTCTTTACGAAAAGAGAATTAAAACAAATTACAAATTGATTGATATGGACTCAGTACTTTTTGATGCGGACCAATATTTTTCAGAATTTGCATTAAAAACACCAATGTATAAAGATGTTGGTAAGATGAAAGATGAAATATTGGGAATGCAAGCATCTGCAATTATTATTGAAGGCGTAATTTCACAATATTCAAGCATTTCTGAAAACAATTATAGTGAAATAATTAAAAAACTTGATGCTCTTTCAGGTAAAAAGATTTACGTTACTCAAACGGAATGTCATCTTGAAGGCGAAGAAGGATTTAAACCAACAGGTAAAGAAAAAGTTTACATTTGCCATCAAGCTTGGATTGAAGTGTATAAATATTCGGCAGCACAATATCTTGGCAAAGATAAAGAAATAGTAAAATATCTTTCAAACGCAGCCAAGGAATCAGAATATATGGCATCCTTTGTAAGTCCATTACTTGCAGCAACTTATATAGGTATTGGTGAATATGAAAAAGCTGAAAAACTTTTACCTGCCATTAAAGAATCAAACCAAGAAAACATAAAGTATCATATGTTGCAGTCAATGCTTTATCGTTATCGTGATAAGGATTTTGTTAAGGGTAAAAATGTATGTATTGAAGGTCTTAACATGCTTACAACAGTTCCAGGTGGAAACACTTTGATTGCAAGCTTAGGTTACTCTCTTTCAATGCAAAAAACACTTAACTATATTATGATGGATGATTATAAGAGTGCGTATGTATCAGCAAAAGAGTGTTATTCTTATCAAGCGGAATCTTATTCAATTACAATTCAAGTAAGAGATATGTACGCTATGTTAGCTTATAAGACAGGTGATATGGAAACATTCACTGCGCTTGAAGAAGAAATTAAAGAGTATGGCGATGACGCGGCAGGTTTTTCAGAAGATGTTAAGAATTTCAAAGAAGGCAAGGTTACTTTAAAAGAACTTGCAATGGGCGGAGGTTATGATTTGTTATGAGTATAATTTATGTAATTGTAAAAGTATTAACACTTCCCGGCGCAATGCTTCATGCGTTTTTTGAACATATGAGTTGCCGTATGGCAAGAGTGATTGTTGACGATGCAAGAGCAGTTCAGTTTAATGAAATGCTCGGTCACGTTGACCATGAGTTAATTAAGAGAAAAGGTCCAAGCTTTGATGTTTGCTTTATTCCATTTTTCTTTAACCTTATGTTAGGATTTTTCATTCTTTCATATGGTACAACAACTATTCTTTATCTTGGAAGATACAATGATTGGTTTGCTTGGCTTTGTCTTTATTTTGGCATTTCAATTCATACAAATCTTTTCCCACAGATTGAAGATGTTATGATGGTTAAAGAAAACTTCTACCAAAAAGGTAAAAATCACATTTCAAAAATCCTTATAGCACCGTTCTATGCAATCTTTTTTGTTGGTGCACGCCTTGAAAAATGGGGTATTACACTTATTACATCAATTCTTTTCGCATTTGCAACACCACATATTTTAGGCGTGTTTATTCCTAGCATTTATGAGTGGTTTAGATAATTAAACACAATAAAAAACCCGACCAATTTGGTCGGGCTTTTTTTATTGTTTAGTTTGCATTTGTTCCGGTAAATCTTATCAACTCAAGATTTGGAGCATTTTCAGCGTCAATGGCTTTTGCATAGTCATCGCAAAGGTTACCCCATTGTACTGATGACTTTTCAATAAGTACATTTTTAGCATTCCTTATAAAGAAACCGCTGTTTTTATACTTTTCAACGCCATATTGAAGGCAAGGTCTCAAGTCATAAAGACCGCAATCCCACTTTGATGTTTTTGTCATTGTAACGCTTACATTTTCAAAGGTTACATCCTCAATCATATTTTCTTCAGTACCGTGAATAAGTACGCCATTTTCACCTTTACAAGTGATGTTACGGAAACGAATATTCTTGATTTTGCCTGACTTTGTATTTTCATCACGATTAAATGTTGTAATAACGATTGGCTCGGCTGTGCCCCACCAGTCAGGGCAAAAACGGCGAGTTTCAATTATACAGTTTGAATATGTAACATTTTCAACATTACCACCATCACGAATTTGAATTGAAAGTCCGCGATTGCTTCGTGAAATAATGCAATTATCAACAATAACATTTCTAAAATCGCCAACACCCTCAGTGCCGATTTTAATTGCCGCTGATGTTGAAATAAGAGTACAGTTTGCAATAATAATATTTTCGCAAGGACCATATTCAGCATTACCCTTTGATGTTTTAAGACAAATACAGTCATCAGCACACTCAACATGGCAACCTAAAATTCTTACATTTGTACAATGGTCAGGGTCAATACCGTCGGAGTTCGCAACATCTAAATCGTTAAGAATACGAATTTGAGAAATAAGCACATCATCACAGCCGGCAGGGTGAAGTGTCCAAAATGGAGCATCAACAATTGTTACATCTTTAAATGTAATGTTATTGCTCTTTTCAATATAGATAACAGTTGGGCGTGGGTAGAAGTTGCCTGTTACATAGTATTTATCTTTACGCTCAACAAAAGCGTGACCGTTAGCGTCAATTGTGCCTTCACCTGAAATTGTGCACCCATCTGCCTCGTAACCATAAATAAACACGAATGATGGTTTGCCTGTAACAGGATTTCCAATAAGCGCAGTTTTAGGGTCGTTTATCATATTGCAAGGACGAATGTAGCCCTCAATATTGTCAGTTGCTTTAAGGCGAGAGCCCTTTTGTAGGTGCAATTCAACATTTTTCTTCATTCTAATAGAATCGGAATAATATGTTTTCCCACTTGTGAGTACAACTGTACCGCCACCGTTTTCCTCCGCCTTATCAATAGCGGACTGAATAGCAACACAGTCATTATTCACACCGTTACCAAGTGCACCAAAATCTTCGGGGTAGAAATAAAGCATAAAAATCTCCTAATTATAAAATTTCGTATTCTTCTACAACAACTGTTACAACATCATTGTCAACAGTTGCAAAACCTTTACTTACATTTGCTAAAAAAACAGTTTCTCCACTTAAAAGAGCGGTTGCTTTACCTTTTTCAAGTGAAAAAAGTGCCTTTGCATGACCTTTCCTTATGCCGTAATTACCACCATTTTTACCATTTGCATCATCACAAATGGTAAGGTGTACGGAATCACATTCAATAGGTGAAAGAGAACCTTTTGGGGTAGCAATAATCAACCGCATATCAACACCCCTTTATTCTTTTGACTTGGCAAAAACATCATCAATAGTGCCGCACATTAAGAAATGTTGTTCAGGAATATTGTCGCATTCGCCACCTAAGATACATTCCATACCGTGAAGTGTTTTTTCAACAGGTACAAACACACCTTTGTAACTTGTAAAGCTTTCAGCAACGTGGAATGGTTGGCTCATAAAGCGTTGAACACGACGAGCACGTTTAACTGTAATTTTATCTTCTTCTGAAAGCTCATCCATACCAAGAATTGCAATAATATCTTGTAAGTCAGTATATTTTTGAAGTATTCTTTGTGTTTCTTTCGCAATACGGAAATGTTTATCCCCAACATAGTCAGGTGACAAAATTCTTGATGAAGACTCAAGTGGGTCAACAGCAGGGTAAATGCCAAGTTCAACAATTTTTCTTGAAAGAACGGTTGTTGCATCAAGGTGAGAGAATGTTGTAGCAGGAGCAGGGTCAGTAAGGTCGTCAGCAGGCACATAAACTGCCTGAACTGATGTAATAGAGCCGTTACC
>JAZKXL010000101.1:0-11960 GCA_045611635.1 Candidatus Fimenecus sp. | reverse complement strand
CGAGTTATTACCTTAGGATGTGTATCGCAACGAAGCGTAGAGCGTACTTTCTAAAAAAGAAGACACTACGCCCCATTACACCATTCCTATGGTTATAACAATTCTACATCAACTTTTTCAAAATAGCAATAGTTTATTAATATTTTTTCGTATTTTTTATATTACAAACAAATTTCTTTTGGTTGATTTGTGCAAAAAGACAAAAGAAAATTTTGTCAAAACGCCTAAATTGTAAACGCTTTGTTAATTAATAAACGCAGCGTATAATAACAATGATTTTTTCAACATATTATGCATATTTGTTCATTAAAATGGCGCTTTTTCTATAAAATACTACATATTGGGTTATAGCGATTTTTGTGGTCAAAATATGGTGTGGAAGCTATTAAAGGCAAAAAAACAGCAGGGTAGTTAACCCCGCTGTTTTTATTTGTATTATAAATCAATTATTTTACAAATTTAAAATTACTATTTACATAAGAAGTAAAATTGAATCCTGCATCATATCCTACGCCATCTTGGCAAACATAAGATACTTTATAAGCTGTATCGCCTGATGAAAAATAGAAGTTTTCTGCATAGTGAATTGTTTTACCATCTTTATCAACAATTTTATAAACATATAAAACGCTTTGAAGATTGTCAACTGTAATGGTCTTTTCACTCTTATTAACAGTAAGCTTTGCGCCTTTCATACCTTCAGCTTGTGGAATACCCGCTTTAAGCTGTTCGTTTTGTTCATCAATTACATCAAGATAAGTGTCAAGATTTTTACCTTTTTCAAACTCTGTTACCTTATCAAACTTAATGTAACACTTTTTATCAGTGTTTTTCTTATAAACATGACCGCTGTCATTACCTTCCCATCCTTCAGGCACCTTAAATCTATAATTAGCACCTGCAACTTCATCACCAACAACAAGGTTGTTGAAAATTTGAAGTGGACGTGTTTGGTCTTCACCATTTGCATATGTTAACACTTCACCTTGTTCATCAGTAACAACAACAATAAGTTGGTTTTGCTCGTTAAGTTTTGTATTGCCTTCTTTGTCAGTATAAAGAATATACTCTTTACCATTGTAGTTTATTGTTTCGCGTTTCTTTGAGCACCCTACAAATACGGTTACCATAACCACAAGCACAAGTGCTATTGCTATAATTTTCTTTTCCATAATAATTCCTCCATTAAGGATTTTATATAAGAGGGGGATCCCTCAAAATTATTCAGTAACCGCTGTAAGTCCTCTATTTGAAGAAGGAACAATACCAATCCATGTTTGGCCACTGTTTACGTTTAATTCTTGACCATTTACTCCTATAAACTTAAGAGCGCCTGTTTTACCATCTTTTTTCCAAGAAATTCTTTGTCCTACGCCAGCTGATACATAGAAGCCCTCACCACTGTTTTCAAGATTCCAATCTTTGTGGCCTTTACTTGTTTTAAGAGTATCTACTTCAGCATACATAACAATAACATTTTCAACTGCCATTTCTTTGCCGTTGTTACCATCAGTCATTACCTTATTGTTAAGATAATTTGTATATTTCTTTGTAGTTTCGTCATATTTAAACGTATGAACATAACCGTTTGAAAATGTTACTGAGATTTGTGAACATGAACCTGTTTGATTAATGTCACCCCACACAGGGTTTGCACCGGCAGGAGTTGCTTTGAATGGTGTCCAATTTGCAACTGTTTGCTCTGTTGTGTAACCAATCTTCGAAATTGCTTTAATAATGTTTGTACCACTTGTGCAACCTCTATGCTCAGAGCTTGTGTTTCTTGTGGTGTCTCTAAAGAAGTATGTGCCTGAATAAGTTATACCGTCAATATTATTAACGCCAAGTTCTTTAATTGTTGGATAAGCAAGTTTGTATCCTTTTTCATCACTACCGCCCCAATGTACGAAAATAGCGTTCATACCCTTGGCAATTTCAACATAGTCGTGACGAGCACTTCTAACAGGACCAACTTTTTCAGGAATATCCTCTGCATCAGCATAAATCCACATCATTCGTGTAATTCCGCCTTCAACAACGCCTTCTATAACGATATCAGGTGTTGTAATGCCCCATTGTGGTCTTGCAGCAGGGGAGTTTTCAACCATAATTGCGATAGGTCTTGCTCCGATTGCGCTTTCACTTAAATCTGCCTTACCTGTAAGCGGATTGGTATTTTTTGGCAATTTTTCTTGTTGTGTTGTTACATCTTCTTTTTGTGTTGTGGTTGTTACATCACCGCTTTGCTCGTACTGAGCATCTTTTCCACAAGCAACAAAAGTAAGCATCAATAAAGTAAGTGCCAACATCACACTAATTGCTTTAATACTTCTTTTCATTTATATATCCCTCTCAATGAGTTTAATTACTTCTCAATCTTTGTTTTTCCACCCATATACATTTGTAATGGCTTTGGAATATTAATGCTACCATCAGCATTTAAGTTGTTTTCAAGGAATGCAATAAGCATTCTTGGTGGTGCAACTACTGTATTATTTAATGTATGTGCAAAATAGTTGCCATCTTTTGACTTAACTCTAATACCAAGACGTCTTGCCTGAGCGTCACCAAGGTTTGAACATGAGCCAACTTCAAAGTATTTTTGTTGACGAGGGCTCCATGCTTCAACGTCACAACTCTTAACCTTTAAGTCCGCAAGGTCGCCTGAGCAACATTCAAGTGTTCTAACTGGAATATCAAGTGAACGGAAAAAGTCAACTGAATTTTGCCAAAGCACGTCATACCATTTCATACTTTCTTCTGGCTTACAAACAACAATCATTTCTTGCTTTTCAAATTGGTGAATTCTATATACGCCACGTTCTTCAATACCATGTGCGCCAACTTCTTTTCTAAAGCAAGGGGAGTAGCTTGTAAGTGTTTTTGGAAGTTCATCTTCCGGTGTAAAGCTATCAATAAACTTACCAATCATTGAGTGCTCACTTGTACCGATTAAGTATAAGTCTTCACCCTCAATTTTATACATCATATTTTCCATTTCAGCAAAACTCATAACGCCTGTAACAACATCGCTACGAATCATAAATGGTGGAATATAATATGTGAAGCCACGGTCAATCATAAAATCACGTGCATAAGAAAGAATTGCTGAATGTAATCTTGCAATATCACCACAAAGGTAATAAAAGCCATTACCACTTGTCTTTCTTGCACTGTCTAAATCAATACCATTAAGGTTTTCCATAATATCAACGTGATATGGCACTTCAAAATCAGGTGTTACTGGCTCACCATACTTTTGAATTTCAACGTTTTCGCTATCATCTTTACCGATTGGAACGCTTGGGTCAATAATATTAGGAATTACAAGCATAATCTTGCGAATTTCTTCTTCTAATTCGCCCTCTTTAACCTGAAGCGCAGCAAGCTCATCCGCCATATCTTTAACCTTTTGCTTTACAACCTCTGCCTCATCACGCTTGCCTTGTGCCATAAGTCCGCCAATTTCTTTACTTACGGAATTGCGAAGTCCACGAAGCTCATCGGCTCTTCCTTTTGCTGCTCTATATTCAGCATCAAGCTCAATTACTTTATCAACAAGTGGAAGCTTTTCATCTTGAAACTTTTTCTTGATGTTTTCTTTAACTACATCAGGATTAGCTCTTAAAAACTTAATATCTAACATATCTATTTCCTTTCAGTATTACTCTTTATCAAACTCTTTTGCGAGTTTTGTTAAATCTTCTTTGCCAAAGAATTCAAATTCTATTGTGCCCTTATGACCTGTATTTGATAAGTAGATTTTAACTTTTCTACCAAGAATATTTGTGAGGGCAATCTCAACCTCATCATAGAACTTATCACGCTTTTTATCACGCTTTTTAGGTTTTGGTTTTTCGCCTTGCGAAGCGTATTTAACCATCTTCTCAACCTGGCGTACTGATAAATCTTGACTTATTGCGGTTTCAGCAATTCTAAGCATTTCTTTTTCATCATCAAGTGAAAGTAATGCACGACAATGACCTGCTGAAAGCTTACCATCACCAAGCAACTTAAGAACTGAAGAGGGGAGTTTTAATAATCTTAATGTGTTTGTAACTGCCACACGAGATTTACCTACTCTTTCAGCCGCATCTTCTTGCGTAAGACCATAATTTTCAATAAGTGACTTAAGACCTTGCGCCTCTTCAACCGGATTTAAATCCTCACGTTGTAAATTCTCAATAAGAGCAAACACGCTTGCCTCTTCATCAGTCATTTCACGGATTGTAACTGGTACTTCGGTAAGTCCTGACATACGGGCAGCACGCCAGCGACGCTCACCTGCAACAAGCTGATAACTACCATCACTCATAGGACGAACAAGCAATGGTTGAATTATACCATTTTGTTCAATACTTTTTGATAATTCTTCAAGAGCTTTTTCGTCAAAAACTCTTCTTGGCTGGTCACGATTTGGCTCAATTTCGTTAATACTTAAGGTAGAAACGGAATTGTTGCTATCGTTTTCGTTGTATAACATGTGTAGTCCTCTACCTAATCCACCTTTTTTAGCCATATCTTCACCTCATCACTTTTGTTGTGATAAGAATTCATCAGCAAAGGCGTCATAAGCCAAAGCGCCTTTTGAATGCTTATCATAATACATAATCGGCTCACCGAATGATGGTGCCTCGGAAAGTCGTACATTTCTTGGAATAGTTGTTTTATAAACTTTGTTTGGAAAGAATTTTTTAATTTCGGTCACAACCTGTTGTGTAAGATTAAGACGACCGTCATACATTGTTTGTAACACACCTTCAAGCTCGATATGTGGGTTATAAAGGCGTTTAACCTGGCGGACAGTTGCCATTAACTGCGCAAGTCCTTCTAACGCATAAAATTCGCATTGTACCGGCACTAAAAAAGTATCTGATGCAGTTAATGCGTTAATTGTAATAAGCCCAAGAGAAGGGGGACAATCAAAGAAAATATAATCATACTTTTCCCAAACTTGCGCCACTGCAACCTTTAAACGAGTTTCTCTATGGTCTAGCTCAATAAGAGCAACTTCAGCACCTGCAAGATTTAAATCCGCAGGAAGGATATCAACATTCTTGAATTGTGTTGTGATTATTGCATCTTGTGGATGAATATCGTTAACAAGAACATCATAAGAAGAGTGTGTTATTTTTCTTTTGCTTATACCAAAGCCACTTGTAGAGTTGCCCTGAGGGTCAATATCTGCAAGCAAAACCTTAAAGCCCTTAGCACCCACTGCGGCTGCAAGGCTTACTGCTGTAGTAGTTTTACCTACTCCACCTTTTTGGTTTATGATTGATACTACTTTAGCCAAAAATCCCACTCCGAAATAGTAAAAAGGGCGTTTTTATTACCCTATTACCCGATTTTATACAAGTATATCATATAATTTATAAAAATTAAAGTGTAAAATAAGAAAATTTACAAAATTAAAAGGAAATAATTAGTAAATTGCACCCTTTTTTGTTTCACGTGAAACAATTACCAATTGCGCATTACGAATTTAAAATTAACAACAGCAAAAGACCTCTCATTACGAGAGGCCTTTCGCTGTGGATGTGGGGTGTGAAAGAGAAGGATATGGGTGGCTTTCGCCACTATATAAAAACACCGATTGGATTGTTATCGGGGGATAACTCGGTGATTTTACCGTTATTGATTACTTGCTAATGGCTTGTCATCAAGTTTTGGAATGCGAACTATGTACTCAACATACTCATCAGTTTCAGTTTTAACGGAATCCGCATCAACACCTGCTCTACGGATTGTATCAACCGCATTGTTAAGGGTGTTTATAAAAATTCTAATATCTTTGAAACCGCGTAGCATTTGCTTTTTTGGAGTTTCATTCTTACGAAGCATTTGTTCAATTAAAGTTTCGCTTTCGTTTACATTAAGATGACGGTCAATGATTATTGATAAAGCTCTTGCCCTTTGCACTTCATCATTTATTGAAAGCAACGCTCTTGCATGGCGCTCAGTAAGTCCTGCTCGACTTATTTGATAGCGCATTTCATCACTTAATTTGAGTAATCTTAGCTTGTTTGAAATTGTTGATTGCGCTTTACCAAGTTTTCTACAAAGTTCATCCTGAGCCATATGATAATCACTTATAAGTATCGCAAGGGCCTCCGCCTCTTCAAAATAGTTTAAATCCTGTCTTTGAAGATTTTCAAGAACAGCAAACACTGCCGAGTCTGTTTCTGATATTTCGTTTACCACACAAGGAACCTTTGAAAAACCTACTAGTCGTGCGGCACGAAGTCGTCGTTCACCCGCAATCAACTCGAATTTTCCATTTTCAAGAGGTCTTACCAAAAGCGGTTGTAAAATACCATTTGTACGAATACTTTGTGCAAGTCCTTCAAGTTCATCATAATCAAACCTTTTTCTTGGTTGATTTGGATTTGGGAGAATATCGCTTTGCGGAATTTGAAGTATTTTGTTTTCCGTTCTTATTTTATCGTGATAAAGTTTTCTCATAAATAAAACCTCCGCAGTGCTTGTCCTTGACATAAGAATAACACTACGAAGGTTAGTTTGTAAAGAAAATCCGTTTGCCATATTTGGCTCTATATCAACGGTTTTCGCTATTATTTTAATGGTTTTTTAGCAATTTGTGCCGAAGGTCTTGGGTATTTTGTCGGAGTTTGCGAATTCTTTTTAATGAGAATTATTCTACGAGGCATATTTTCGACTAAATCAAACACAATATTTTCTTGAATTTTTCCTCCAAGAATTCCTATTGCCATTTTAGCCGCATTCATTTCTTCGTTACTTTCAGCGGATTTCATTGAAACAAATGTACCACCTTGCTTTACAAAAGGCAAACAATACTCAGACAAAACGGGTAGTGCTGCAACTGCTCTTGCAGTGGCAAAATCAAATTTTTCACGATATTTTGAAAGCTGTGCCGCTTCTTCAGCCCTCATATGAAGAATTTCACCTTGCAAACCACATTCGTTCAATACATTCTCAATAAATCCAAGTTTTTTCTTTGTACTGTCAAGAAATGTCATTTGAATATCAGGGCGAGCAAGTTTTAACACAAGGCCAGGAAATCCCGCACCTGTGCCAACATCAATAATTTTTGCATTTTCAGGAATATTAACATATTTGAAAATAGCAAGACAATCGGCAAAATGCTTTACCGTTACATCATCTGGCTCTTTAATTGCTGTAAGATTAAAACTTTTGTTTGTTTCAATAAGCATTTCGGCAAATGTATCTAAACGATTAAAAGCATCTTCATTAACCGTAATATCAAATTTTTGAATTGTTGTGTAAAATAATTCTTTATTTAACATAGCGAATCCTTTATTTTCTTTCATTTTTACTTAAATGAATCAATAATACTGAAATATCTGATGGCGAAACGCCACTTATTCTTGATGCTTGTCCTACACTTTCAGGGCGCACTTTCTTGAGCTTTTCCCTTGCTTCTAAACGAAGTGAATAAACATCATCATAATTAATATCCACAGGAATTTTCTTAACTTCTAAACGTCGCATCTCATCAACCTTTGCTTGTTGACGCTTGATATAACCCTCATACTTTAAGTCAATTTCAACTTGTTCAAAAACATCTTGTGGCAATTCTGGTCGAGTTTTGTCAAAAGGTGTAAGACACTCATAATCAAGTTGTGGGCGTTTAATAAGTTCCGCAAGACGAATACCAGTTTTCATTGGAGCCGTTTCACGTGAAACAAGCATTTCATTGATTTCGGAAGAGGGGGCAATAGTAACACTTTCTACCCTTTCACGCTCTTGTGCTATAAGTTCAAGTTTTTTCTTAAACTTGTTATATCTTTCTTCACTTATAAGTCCAATTTCATATCCGTAGTCAGTAAGACGAATGTCCGCATTATCTTGACGGAGTAAAAGTCGATACTCACTACGAGATGTCATCATTCTATAAGGGTCTGAGCAACCCTTTGTGACAAGGTCGTCAATAAGCGTTCCAATATATGAACTTGCACGGTCAAGAATAAATGGTTCTTTGCCTTGAATTTTACGAACAGCATTTACACCGGCAATAAGGCCTTGTGCTGCTGCCTCTTCATAACCTGATGAGCCGTTAAACTGACCTGCGCCGAATAATCCCTCAATATCATTAAACTCAAGGGACGCCTTTAATGCCAATGGGTCAACACAGTCATACTCAATAGCGTATGCAGTTCTCATAACTTCAACATTTTCTAAACCTTTAATGCTTCTAAGGAATTTAAGCTGCACATCTTCAGGAAGGGAAGATGACATACCTTGAAGATACAATTCTTCAGTATCTAATCCGCATGGCTCAATAAACAACTGATGTCTTTCTTTTTCTTCAAAACGAACAATTTTATCTTCAATACTTGGACAGTATCTTGGACCTACACCTTCAATTTTACCTGAGTAAAGAGGGGAACGATGAATGTTTTCAAGAATAATACGCTTTGTTTCTTCGTTTGTATATGTAATATGACAAACCTCTTTATTTTCAGGCAAGATTTCAGTTTCATAAGAGAATGGAACAACTTGCTCATCACCCTCTTGCACCTCTAATTGAGAAAAATCAACACTACGCCTATTAACTCGTGATGGAGTACCTGTTTTAAATCTACGAAGAGGAATTTTCATTTTATAAAGTGCTTGTGAAAGTCTTGTTGCAGGGAACATACCATCAGGTCCACTTTCAAATGAAACATCACCAATATAGATACGACCACCAAGAAATGTACCTGTTGCAATAATTACTGCTTTTGCAGTATAAATCGCCTCTAGATTCGTTTTAAGATAGAAAACCCCATCTTTTTTATAAAGGTCAACAATTTCCGCTTGTTTCATATCTAAATTCTCTTGTTTTTCAAGAGTATGCTTCATATACTTTGCATAATCGCGACGGTCAATTTGTGCACGTAAAGAATGTACAGCTGGACCTTTTCCACGATTAAGCATTCTTGTTTGTATGGAATTTTTATCAGCAGCTTTTCCCATTTCGCCGCCAAGAGCATCAATTTCGCGGACAAGATGACCCTTTGATGTACCACCGATTGATGGATTACAAGGAAGATTACCAACCCAGTCCATATTGATTGTAAAAATTATTGTTGATGCACCAAGGCGTGCTGAAGCAAGTGCCGCTTCAATTCCTGCATGACCGGCACCAATAACTGCTATATCATATTCTTTTGCAAAATATTCCATAATATCAATCCTAAAAAATATGACGGGAGCCAAAGCCCCCGCCCTACCATTTTAATTATTCTTCTGTTGTTGAACGAATTTCTACTTTACCGTAAAGTGATGCTCCGTCAAAATCGCTTTTTGGTGCTCTATCTGGAGAAATTTCTGGCTTATATGCCTCTTTTTTCTCACGTCTTCCACCGTTTCTATTATTTCTACCGCGACCACCGTTGTTTTTTGCACCTTCAACAGGTGAAATCACAACGCGTCTATCAAGGTCAGAGCCGATTGAATGAGATGTGGCACCTTCTACACCTTGAACAGCTGTATGAATAATTCTTCTCTCATAAGGGTTCATTGGTTCTAATGAAATGTTTCTACCTTGACGAACAGCTCTCATTGCAGTTTTTCTTGCAAGGATTTGAAGTGTTTCTTCACGCTTTGCGCGATAGTTGCCAACGTTAATAGCAACTCTCTTATAACTTTGATTACCCTTGTTTGCTATCATTCTTGCAAGATATTGAATAGCGTCAAGAGTTTCGCCACGTTTACCGATAATAATACCGTAATCGTCACCACAATCGAGTTCAAAGTAAATTTCTTCTTCGTTAGACATTTCTTTGATTTCGCACTCAGGCATACCAAGACCCATAACAATTGCCTTAATATAATCTGCTGTCTCTTGATAAAGATTTGTTTCTACTAAAGGAAGTTCAGGTGTTTGCACTTTTACTTCTTCAGCTGGTGATTCAACCTTTTCTTCTCTCTTATTATCGTTCTTTTTTACAGGTTTTTTATCGTTTTTCTTGTTATTATTTTTGTTTTGTTTCTTTTCAGGTTTTGGGTCTGCAACTTCAGTTGTAACCTTAACTTTTGCAGGATTTCCACCGAAAAGACCAAGAACTTTTTTTGTAGGTGTTTGTAAAACTTCTACATTAAAATCGTCAAAGTCGCTAATGCCAAGTTCAAGCATTGCAGCGGCCTTTGCCTCGTCAACCGTATTACCGGTTCCGATTGCTTCTTTAATCATTATTTGCACCTCAGTTGTCGTCTTCGTTCAATGTTTCTGCAACATTTTTAAATATTTTTTCTCTTGCTCTACGATTAATTGTTTCATCTACCATTGTTTTTGCAAGCACCTTCTTAGGTGAATAAACCTTATTTGTAATAAGCATTTGAATAAATGAAAGTGCACTTGACATGATAATATACACACCAACGCTTGCAGGGAACAAGAATGAGAAATAAATACTCATTGCAGGTGTCATAAATGACATACAACCCATTGTTGGGTTTTTAGCCATTTCAGGGTTTGTTTTCTTTTGTCTAAGCCAAGTATAAATACCAATTAAGAGTGACGTTACACCTGTAAGAATTGGAATAAGCCACATTGGGTCATTTAAAGGCATTTTTGTAGTTGGAATTCTTGCAAGATCAATTCCAAAAAGACTAAAGCTTTCAACAAAGTTTTCAATTTTGTCAACTATTTCAGCAGGAATATTTGTTTTATCAAGCTTATCAAAATGTTCAATTGCTAAGCTTTCAATTCTATATTCAGCATTTGCTGTTTTACCTTTAGCATTTTTTACAAGTTCTGTATATTCAGGTAATTTTCTAACTGCTGTTTTAATAGCTTCAAGTGCTGTACCTTTAATGTTAAGAACATAAGATAAAAGTTTGTAGTTAACAGAATAAACACCCATCATAACTGGAAGTTGAATAAGCATACCTGAACAGCCACCAGTCATTGATGAATAACCTTCTTTAGCATAAAGCTCATTCATAGCTTCATTCATCTTTTGCTGATTACCTGCATACTTTTCTCTTATTCTTCTAATTTTTGGTTGCATTCTTTGGGTCTTAACCATACCCTTTTGTTGCTTTATCGAGGACGGGAGTAATACAAGCTTAACGCTAAGTGTCATTAGCAACAAAGATAAAATGTAGTTATCACTGAGTTCATAGAGAAATCCTATGAGATAACCAAATGGGATTGAAAATACATCTCTGATAAAATCAAACATTTTTGTCCTCCGAATTTTTTGGACTCATTTTTTTTGTTTTTTCTCGGGCACTGGGTCATAGCCACCCGGAAAAAGAATGTTACACCGTAACAGTCTTGACAAAGCAAGCAAGGAGCCCCTTGCGACTCCAAACCTCTCAACAGCAGTAATCGCATATTGAGAGCAGGTAGGGTAAAAACGACAGCGTGCAGGAAAAAGAGGGGAAATTTTTCTTTGATAAAACCTTATTGCTTTAATTATTAGCTGTTTCATCAATAACACCCGCTTGTTTTAACTGCGAATACATTATAGCTGTCAAATCTGTACTTTTTATGTACTTTGTTTTTGACCGTGCTACAAAAATTAAATCATAATTTCCGTTAATTTTGCTTTCAAGATTACTATATGCTACACGAATAACTCGTCTTGCACGGTTTCTTTCAACTGCATTACCAATCTTTTTTGATGTAGTTATGCCGACACGACAAATTCCCGCACGGTTTTTTAATACATAAGAAACCAGTGCAGGAGACTGAAATGATTTACCTTTGCCGTATGCTCTACGGAAATCACAGTTACTTTTAATTGTTACTGTCTGTTTCAATTTTTTTACCCAACTGACAAAATTAGTATGTCAATTGCTTTCTGCCCTTTGCTCTTCTGCGGGCAAGTACCTTTCTGCCGTTTCTGTCAGACATTCTCTTACGGAAGCCGTGCTCCATCTTGCGATGACGCTTCTTTGGCTGATAAGTTCTTTTCATTTTTGCTCCTCCGTTTCATTATTTAGTCACACATTGTAAAAATATC
>JAZKXL010000100.1:0-25905 GCA_045611635.1 Candidatus Fimenecus sp. | reverse complement strand
AAAGCAAAAGAACTTGCATATTGGGAAAAGCAAAAAGCAAGACCAAAAAGTAACACTTACTTCTGGTATCTTCTTTTGATTATTGCACTTATTTATGCAGTTGACGAAATCGCTTCGCAAATCAACTCACTTATGCAAACTGAAATTGCTAACACATTCTTCCAAAGTGAAAGTTCAGTTACATATCTAAATCTTTTACAAATTGTTGCAATACCATTTCAAATTATAGGTATTATTTATAGACCACTTGCTGACCGTTTTGGTAGAAAAACATTTCTTATAATTAACACATTTGGTATGGCGTTTGCATTGTTTGTGATTTTCCTTTCACAAGATGTAATTATGTACTTTTTAGGTGCTTGTTTGATTCTCTTCTTTGTGCCACACGATATGCATGTTGTGTATATTATGGAAGCTGCACCTGCTAAAAGTCGTGCAATCACATATTCCGTTGTTAAATTCTTTGCCAATATGGCAGTTATGCTTGTACCATTTCTTCGTAGATGGTTAATGGAATCCGCAAGTGAATGGCGTAGTGTTTATATGATTCCTGCAATTGTTGGCATTGTTGTTTCACTTATTGCACTTCTTTTTGCTAGAGAAACTGACGCGTTCATTGATTCCCGTATCCGTTACCTTAAAATGTCAGAAGACGAATTACAAGCAGAAGAAGCAAAGAAAAAAGCACAAAATTCTCAAGGTGGAGTTATTGACGCTCTTAAATTCGGCTTCAGCCACAAGCAACTTCGTTGGGTATTTATTTGTTTTGCTCTTGCAGGCATTGGTGTTGTAGGTAGTATGAATTATCAGGCAATTCTATCTCATGGCTATGCTATGAGCGTTTATGGCAACAATGCAAAAGAATTTTTAGACCTTGTTAGTGTTAAAGAAGTTAGTCAAGCGCTTGTTTTATACCCTATCGGTATGGCTGTTTCACAGGTAATTATGGGCTTTATCTCTGACAAAAAAGGTAGAAAAGCGGCTGCAATTACCGTTGCGGCAAACTGTGTTGTCAGTTTTGTTATTTTTGCCGTTGGTGCAAAAATGAATTTAAATACATCTCTTGTTGGTTTCTTCTGCGGTGCTTTCGTAGGTAGCTATTATTCAACAAACGATGTACTTATTATGATGGCAAGCGAATCGGCACCTACAAATCTTCGTTCATCTGCTACTGCGGCACAAACAGTTGTGGGATTTGTGGGCTACGCAATTGGTTTTATTACAAATACAATTTTTGCGCTTATTTTTGGTGATGGTGTAATCGGTACAGTTGCTCTTTGTCTTCTTGTACCAAGCTTTGTTGCTACACTTATTGCTCTTATTAAGAAAACACACGATACAAAAGGTCTTGATTTAAATACTGTTACCGGTACTGAGTGGGACTAAATTGAACGTAGAATTCGGAATTCGTAATACTGAATAAAAAAGGAGAATGGATAATTCCATTCTCCTTTTTTTATTTTATATTAATTTTTATCTTACTGATGCTATAAATTTCTTAAACTGTGCTCTACCTTCTTCAGTTCTATCATAAACACCACATTGTTCAAGAATTGCAGTGAATACAAGCCCTATTTCATCACGAATAATCTTATCAATATTGTCAGCATTTATATCACTATATTTTGCTTTGAATCCCATTGTCCATTCATAATGCTTTGCAATTCTTTCATCCGCTTTAATGTCTTTATTTTCAAGAATAGCATCTTTAAGAATTGCCATTTCAGTTTTAAGGCGAGATGGTAAAACTGCAAGTCCCATAACCTCAATAAGGCCAATATTTTCTTTCTTTATGTTGTGATATTCAGGATGCGGATGGTAATATCCGTCAGGATATTCTTCAGTTGTAATATTGTTACGAAGCACCAAATCAATTTCATATTTACCATTTACAAATCTTGTAATTGGTGTAATTGTGTTGTGAATTTCACCGTCATCAGTTTTAGCAATAATAAATGCCTCATCATCAGAATAATCACGCCAAGCGGCAAGAATTTTACCTGCAAGTGTGCAAATTCTATCAGTGTCATCACCTTGAAGGCGGATTACTGACATAGGCCATTTTACAATACCCGCTTTAACATCAGCAAAGCCATCAAATTCAACGTATTCTTCAATTTCCGCCTTTGCCATAGCAAACTCATAACGACCACCTTGGAAATGCTCATGAGTTAAAATTGAGCCACCTGAAATAGGCAAGTCAGAGTTTGAACCAATAAAATAATGTGGAAATTGCTTAACAAAATCGAAAAGACGTCTAAAATTCTTTTCACAAACCTTCATTGGCTTGTGTGCCTCATCAAAAACAATACAATGCTCGTTATAATAAACATAAGGAGAGTATTGAAGATATGCATTTACACCATCAAGGCAAATTGGAATAACCCTATGATTTTGACGAGCTGGATGATTTACACGACCACGATATCCCTCATTCTCTTTACAAAGCATACAAGTTGGATATGAGCTTTGTTCCATTTTTGTAGCAGCAGCAATTGCTTTAGGGTCTTTTTCAGGTTTTGCAAGATTGATTGTAATATCAATGTCACCATATTCAGTGTTTGTTATCCATTTAACATCATTCTTAATTCTATATTCGCGAATATAGTCACTTTTACGTGCAAGGTGATAATAATAATTTGTTGCCTCTTCAGGTGAAACTTCATATTTTTCTTTAAAAGTTTTAATAACCTCAGAAGGTCTTGGTGTAATTGCGCCCATTACCTTTGTATCAAACAAATCTTTATAAACAATTGAATCTTCACAAATTCCCTTTTCTACTGCAAAATCAAGAATAGTACTAAGGATTTCTTGAAGGTCATTTGACTTTACCTGAGCGTCAGTTTCCATACTGTCTAAATCAAGAATTTCAAGCACACGGTTTACTGCCCAAGTCTTGTCTAATTCTTCAATAAGATTTTCTTTAACGCCATAAGCTATAAGAGAATTTATTGCTTCGTAAATATTCATTATATGTACCCCTTACATAGAAAAAATTATCTATTATAATTATAAAACTTTTCTTATATATTTCAAGATGTTTTTACAAATATATCCAATATTTTTTTGCAAATAAAAACGGTAGAGAAATTAATCTCTACCGTTAATCTATTTATAAGGGATTAAAGTTTGATAACCAAAATTCCTGCAACAAGTGCTGCAAGTGCAAAAAGAATAATCCAAGTGCTGTTACCACTACTGAATATTGGCTCACCACTAATAATAAGACCTGAACTTGTGCTTGAGTCTTTGTCTTTATTTGTATCTTTGCCTTGGTTTGAATTGCCTGAGTTTGAGTTACCTGAGTTTGAGTTACCTGAATCACCGTCTGGATTTACTGGATTTACAACGTTGTCAGAGCCAACGTGTGAACCATTATTATCAGAGTTCACATCACCACTAGGAGCTTCATTTTCACCGAGGTTGTCACCATCACCGAACTCTTCGCCAAGACCTTCATCTTCATCAGGAGTTGGGGCTGGTGTTTCACCACCACTGCCACCACCAAGGAGGCCACCAAGCAAATCACCAAGACCGCCTACAACACCACCAAGAGAACCAAGAAGTCCTGTAAGAGCGCTAAGGTCAATGTTGCCAACAAGTTCGCCAATGTTAATGTCACCAAGGTCACCAATATCAAAGCCCATATCACCAAGACCACCAATGATTTGGTCAAGAGCACCTTCAAGGCCATCTAAGTCAATGTCAGGAAGACCAGGAAGTTCTGGGAATGCTATTCCGCCATTGTTGTTTTCCATTTCTTCTTTTTCAGCAAATGTCATAAGTTCTGGAATATCTGTATCATAATACATAAACTGAGGATATTCAGCATTTGTATTGATTGTATATTCTTCAGTTGCTGTAAGAAGCCATACGTAAAAATCAGCTGTACCGTCATCAAGACCATATTTAACATGACCTAAGTTCTTAATAAACCATGTATTGTCAGGAGCTTGACATGTTGAAGCGTCAATTACGTTATCAGGTGAAACATAGTTTGCAACGTCTTTAAGTTGTGCTTGAATATAGTTTTCACCAAGGTTATAGCCCATATCAGCCACTGTTGCAAAACCACTAGCATTAAATGCTTCAATTACGCCGTCACTGTTCCAGTTTGCTGATGGAGTAACAGGAGCTATAAAACTATTATAGTTTGTAACGTTAGCATAGAAATTAATTTTTGGTTCAACAACAACTTCGTGTTTACCAAAAGCACCTAAGTCAAGTTCATATGTATAGCCAGTCATTGCTTTAACCATTGTTGTTGTTCTTTTGCTTGCTGAAGCAACTTCATTTACAATTGATAAAAGCTTTGAGCCAGCATTTGCACGTGTTTCACTAAAAGCACTTGTATTTACACCAAACATAACATCTTTTGCCACGTCAAAAGTATTATATGTATTACCATCTTCGGCAACGAAATTATATGTTGGTACAAGCATCCAAAATGATGGCATGTAAGCAAATACAGGAACAAAAATTCTTGAATAGATAGCGTCATGCTCAGCTAACATAATATCATTTGCCATTAATGCTAACTGTTCAAAAACAGGAATGTAAGCAACAAGTTCACCTAACTCAGGGTTAGAAAGAATTTCTTGTGCAAGAAGGAAAGCAAGTGCTTCACCATCAATTTGTGGGTGACCCATGAAAAGTTGGCCCATCATTTCAAGACCATTGAATGCTGAGTTTGCCATAACAAGATTTTCAATGCTGTCATAGCCATAAGTGTTAATGTAAAGACTTACAACTGCACCACCCATGCTTTCAGCATTGATAGAAACCTTATTGTGACCTGATGTCTTTTTAACATTATCAATAAATGTTTTGAGTTGTTTAACGATTTCAACAGGGTTACCTGTCCAGTCATATGTGAAATAGTAAACGTGGTTGTCACCAAGTTCTTCATAAAGTGCTTTAGAAAGTTTACCTTCTTCACTTAACTGCTTATCGAAATCCATATACTGTTCAACAGGACGATTGTCACAGTTAACTGTAATTACAGTATCTTTACCTTCTGCATCTTTTACAAGTCTTGCACCATTTTTATCATACATAACTGGTCCAAAAATTGATTTAACTGCAGTTTCTGCAGCATCAACAAACAAACCTGTTTGTGTTGTGTCCAAAAGGAATTGAGCAAGTTGTGGCATAACTGGTAAAATACCATTAATGATATTTTCTGTTGAGAAAATCTCATTACCTTCTGCGTCATAAAGTGTTTCGCCAATACCTCTAACCTGAATTACAGGAGCGTGACCACAATCGCATTGTGTACTTGCTGCAAGAGCAGGTAAAACCATAATTGAAGTCAACATAATTGCGAGGATTAAACTTAACGCAACTTTGATTTTTTTCATAAAATCCCTCCGTTATAATATAACTAGAGTCATTCTACCATATATTTTTATTTTTTACAACACTTTTCGCTAAAAATACTTTGAATTATTTTAGTTGAAAATTGTGGCGAATATTGCCAATAATCCATATGCTTTCCATCGAAATAATATTTGATTTGGGGCGTTTTATCATCATTGGGGAAATTATCTACAATCGCAAGCTTTATCTTCATTTTTTCAGGATTTATACTCTTTATGTAAACGCTTGCCAAGTCCCCTTCTTGTACATCACAATTGTACTCAGCAAGACCCGCAAGATTAGGACTTAATTCAATGAAAACCCCATATTTTTCAATAGAACGGACTATTCCGCCTACTGTTTGACCTGCCTTGAAATTTTGTGCATTTTCTTCCCAAGTGCCAAGCAATTCTTTGTGTGAAAGTGTGACTCTTCCAAGCTCATCAATACTTTTCACAACGGCTTTTATCACAGTATTTATCGGAAATCTTACACTTGGATGTGGAATACGAGAAACTGAAATGCTATCTATTGGCAAAAGAGCGGAAATTCCACAACCTATATCACAAAATGAGCCAAAACTTTCGTTGTGAGTAACACGAGCGTTAACAACATCACCCGGCACAAGGTTTTTAATATAATTTTCCATACATTCCTCTTGTACAATACGGCGGCTAAGTATGGCAGTGCGCGTACCTGACTCGTCATCCATAAAGTCAATAATTTTAAAGCAAACTGGCTTGTTAACTCTTGAAATTATTGCAATATCGCGGATATTTCCCTCAGCGATTCCCATAGCACATTCTTCACGAGGAATAATGCCTCTAATGACACCTAAATCAACATACAAATTATGTTCACGGTCGCACATTGTAACCTTGCCTTCTAAAATCTTTTCAGTAAAGAAACATTCACGAATACTGTTGATTGACTCCATAGTTTTCTTATTGCTTTTACTTTCAAAAAGTATTCCCTCAGGGTAGTATTTTTTCATATATCTCACCTTTATTTTCAAATTATTATATAAATATGTGGTGAAAGAATAAAAAAGACTATTTTATTTTTGTACTGTTTATGCTATACTATATATTTGGTGAAGATTATGGACATTAGAATTAATGATATTCTTGAAATGAAAAAACCACATCCTTGCGGTGAAAAACAGTTTCTTGTACTTCGTGCAGGTATGGATTTTCGCATTCGTTGTGTAAAATGCGACCGTGAGGTTATGGTACCACGAGTAAAAATTGAGAAGAATATAAAAAAAGTTTTGAGAGATGGAGAAATAGTTAATGTTTGATAAGTTATTAGGTATTGAATCAAGATTTGAAGCGGTTAACGAGCAGTTGTGTGACCCTGCAACTGTAAGTGACCAACAGCTCTATACAAAGTTAATGAAAGAATTAAAACAGCTTACTCCAGTTGTTGAAAAATTCCGCGAATACAAAGGATACAAAGACACTTTTGAAGAATCAAAAATGCTTTTGGATGAAGGCGGAATGGACAAGGACTTTAAAGAAATGGTTCAAGAGGAGTATGAAACTGCTAAAGAGCAGCTTGATGTATGTTGGGAAGAATTAAAAATACTTCTTCTCCCTCGTGACCCTAATGACGACCGTAACGTTATTATTGAAATCCGTGGTGGCGCAGGCGGTGAAGAGGCAGCTCTTTTTGCAAATTCTCTTTTTAGAATGTACACAATGTATGCCGAAGCACGTGGTTGGAAAATGGAAATCCTTTCCGAAAATCCAACTGAACTTGGCGGATATAAAGAAGTTATATTCTCAGTTGATGGTGATGGTGCATATTCACGTTTTAAATTTGAAAGTGGCGTTCATAGAGTACAGCGCGTTCCTGAAACTGAAAGCCAAGGAAGAATCCAAACATCAACTGTTACTGTTGCGGTACTTCCTGAGGCAGAAGATGTTGACTTTGAGTTGAACCCTGCTGAATTGCAAATTGATGTTTTCCGTTCAAGCGGTGCGGGTGGACAAAAAGTTAACAAAACATCTTCCGCAATTCGTGTTACTCACTTACCTACTGGTATGGTTGTTGAATGTCAGGATGAAAGAAGCCAACACAAAAACAAGGATAAAGCGTTAAAAGTTCTTCGTTCACGACTTCTTGAAATCGAACAAGCAAAGCACGATGCTGAAATTGCAGGTCAAAGAAAGAGTCAGGTTGGTACTGGTGACCGTAGTGAAAGAATTAGAACTTACAACTTCCCACAAGGTCGTGTAAGTGACCATAGAATTGGTCTTACACTTTATAAAATTGAGCAAATTATGAACGGTGACATTGACGAAATCATTGATGCACTTATCACCGCTGATACAGCTGAAAAACTTAAAGCTAATGAATAGGGAGAGTTTTATGAAACGTTTTAAAATTAGCAAGATTGAAATGTTTGCAATAACTAAGCCAACTGCATTTAAAGTAGTTTCTACGACATTCTACCTTTTACTTGCATTTCTTGTAATCATAACTTCTTTAAATTCTATTGATTCTGAGGCAATTACTCTTTTTGTAACTCTCATTCTTGTTGCAAGTATGCTTTTATTTTTTCCTAAATTGGTTGTGAATTCAAAAATAGTTTTATCAGTTCAACCACAAGAAGAACTACAAAATGGTGAAGCACTTAGAAGAACGGACTACCTTTTAAGTATAATAAACCCAAAATTTAAAAAGGAATTCCAACAACTTTGTGCTAATAGAATCGCCTACTTAATAAATTTAGGATATTTTCAACAAGCAAAAGAAGAAAACGAGTTGTTCCTTCAACATTTTGGAATAGAAACAAGTCCGCTTATATCTGCAGTCTTTTTCTATAACAAAGCCATTCTTAATCTTTATGAAGAAAATTTTGAAGACTACAAGATTAACATAAAGAAGGCGTATGAATTCAAAGATTCTGCAAAAGGGTTAGCCAAAATCAATCTCATTAATAAGATTGACAATAATACTCATTTTGTTAATTCATTTTTTACTGATGACCCTAATTTTGAAACAGTTGTTTTGAATGATATGAAGTTAGCTGAACGTATTGGTAAAAACGCTGTATTTTCACGATATTTTGCTATTTTCAACTATTATAAAAGACATGAAAACAAAGAAAAAGCAATACAATATGCAAACACATTGATTCAAGTGGCAAACGGTAATTTTGAACTATACGATTGTAGAGTAGCAAAGGAATACATAGAAAATGGAAACAGTAGTAATTAACATTACAACTGAATATGAAAAGGCGTTAAAGGAATCTGCAAGGCTTCTTAAAAACGGTGAGGTTGTGGGTATTCCTACCGAAACTGTTTACGGACTTGCAGCAAATGCATTAGACGAGAATGCAGTTAAGAAAATCTTTATTGCGAAGGGCAGACCAAGTGACAATCCACTTATTGTGCATATCAGCAAGTTTGAAGATTTAGAACCACTTGTTGCGGAAATCCCTCACAAAGTCAAGATTATGGCTGAAGTTTTTTGGCCTGCACCTCTTACTATGATTATGAAAAAGAGTGACAAGGTATCGCCTGTAGTTTCAGGAAATCTTGATACGGTAGCAATAAGAATGCCTAAAAGTGACTATGCTCGTGCAATTATTGAAAGTTGCGGATTACCACTTGCGGCACCATCAGCAAATCTTTCAGGTAGCCCTAGTCCTACTAACGCTAAATATGTTTTTGACGATATGAATGGTAGAATTCCACTTATTATTGATGGTGGAAACTGTGAAATCGGTGTTGAATCAACTGTTATTTCTTTTGCTGAAAATCCACCTCGCCTTCTTCGCCCTGGTGGTGTTACTCTTGAAGAAATGACCGCTCTTATTGGCGAAATTGTAGTTGATGATGCGGTGCTTAACAAATTAGAAGAAGGTGCCACAGCATCTTCACCCGGCATGAAATACAAGCATTACGCACCTACTGCCGACATAACAATTATTAAAAGTGATTTTAAAACTTTCAAAAATCTTTGTGAAAGTGAAAATGCAACCGCATTATGCTTTGATGGTGAAAATGGAAAACTTTCTTGTCCTTCTGTTACATACGGAAAAGAAAATGATGGTTACTCTCAAAGCGCAAGGTTGTTTGATGCACTTCGTGAATTAGATGAAATGGGGGCTACAAAAGTTTATGCCCGTTGCCCCGATACAAAGGGTATGGGATTAGCGGTATATAATCGTTTAATTCGTGCAAGTGGATTTAAAATTAAGGTGATATAATGAAGATTATTGGTCTTACAGGACTTACCGGTGCGGGCAAAAGCACTATTGCGCAAAAACTAATGGCATACGGTTGCTATCACATTGACGCGGACAAGGTTGCTCGTGAAGTTATAAATAGCAATGAAAATGTCAAGAATAAACTGAAAGAGCGTTTTGGTAATGATGTTATAAATGCTGATGGCACGACAAACCGACCATTACTTGCTTCTCGTGCATTTGCTGATGAAGAAAGTACAAACGCTTTAAATAAGATTACCCACCCTGCTGTTACTGAAGAAATAAAGTCAATTATTAAGGATATAAGTGAAGTGGGTTATCGTGGCATAATCATTGATGCTATTGCACTTTTTGAAAGTGGTTTAAACTCACTTTGCGACTTTAATGTTACGGTAATTGCACCAAAAGAAATTCGTCTTGACCGCATTATGAAGCGCGACAACATTACAAAAGAAAAAGCGTTAGAACGAATTAACGCTCAAAAAGACGAAAGCTTTTTTACAAGTAAAGCGGATTTTGTATTGTGGAATTATCCACCATATGATATAAATGTAGAAATTCGCCCAATTATGGCACAAATACAAATGTAACCGAAAGGAGAAAATAAAATGGAACTTAACGAAATGAAAAAAGAACTTTTTTATGAGCCAAAGCATGCTATGGAAATAGTTGACGAATCAGTTGTAAAGGCGGCTGATGACTTTTGCGAGGGTTATAAAAAGTACTTGGATTTTGCAAAAATCGAGCGTGAATCAGTTGAATTTTTCATAAACGAAGCTGAAAAGAGGGGCTATACCGAATTCCAAAATACAAAAAAATACAATGCAGGTGACAAGGTTTATTATAATAATCGTGGCAAAGCAATTATTCTTTGCGTATTCGGTAAAAAAGATATTAGTGAAGGTGTTAAAATCTCTGCTGCTCACATTGACTCACCTCGCCTTGACCTTAAACCAAATCCACTTTATGAAGATTCTTCACTTGCATATTTCAAGACACATTATTATGGTGGCATTAAAAAATATCAATGGACTGCAATTCCACTTGCACTTCACGGTGTAGTTGTTAAAGCAAATGGTGAAAGTGTAAAAGTTAATGTTGGTGAAGACGATAACGACCCACAATTTTGTATTACCGACCTTCTTCCACATTTAGCTGGAGACCAAATGAAACAAACAATGAGTGATGGCATTAAGGGCGAACAACTCAATATTTTAATTGGTTCAAGACCATTTTCAAAAGATGAGGGCAGTGAAAAAGTAAAGCTTAATATCATTAAAATTCTTAACGAAAAATATGGTATTACTGAAAGTGATTTCTTAAGTGCTGAACTTGAGTTAGTGCCTGCATTTAAAGCTCGTGATATTGGTTTTGATAGAAGTTTAATTGGCGCTTACGGTCATGATGACAAGGTTTGTGCATATCCTGCTGCTCAGGCAATTTTTAATGTTGAAAACCCTGAATACACTTGCCTTACAGTGCTTACTGATAAAGAAGAAATCGGTTCTGATGGTAACACAGGTCTTAATTCATCATATATGAAATATTTTATTCACGATTTGGCTGTTATGGGTGGCGTTGAGCCATGGAGAGTGCTTTCAAAATCAGAATGTCTTTCGGCTGATGTTAACTCCGCTTATGACCCAACATTCCCTGAAGTTAGTGAAAGAAGAAACTGCTCATTTGTAAACAATGGTGTTGTTATTACAAAATACACTGGTGCTCGTGGTAAGAGTGGTACAAGTGATGCATCCGCTGAATACATGGGCAAAATCCGTAGAATGTTAAACGCTAATGATGTTGTATGGCAAATCGGTGAGCTTGGCAAAGTTGATGCTGGTGGTGGCGGTACAGTTGCTATGTATGTTGCTAACCTTGACATTGACACTATTGACCTTGGTGTGCCTGTACTTTCAATGCACGCACCAATGGAAGTTGTTTCAAAGTTAGACGTTTATATGGCATATAAGGCATTTAAAGTATTCTTTGAACAAAAGTAAAAAGTGTAAAACGAAAACTAAAAATAAAAAACTAACGGCGAGAATTTATTTCTCGCCATTTTTTATAGTTTTCCACTTTCCATTTTCAATTTTGCACTTACAATAAAATTGGTTGTGGTTGCTGATTTGTTGCAAGAACTTCTCTCACAGTGTCAGTAATATAATCAAAATCCGCTACAATAGAGTTCGGTTTGTTTATATAATCATCTTGTCGCATTGGTACAAAGTAAATGTTTTTACTATTCATAAGTGTTCCAATATTTCGGGCACTTGTGCCAAGAGCATCATTTGTTGAAACTGCAATAATTACTGGGCGTTGGTTACGAAGATGTGCTTTTGTAGCGAGAGTTACTGAGGTATCACTTATACCATTGGCAAGTTTGCCGAGAGTGTTACCTGTACAAGGCGCAATCACTAAAACATCAAGCAATTCTTTTGGTCCAATCGGCTCGGCACCACTAATTGTATATATAATCTTTTCGTTACAAATTTGTTCAATTTCTTCATTAAAATCACGCGACTTACCAAAACGCGTATCCGTTGTATATGCAGTATGGGACATTATAGGAATCACCCTATAACCCTCATTGGCTAATTTTTTCATTTGTGGGATTACTTTTTTAAAGGTGCAAAAGGAACCGCACAAGGCAAATCCCACAGTTTCTTTTTGCATATTATTCCCCCTTTTGCAAGTTTGTTTCTATCTTTTTGCCAATTATTTCCCCCGCGGTTTTTGGTGTATATTTACCTGGTAATCCGAATGCTTTGACTACATCCACATCATTTTTTCGCATAAGCTCAAAATCCATACCATAAGGTGCTGACGCAAGTTCAATAATTTTACAATTTTTATTTATGTTATTAACTGTTTCTTCCGTAAAAATCTCAAACGGAATGGTGTTTATAATAATATCAAATTCATTGGCAAGAGAAGGAAGCTTTGTTATGGGGTACGCCTTGCAACCTTTTATAGTTGCGTCTTCACGTTGTGACGGATTTCGGGCAAACACCGTAACATCACAAGAAAGTGACGTTAAAAGTGATGCAGTTTCTTTTGCAACTCTACCATAGCCCGTAATCGCATAATTGCCCATAGGTAGTGCAAAATCAATATGCTCAAGCAAGATTTTCAATGCACCAAAAGCAGTTAAAACTGCATTTTTCTCAATAAATGGTTCATCGTAATAATCTATAAATGGCACATCTATTTCACGAAGTCGCGAAAGCAAGTCACCTTTAACAATTCCACCAAACACAAGATTTTTTTTACCGAGAAATGACAGTAGTCGGTCAATGGAAATTTCTTTTTTAGAAAATGGCATAAAAATAGTTTTGTCGTTTCTTGTTGCTGGCAACGGTAGAATTATTACTGATTTTTCATCTATTAAACTCTTTAATTTGTCGGTATCATCATCCCAATCAAAAAGCCCGTAAGACGATACATCATACCCTTTGCTTACAAGATATTCTTTGAGGTATTTTTGCCTTTTATCTCCACCAACAATTACAATATTTCTCATAAATACTCCTCCTCGCCTATTACTATGTTATGTTTTTTCATTTTTTTGGTGATTAGGTGTTTAATTTTTTGTAAAGATGTAATATAATAGTGAGTGGTGATTAAAATGAGTGAAATTTCAAAGGTTTTAGAAACTGCAAAGGTTATACACTTTATTGGCATTGGCGGTAGCGGTATGTGTCCTCTTGCAGAAATTCTTCATAGTAAGGGTTACACTTTACAGGGCTCTGACAATAACGAAAGTTCTATTGTTGACCGTATTCGCAAAATGGGAATTAAAGTTATGATGGGGCAGCGTGCCGAAAATATTGAAGGTGCTGAAATGGTTGTGTATTCAGCTGCTATTTCAAAGGAAAATCCTGAACTTAAAGCGGCTTTAGAAAGTGGTATTCCAACATTTCAGCGTGCCGAATTGTTAGGTGAGGTTTCCCGTCAATTTACAAATTGTATCGGTATTTGTGGCACTCACGGTAAAACAACTGTTACTTCCCTTACTGTTCAAACAATGATTGAAGCAGGACTTGACCCATCCGCAGTTATTGGCGGTAAGTTACCTCTTACAAACAGTTATGGTCGTGTAGGTAATACTGAAACTATTGTTATGGAATCTTGTGAGTATCAAGATACTTTCCTTAAAATGAGTCCTGATGTTGCGGTTATTCTTAACATTGACGAAGACCATCTTGAATATTTCAAGACAATGGAAAATCTTATTTTAAGTTTCACCAAGTTTGCTGATTCCGCTACAAAAGCGGTTATATATAACGGTGATGATGAAAATACCCTTAAGGCCATAAAAGACATTAAGGGCAAAGAAATGATTTCATTCGGATTTAAAGATACTAATGATTACTATGCTGAAAATGTTGAAGAATACAAAGGTGCATTCACAAAATTTGATGTGATGTATAAAGGCGAAAAGCTTGGTAATGTTGAACTTTCAATTCCTGGTATTCACAATGTTCTTAATGCAATTGCAGCTATTGCATCTGCAATTTATTCAGGTGCCAAATTCAAGGATTGCATTAAAGGATTACAAGAATTCAAGGGTGCAGGTCGTCGTTTTGAAGACCTTGGCACATACAACGGTATTGATTTTGTTGACGACTATGCTCACCACCCTGCTGAATTAAAGGTTACACTTGAAGCAGCAATGAAAATGGGCTACAACACAGTTTGGGCAGTTTTTCAACCATTCACATATTCACGAACAGCAATGCATTTTGATGAATTTGTTGATGTGCTTAAAATCCCTGATAGATGTGTTATGACTGAAATTATGGGCTCTCGCGAAGTGAATACTTATGACATTTACACATCACAGCTCAGTGAAAAAATTCCAAATTCAGTATGGTTTAACACTCAAGAAGAAGTTGCCGACTATGTTGTAAAAAATGCAAAAGCAGGTGATTTAGTTCTTACTATGGGTTGTGGTGACATTTATAAATCCGCATTTATGATGATTGAGAGATTAAAAAATGGTACAGTTTAATAATAGTTGGGACATTCTCTTAAAAGATGAATTCCAAAAGCCATATTACCTTAATTTGAGAAAATTTTTGGTACAAGAATACAAAACACAAACTATATATCCGCATATGAATAACATATTCAATGCTCTTAAATATACTGATTACAAGGATGTTAAGGTGGTTATTTTAGGACAAGACCCATATCACCAGCCAAATCAAGCACACGGATTATGCTTTTCAGTGTTAAAAGGTGTTAACCCACCACCATCACTTCAAAATATGTATAAAGAAATTCATGCGGAATATGGCTACCCAATTCCTGACCATGGCGAACTTACATATTGGGCACAGCAAGGCGTACTTTTGATGAACACTGTTTTAACTGTGCGAGAAAGTCAACCAAATTCTCACAAAGGAATGGGTTGGGAAATCTTTACTGACAATGTTATTTCTCTTCTTAACCAAAGACCTGAACCAATGGTATTTTTACTTTGGGGCGCTAATGCAAGAGCAAAGAAAAAGATTATTACAAATCCTAGCCACTTAGTGCTTGAATCGGCACATCCAAGCCCACTTTCAGCATATAACGGATTTTTCGGCAACGGACATTTCAAAAAAGCAAATGAATTTTTGAAGTCCAAAGGTATGGCAGAAATTGATTGGCAAATTAAATAACAAAACAAAAAACTGCGAGAAAGAGCTTTCTCGCAGTTTTTAATTACTAATTATGAATTATTCTATTACTTTTCCATCTTTAATATAAATTCTTGGTACTCGTGGTGTAATAAGGCAACAGAATTCATAGTTAAAACGTGAATCTTTATCTGAAACATCTTCAACTGTTATAGTTTCGTTTCCGTCTGTGCCTACAAGTGTAACCTCGTCAGCAATCTGCACATTATCGAGGTGCGAAACATCAACCATAAATTGGTCCATACACACTCTGCCAAGAATTTTACAACGAGTACCGTGAATTAACACTTCACCCTCATTTGATAAATATCTTGGATATCCATCACCATACCCTGCTGGCACAGTGGCTATTTTCATATCTTTTTCAGCCACATAAGTTGAGCCATAACTTACTGCAAAACCTTTTTTAACGGATTTCACAAAAGATACGCTACTCTTAAACTCTAATGCGGGGTAAAGTTTGTAATCTTTTTTCATTTCGTTTGATGGGTAAAGTCCATAAAGCATAATTCCACAACGGACCATTTCACCTGCATAGCCGTCTAACTCCATAGCGGAAGCACTGTTATACATATGGCGGATTGGGAATTTATACCCCTCACCTATCAATTTATCAGTAAATGCCAAGAATTTTTCTTTTTGTGTATTTGCTGAAGTTTTATCACTGATATCAGCGTTTGCGAAGTGGGTAAATGCACCATCAACATATATATTTTCAAGGTCAAAAATAGATTTTATTTGATTTTCACCGTCTTGGTCAGGTTGGAAACCAATTCTACCCATACCTGTATCAATCTTAATATGAACCTTTGCAACCTTACCCATTTCAGTTGCCTTTTTAGAAATGCCTTGTGCGGTTACAATATCAACAACTGTACAAATTATGTCATTCTCTATTGCGGTTTGATAATCTTGACGAAAAATTTGACCTAAAATGAGAATAGGTGCTGTAACTCCATTTTCACGAAGTTCAACTGCTTCATCAATAGCGGCAACGCCAAGCATTCCTGCACCATATTCTACAAGTGCTTTTGCAACTTCAACAGCACCATGACCGTAACCATTGGCTTTAACAATACCCATAATGAGCATATCATCACCAAATTTTTCACGGACATTTTCCATATTCTTTTTTATGTTATCAAGATTTATTTTTGTATAAACTCTTTTTGGTAACATTACACACTCTTCTTCCATGTTGATGGTAAAAATAGAATAATCATTGGGAATATTTCAAGACGGCCTATAAGCATATCTGCGGTAAAAATAACTTTTGAGAAATCCGAAAAGTCTGCAAAATGACTAATCATAGCTGTACTTGAAAGTCCAGGTCCTATATTATTGATACAACTGATTACTGATGTGGTCGCACCAAGCAAATCAATATTATCAAAAGCAATAAGGAATGTTGAAACAGCAATAAGCATCATATAAACTGCAAAATAAATACTTGTTGTTGAAATAATTTCTTTATCGACTACTGCACCATCAAGTTTAATACATTTTACACTTCTTGGGTTAATTGCACGACGAAGTTCACGAACAACAGATTTTACAAGTATCATAATTCTACCCACTTTAAGTCCGCCACCAGTTGAACCTGTACAAGCACCACAAAACATCAGTAGTACTACCATAAATTGCGAAAGAGTTGGCCACGTACCGAAATCAGCCGTTCCAAAGCCCGTTGTAGTAATAATTGATGCAACCTGAAAACCTGCCTGTCTCAAAGCATTGCCAAATGAGTTTACCAAAGGCATAATGTTTATTGCAATAATGCCTATGGAAACTGCGACAACACCAACATAAGTCCATAATTCTTCGCTCTTAATTGCACGTTTAAATTGTCGCATAATCATAAGATAATAAAGATTAAAGTTTACACCAAATAGAAGCATAAACAAAGCAACAACTATTTCAATTGATAAACTATTATATGCGGCAATACTTGCATTTTTGACTGAAAATCCGCCCGTACCTGCAGTAGCAAACGCTGTTGTCACACTATCAAAAAGCGGCATATCGCAACAAAGTAAAGCAATAATTTCAGCAACTGTCAACGCACCATACAAAATATAAAGAATACGTGCCGTAACAGTTGTTTTTGAAACGAGTTTACCAACACTTGGCCCGGGCACTTCTGCACGCATTATATGCATTGACTGCATATCTTTTTGTGGTAGGAATGCAAGAACGAAAACAATGATTCCCATACCACCAAGCCAGTGAGTAAAGGCACGCCAAAAAAGAAGACTTTTTGACATACTTTCAACATCGGGAAGAATAGTAGCGCCTGTTGTTGTAAAACCTGAAACTACTTCAAACATCGCATCAATAAACGATGGTATTGCACCTGAAATCACAAATGGTAATGCACCAAAAAACGAAAGCAAAACCCACGAAAGTGATACTATTGCAAATCCCTCACGCGCATAAATCTTGCGTGTTTTTGGCTTTGGTAAGGTCATAAGTGTACCAACACCTAAAAGTATTGCAATTACAACTGCGTAAACATATATAAGATTTTCTTTGAAATAAATTGAAACCGCCATAGGTAAAAGCATAAGCAACGCTTCAGACTGTAAAAGCCGACCTATAGTTTTCAACACCATTTTATAATTCATACAAATACCTTATTCAAAAATTTCGTTAATACTGCTGATGTGGTCTCTCTTTGTAACAACTACAAGACTATCGCCTTTTTCAATGCAATCGTTACCACCTGGGAATATAACTTTATGATTTCTTATAATGCAAGCAATCAAACTTTCGTCTTTAAGTTTAATATCTTTAAGTGGAATACCGATTTTGGTGAAGTCGGTATTTATATTAAACTCAAGTGCTTCAACCTGACCACCAACAAGCTTATAAAGAGTTTGCACGCTTGATTCTTCACCTGAATTTTCTAAGGCACGAACAAAACCGATAATTCTATTTGCAGCAATCGCTTTTGATGAGAAAGCACTATCCATACCAATACTTTCAAGCACATCATAAGATACGCGATTCACCTTAGCAACGGTTTTACTGATTCCAAGAGAGTTCGCATACATAGCTGAAATAATATTTTCTTCATCTATTGTAGTAAGGGCAACAAAAGCATCTTGATTTTCTAATCCTTGCTCTAACAAAACTTCACGGTCAGTACCGTCACCATGAACAATATTTGCATCTGACAATATGTCGCAAAGATGTTCGCAACGCTCGGCATCGTTCTCAATGATTTTCACATTGTATCCGCCTGTTTCACAAAGCTGACGTGCAAGATAGTAACCCATTTTGCCGCCACCAATAATCATAATATCTCTTGTGCGATGCTTGTAAATCCTCAATTTCTTCATAAAGCTTACAAGTACACCACGAGGAGCTGTAATGTGAATTCTATCGCCCGCTTTAATGGTGAAATCACCTTTTGGAATTACAACCTCGTTTTTGCATTGAACTGCACAAACAAGGATTTTAACGTTGAATTTACTGAAAATATCAGTAAGCTGCATATCACACAAAGGATTTTCTTCAGTAATTTTTATCTCGGCAAGGTCAACAAGTCCTCGATAAAATGTTTCAATATTTGTAGCATTAGGAAAACGAAGGACTTTTGCTATTTCATTTGCAGCATCAAGTTCAGGGTTAACAATCATACTAAGCCCTAACTCATCTTTGAAAAATGGTACTTGCTTTAAGTAATCAGGAGTACGCACTCTTGCAATAGTGTATGCTGCTCCCGCTTTTTTTGCCATAAGACAACAAAGAATATTAAGCTCATCAGATGATGTTACTGCAACAAAAAGCTGAGCATCACTAACGCCTGCTTCAATTTGCACTTCATAGCTTGCACCGTTACCGCAAACTCCCATAATGTCATATGAATTTACAAGCTGTTCAATGACTTTTTGATTTTTATCAATAACTACTATATCGTGACCTTCTTTTGAAAGATGCTCAACAAGTGTAGCACCAACCTTACCGTCACCTACAACTATAATTTTCATTTTTGTTCCCCTTAAAAACAATTATAACTAACTTGTATTTTATCACAATAGAATTGATTTTACAATGATTTTATGGTAAATTATAATAAATTCAAAATGTAGAATTGGGGCTAAAAGTTATGTCTAAAAAAGTTAAAATAGTAATTACGGCACTTATTTCACTTCTACTTGTTGTTGCAATTATAATTGGTGGATTTTTAGCAATATATCCAATGAAACCAAATGTAGAAATAAAATCGGCGCAAGAAAGAGTTGAAAATAAAGGTGAAATTCTTGTTGCTAGTTATAATACCGCAGCACCTTGGGGCAATCTTCTAGAAGGTACACATACTACTCGTAGAATGCACCTTTGGGCAAAACAAATCAACAACACTCTCCCCGACTCATTAGGGGTGCAAGAAATCAACAGTTTTTGGGTTGAAGATTCAAAAAAACTTTTACCACAATACGAATATTATGGTGTCAAGCGTGGTGGTGATGAAAACGAGCAAAAATCTGAAATGAATGGCATTTATTATCTTAAAGATAAATACAACTTGCTTGAGAGTGAAACATTTTGGATTTCAGAAACACCCGAAAAAGAATCAAAATATAAAGATGCCGGCTGTTATAGAATTTGTTCTTATGTTGTGCTCGAAAACAAATTAACAGGGTTTACATATATTCACATGAACACTCATTTTGACAATTCAAGCGTCCAAGCGCAAAATCTTGGTGGTAAGTTAGTTGCTGAATATGCTGATAAACTCACTAAAAAATATGAAAATGCACCAATAGTGATTACTGGTGATTTTAACCAATATAGCAATGGTGAATCAGTAAAATTACTTAATGACAAGGGTTTTATCAATGCAAATAACGGTGACAAAACTCCTACATATCATGGTTGGGGTGAAAATTCACATACTGAGCCCATTGATTATATTTTCGTAAGAGGATTTGAAACCGCTGACTACAAAGCACACACAAACACAGGTGAAAAAACTTATATCTCTGACCACTATATGATAAGTGTAAATTGCAAAGTGCAAATGCAAAGTGAATAAAACGTTAAAATCTCGGTAAACTATGAAAAAAATGAAAGGTGGATTTTTATGGTTTATGTTTGTGAGGTTTGTGGTTGGATGTATGATGAAGATGCGGGATGTCCTGAAATGGACATAACTCCCAGTACAAAATTCGAAGATTTACCAAACAATTTTGAATGTCCTTTATGCCATGTAGGTAAAGAAATGTTTTCAAAAGAAGAATAAAGATTCGGTCGGTATTTTTACCGACCTTTTTTTGAACAATTTTCCACTTTACACTTTGCATTTTGCGTTTTATATGTTATACTAATTTATGTATATATTTCAATAACAAATAGGGGTGTTATTTATGAACAAAGCTTGGTACAAAGAAATGGTAGTTTACCAAATTTGGCCTCGTAGTTTCAAAGACTCTAACGGTGACGGTATTGGTGACCTTGAGGGTATTTATGAAAAACTTGACTATGTTAAATCAATAGGTATTGACGCTATTTGGTTTTCACCACTTTTCAAATCACCTAACGCTGACTATGGTTACGATATTGCTGACTATATGGACATTAACCCTGAATATGGTGATATGGAAACCTTCAAGAAAGTCCTTAAAGGATGTCACGACCGTGGTATGAAGGTATTTATGGACCTTGTTGTCAATCACACATCTACTGAACATATGTGGTTTAAAGAAGCATGCAAGAGTGTTGATAATCCTTACCACGATTACTATATTTGGAGAAAAGGTAAAGGCAAAAATGGAAAGAAACCACCTAACAACTGGCTTTCAACATTTGAAGGTGGTGCTTGGGAATATGTTCCTGAGGTTGACGAATATTATCTTCATGTTTTCACAAAAGGTCAACCTGACTTAAATATGGATAACCCTAAAGTCCGTGAAGAAGTTAAGAATGTTATGAAGTTTTGGCTTGATATGGGCGTTGACGGTTTCCGTGAAGATGTTATTACATATATTTCAAAACGTGAGGGACTTCCTAATGCTATTCCAATTCCAGTAGCTTGTGGTATGGAGCATTATAACTGTGGTCCACACCTTTATGAATATCTTAAAGAATTCCATGATGATGTACTTTCAAAATATGACTGTTTTACAGTTGGTGAAGGTCCACTTATTACACCTGAAAAAGTTCTTCGTTTTGTTACTGAAGATGAAACTCAGGTACTTAAAACCATGTTCAGTTTTGACCACCTTGAAGCTGACTGCTTTATGACTGACTGGATGAAAACTCCATTCAAGCTTAAAAAGATGAAAAAATGCTATCAAAAATGGTATGATGCTATGAATGGCAAGGGCTGGCACACACTTTATCTTGAAAACCATGACCACCCAAGAATTGTTGACCGTTATGGCTCACTTAAATATAGAGTTGAAAGTGCAAAAATGCTTGCAACTATGTGTTACTTACAAAAAGGTACTCCTTTCATCTATCAAGGTCAAGAAATTGGTATGACAAACATTGAACTCAAATCAATTGATGAGTTCAAAGATATGATGACATTTAATAACCAAAAAACATTTGCAAAAATCGGTATTAAGGGCGAAAAATTCCTTAAAATGGCTAACGCTGGTTCTCGTGAAAACTCAAGAACTCCTGTTCAATGGGACGACAGTGAATATGCAGGTTTCTCAACAGTTGAACCATGGTTCAACTTAAATCCTAACTACACTGAAATTAACGTAGCGCAAGCTGAGGCGGACGAAAACTCAATTCTTAATTACTATCGTAAACTTCTTAAATTCCGTAAAGAACACCAGGTTGCAATCTATGGTGACTACAAAGAGCACTACAAAAACAGTGACCAACTTTATGTTTATGAGAGAAATCTTGACGGTGAAAAAATACTTGTGGTTTGCTCATTCTCTGAAAACAGCGTAAACTTTGAAGCACCTGCAGGAATTGATTTATCAAAAGGCGAACTTGTACTTTCAAACTACAAGCTTGCACCATTAAACAACAACACATTCGTAACACGTCCTTATGAAGCACGTGTTTACTATTTCAAATAAGAGGTAAATAAAATGAACAATAACGGAAAACTTTCAAAACGTGTCTGGACGGGCATTCTCCTTTTTATGTTCATGGGCTTGCTTGCTTGGAACGTTGAAAATATGTATTTTAACACATTCTTGAATGACTGTGTTTATAACGATGGCATTTTAGGTGCATCTATTACACTTACTGACGCAGTAAACATTATGGTTACACTTTCTGCAATTACCGCAGTTGTAACAACATTTATTATGGGTACTCTCAGTGAAAAGCTTAAAAACCGAAAAGCGTTTATTTCTTTCGGTTATATTGCTTGGGGTATTGTTACTGCACTTTTCGGCTTTATTACCAAAGATAACATTGCAAAAATATTCGGGCTTTCAGAACCTGGTGAAATTATTACAGCAACTGCATGGGTCGTTATTGTAATGGACGTTGTAATGACATTTATGGGTTCAACAAGTAACGATTCAGCGTTCAATGCTTGGGTTACTGACGTTACAACTCCTGAGTCACGTCCAAAGGTTGAAACTGCATCAACATTTATGGGCTTCCTTGCAATGGCAGTAATTATGGTAGTTGGCTCATTGGCACAGTCAGGCGCAATCTCATATCGCACATTCTTCGTTGGTATGGGCGCATTTGTTGCAATTGTCGGTGTTGCAGGTGTATTCCTTATTGATAATCCTAAAAAGTTTGAAAATGCAACAAAGTCAAACACAAGTTATTGGGCCGACCTTTTCTATGGTTTCCGTCCAAGTGTTATTAAAAAGAATAGTACTCTTTACTTGATTCTTTCTGCATTTTGTATCTTTAATTGTGCATTTCAGGTGTTCTTTCCATATCTTATTATTTATTTAGGGTCAGTTGTTCTTCCTGCAAACACAAATGTAAATCTTCTCTCAGTTAAGTTTATAGTGCCTGCAGTTCTTGTAGTTGCATTAATTGTTGCAAGTATTATACTTCTTATGAAATTTACTGAAAAAAACAAGCCAATTACTTTCCTTGTAAGTTCAGCACTTCTTGTTGTAGGTCTCTTTATTCTTTCAACTTCAATAAACATTTGGGTAATTCTTATTGGTATTGCACCTGTACTTATCGGTTACCTTGTGCTTACAATTCAACTTGGCGCAAGCGTGCGTGACTACACACCACAAGATAATGTTGGCTTATTCCAAGGTATTAGAATGGTATTCACAGTGCTTATTCCAATGGTAGTTGGTCCTACACTTGGTAATATTGCAACAAAGAATTCATCAGGTGCTGAAGATGTGCTTCCTACAAAGTCAATCTTCCTTTATGCAGGTGTTGTAGCAATATTCTTGTTCATTCCAATGCTTGCACTTATCAAAAATATGAAAAAAGAAACAAAATAAATTCTTAATATCAAGAACGCCTGAAAATGGCGTTTTTGATGTTTAAAGCAAATTTACGCGAGGTGAAAATTATGAGCAATAACAACGGGCAGCTTACAAAACGTGCTTGGTTAGCAATACTTCTATTTATGCTTATGGGCTCGGTTGCCGCAAATATTGAATCTATATATCTCAGCATCTTTTTAAACAATACAGTTTATAAAGATGGTGCAATGGGTTCATCAATCACCTTGACAGATGCTGTTAATCTTATAGTTTCTTTATCCGCCGTGGTTGCAGGCGTTGCCGCATTTATTATGGGTACGCTTAGCGAAAAAATGAAAAATAGAAAAATCTTCATTTCTTTCGGTTATATTGCATGGGGTATTGTAGCAATACTTTTCGGTACTGTAAAAACGGAAAACATTTCAGAACTTTTAAAAATTAGCGACTCTGCCAAAATCGTTACTATTACTGCTATAACTGTTATTGCTTTTTCACTTATTTTAGCATTCTTACGCTCAACTAGTAACGACTCCGTTTTTAATGCATGGGTTACTGACGTAACAACACCTGAAACAACCGCAATAGTTGAAACATTTTTCACAATTATGGGCTTTGTGGCAACAGGTATAATTACAGTGTTAGCATCAAGAGCTCAAAGTAACAAAATGGGCTATGGTACCGTTTTTATTATACTCGGTATAGCTGCAATCGTTTCAGGTCTTCTTGGTATTGTGCTTATTCAAAATCCAAAGAAATTTGAGAATGCGAGTAAAGATGAACAAAATTCAAGTTATGTTGCGGACCTTTTCTACGGCTTTAGACCAAATGTTATTAAAGAAAATAGCAAGCTTTATTTTATGCTTTTATCAGGTTGCTTGTTTAATTCAGCTTTTCAGGTGTTTTTCCCTTATCTTTTCATTTATCTAGGTTCGGTTGTTGTTCCTGCAAATAAAGATGTTAACCTTCTTTCACCTGTATTTATAATGTGCTTAATTATAACTGTTGAAGCAATTATTGTAGGCATCATTCTTCTTATGAAAGTCTATGCAAAAAACAAAGCAGCATCTTTTATTCCAAGTGTTGCACTTTTTGTTATAGGACTTTTAATTCTCTCATCAACAACAGAAATTCTTGGAATTGTAATAGGTCTTGCACCTGGTCTTGTTGGCTACGCTGTGATTATGATACAATTTGGTGCAACTGTGCGTGACAACATTCCACAAGATAAGGTTGGCCTTTTCCAAGGTATTAGAATGATTTTCTTAGTGCTTATTCCAATGGTGGTTGGCCCTACTCTTGGTAATATTGCAGCAAAGAATTCAGATATTACTTATACTACGGATATTGGTGCAGTAAAGGTTCTTCCAACTGAAGCTATGTTCCTTTATGCAGCTATTGTTGCATCACTTATCTTTATTCCAATGCTTGCCTTCTTAATGAAAGACCGTAAGCATATCTCTAAAAAAAGAAGAAGAAAACCACTAATTAAATAAAACAAGCGGTGAGGAAAAACCTCACCGCTTTTTATTTACATTTGAAATATTCCGTAAGTTACTGCCGACATTATAAATCCCGCAATCAATACACCAAGTGCAATAATCGGTAACGAGCGTTTAAATCGCATATTAAGAAGGGCTGCCATTAAAGCACCTGTCCAGCCACCTGTACCAGGTAATGGAATTGCAACGAAAATCAAAAGCCCCCATGATTCATATTTCAATACCTTTTCTTTATTCTTTTCGGTTTTCGCCTCAAGCTTTAAAATAATCTTTTCAAAGAATTTGAAACGACGTAAAAAGTCAAATATCTTTCTAATAAAAAGAATAATAAACGGAATTGGAATCATATTACCAATATAGCAAATCAAGAATGCCTTTAGAAATGGAATTTCCATAAGTCGTGCAGCAATCATACCGCCACGACATTCAAGCACGGGACAAAGTGAAATAACAAATGCAATTAATTCTTCAGGAATTTTTTCTTGAAAAAATGTAGTTAATTCATTAACAATTGTTTCAACCATTTACTACACCTACCTTTTCAAGATATTCCTTTGCTTTTGTCAAAAGGAATTTATCGTTAGGGAATTTAAGCAAACTCATTGCTTTATCGTATTTAAGCCACAAATACTCTTCAATTTCTTCACGTTGAATAATTGTGCTTGTATCATCAGTCGTTGCAAGGAAAATTATAACTTTTTTCTCAATACGACCTTGAATTGAATATTCAGACTTATATCTAAAATCAGGTAAAA
>JAZKXL010000099.1:0-6460 GCA_045611635.1 Candidatus Fimenecus sp. | reverse complement strand
AGCAAGGAACATTTCTTTTTCTTCCTTATCTAATTCAGCAATTTGTGCTTCGAGCTCAGCACAAATAGGAAGTGTTTCAGCACCTTCTGCTGCTGCAAGTTTGCAAACTGCATTGTAACGAGAATTATCACGAATGTTGTTTGCAAAGTCCTCTTCACTCATATTACAAGCATAAATAATTGGTTTTGATGAGAGAAGTGCAACAGTCGCAAGTATTTCTCTTTCTTCCTCATCCATTTCAACTGCACGAGCATTAATGCCATTTTCTAACTCGCCACGAAGTCTTTTAAGGAAGTCTACTTCTTTTTGAAGTGATTTGTCACCCTTAAGGTCTTTTTCGCTCTTGGTAATTCTTCTATCAAGAATTTCAACATCAGACAAAATCAATTCAAGGTTAATTGTTTCAATGTCGCGTTGTGGGTCAATACTACCTTCAACGTGAATAATATCGTCATTATCAAAGCAACGAACAACGTGAATAATTGCGTCAACCTCACGAATATGAGAAAGGAATTTGTTGCCAAGACCTTCGCCTTTTGACGCGCCCTTTACAAGACCTGCAATACCAACGAATTCAATAGTCGCAGGAGTAATTTTTGCAGGATTATACATCTCCGCAAGTTTGTCAATTCTATAATCAGGCACTGCAACAACACCCACATTTGGCTCAATTGTGCAAAAAGCGTAGTTTGCAGACTGTGCGCCTGCATTTGTGATAGCATTAAAAAGTGTACTTTTACCAACGTTTGGTAAACCTACTATACCAAGTTTCATTTTAATTCATCCTTATATTAAGATTTTATTTCCAACGAATGATTATACACTATTGCGGAAAATATTTCAATATGGTAAAATGATTAAAGGTGATTTTATGGAATTTTCAAGAACTGAAAGATTAATTGGTAAAGAAAATCTTGAAAAACTGAAAAATAAAAATATCATTATCTTTGGGCTTGGTGGAGTTGGCTCTTATGTGGCTGAAGCGTTGGCTCGTTGTGGCATTGGCAAAATGACAGTTGTTGACAAAGACACAGTTGATATTACAAACATTAATCGTCAGTTATATGCACTTCACTCAACAGTTGGCAAAAATAAGGCGGATGTAGCGAAAGAGCGTATTCTTGACATAAACCCAAAATGTGAAGTTGCACCAATTGTTAAAATGTATTTGCCTGAAAATGCAAACGAATTTAACCTTGAGCAATACGATTACATTATTGATGCCATTGATAATGTTACTGCTAAAATTGACCTTGCGGTGAAATCGCAAGAATTGGGAATTCCAATGTTATCATCAATGGGCACAGGCAACAAACTTGACCCTACCGCATTCAAAATTACTGACATTTATAAAACTGACACTTGTCCCCTTTGCCGAGTAATGAGAAGAGAATTGAAAAATCGTGGTGTCAAGAAATTAAAGGTGCTTTATTCAACTGAAATCCCTAAAAATGATGGTGAAAGAACACCTGCAAGCATCAGTTTTGTGCCAAGCGTTGCAGGGCTTATTATAGCGGGAGAAGTTGTAAAAGAATTAACCCACTTTTAACAATTTGTTAATTGAAATTGCAAAAATAAAATAGTAAAATAATGACAATACTTTTCATATGAATTTTTGAGGTAGAAATATGAGTTTAATTGAAATTCGTGATATTTACAAAATTTATAATCCTGGCGAAAACGAAGTAAGAGCGTTAGATGGCATTAACTTAACTGTTGAACACGGTGAATTTCTTGCTATTGTTGGTCAGTCCGGCTCAGGTAAATCAACACTTATGAATATGCTTGGTCTTCTTGATGTTCCTACAAGTGGCAAATATATTCTTGACGGTGTTGACGTTAAAGATATGACTGATGATGAGCTTTCTGAAATCCGCAACAAAGAAATTGGCTTTATTTTTCAGGGCTTTAACTTGATTCCAAGTCTTACTGCAGTTGAAAATGTTGAATTGCCACTTGTTTACCGTGGTATGAAGAAAGAACAGCGCAACAAGCTTGCTCTTGAGGCATTAGAGCGTGTTGGACTTTCACACCGTCTTGACCATTTACCAAAGCAAATGTCAGGTGGTCAGCAACAGCGTGTGGCTATTGCACGTGCAGTTGCAGCAAGACCTCCTATTATTCTTGCTGACGAGCCAACTGGCAACCTTGACTCACATTCAGGTATTGAAGTTATGAAAATTCTTCACGAATTGCACGAAGAAGGTCGCACAGTTATTCTTATTACTCATGATAACGACATTGCTAACGAAGCAACACGTATTATTCGTGTTCAAGATGGTCAAATTATTTCGGATATTATCAACAAATAATCTTCGTGTGTTTAGTTTTGAAAAAATAATATTATTATATAGAAAAATGTTACCAAAAAGTGTAGCATTTTTCTTTTTTTTATGTTAAAATTTGTATTTGTATTATTATATTGTATAGTTATATGCAATTGGAGGAGAAAAAGATGAAAAGAACAAGCACATTCAAAAAACTTTTGTGTGCAATCCTTGCAGTTTTGGTTTTTGCTGTTAGTATTCCATTTACAGCAACTGCCGCTACTACTGATGATGTGGATTTCGTTATTTTAAGCGACCTTCACTATTTCGCAGAGTCTGCTATGGGTAACTCAGAAGAGGACAAAGCGGAATTCAATGAAATGATGCTTATGAACAATGCTACAAGTGGTATTGCACCTGAAATTACAGATGCTGCTCTTGCTAACATTACTGCTAAGGCACTTGCAGGCGAAATTGATTTCGTACTTTTGCCTGGCGACTTAACAAGAAACGCCGAGTATTCAGCTCACGAAGAACTTGTTGCTAAACTTAAAACATTTGAACAGTTAACAGGTGTTCCTGTTTACGTTATCAATGGTAACCACGACATCAACAACAGTCGTGCTGCTTATTATGATGGTGAAAACTTTGTAAGTGCAAAGAAAAATCCTGAAATGAGAGATACTCTTGACACAACTCCTGAAGAATTTGAAGCTCTTTACAAAGATTTCGGTTATTCATCAGAGGGTGGTTATTACAGCCGTTACAAGTCAGCTGCTGAAAATTCAGAGGCCTCACTTTCATACGCTACTGACCTTCCTAACAACTATCGTCTTATTGCTATTGACTCTCAGCTTTATTCCGCTGACATTACAGACAAAGGTATTAACGAGCAAGAAACTGCAGGTATTGTTACTAAAGCACATCTTGCATGGGTTGTTAAAGAATGTGAAAAGGCAAAAGCTGACGGTAAAACAATTATTGGTATGATTCATACTAACAGTATTCCTCACTTTGAAACTGAAAACGACCTTTTCGACAATTTCGTTCTTCGTGATTGGGAAAAGTTTGCTGACGCTGTTGCTGATGCAGGTATGCACTATACAGTTTCAGGTCACGTTCATATGCAGGACGTTGCAACTTATGTAAACGATAACGGCGAAACACTTACTGACGTTGTTACAACATCACTTCTTAGCTATCCTAACATGTATAGAAGTGTTAGCATGAGTGCTGCTTCAAACGGTAACATTACACTTTCTTATAAATCACACGACGTTGATGAGACTATTCCTGTAATTATTGATGGTGTTGCTCAACCAAAGCCATTCAAGAATATTGCATGGGCTTACAACTTTGGCGGCGATAACATTAAGACATTCGCAATGAATGTTATTGAATATCAACTTCGTTACGGTTTTGGTAAAGATGTTAAAGACGCTGGTGGTCTTTACAACTATTTAAGCAAAACAATTGGTATAAAAGAGCTTCTTGCAGGTCTTGTTGAAAACGAAATGGTTGGTAACATTTTTGCTGAACTTGGTGATGCTGCTGCTAAAGCACTTCTCTATTCACTTTGTGCTCAACTTGAAAAAGCTTACCTTCAAGACCCTGACAAGACACTCCAAATTCTTGACCCAATGCTTGACAAACTTTTAAACATTGAGGTTTCTGACTATCCTTGCACAGTATTTAAAAATACTCTTGGATTTGGCAGCAAAGGAAACAAAGGTACACTTGGTGACCTTGCATCTACTGTTCTTGCATATCACTACACAAACAACGAAGACCCTAAAAACGACAAATTCCTTCAAAGCGCTCTTAACCGTTTCTATAACAATGAAAACGCTGAAGTAATTGTTGACACTCTTCTTGATGTTGTTCTTAACGACCTTCTTCAAAACACACTTCTTAAAGATATTAAAATTGACCCTGTTTCAATCGGTATTAACGGTCAAAACGGTGAGCTTGTTGCTCAACTTACAGGCATAATTGATAGTATGCTTGGCACAAACGGTTTCCCTGAAATTGGAGCAAGTGATATTATTTCAATTGTTCTTATTACAGGTGTTCTTGGTGGCGACACACTTTCAGATGTTGTTTATGGTGTTCTTGATGAATACCTTACACAAAGCCAGTATGATGTTATTGACGGCGAATTCTATAGAATTCTTAAAGACCTTACTCATGACGAAAACCCTGGCTATATGAAAGACTTTGAAGGTACAGTTTCTTACACTGGTAAAGTTGCTGTTCCACTTTCACAAGATAATCTTCGTCTCCCTTCTCATATTGCTGTAACATTTGGTGAAGATGCTTCTACTTCAAGAAACATTAGCTACTTCACAAAATATAGTGTTACTGATACTGACATTCAAATTGTTCCTTATTCATCAAATCCTGATTTCAGCAAGGGTACAACAGTTAAGGCAAAAATTGATACTGACTGTGAAGTGGACGCTGAAAGAGAATATTATGCTATTGACTTAAGCTTTATCGGTATTATTACTCACAAGATGAAGGTTAATCGTCATACTATTGAAATTACAGGTCTTGAAGCAGGCAAGAAATACTGCTACCGTATTGGTGATGCTGACCGTGGCTGGTGGAGCGAGATTGGTGTTATTGACACTGCCGACAACAGCAACGCATTTAGCTTCTTCCACATGACTGACCCTCAATCAGTTACTGAAAAGCAATATGCTGAAAACTGGGCATTAACTCTTAACACTGCATTTACAAATCACAGTGACGCAGATTTCATTCTTTCAACAGGCGATATGGTTGATAACGGTAACGACTTTGTTGAGTGGAAGAGAATGTTCAACTCAGCAACTAATATTCTTATGAACACTGCTCTTATGAGTGCATCAGGTAACCACGAAGAGCGTGGCGACAATGCTCAAGTTAACAACTTTGTTTATTCAAATCTTCCTGACCAAGACACAACTACAGGTGTTTACTACTCATTTGATTACAACAACGCTCACGTTGCAGTGCTTAACACAAATGATTTGAGTGATGAAAATGGTCTTTCAGATGCTCAAATTCAATGGCTTACTGAAGATATGAATGCAAGCGACAAAGATTGGAAGTTTGTTGCACTTCATAAAGCTCCATATTCAAACGGTTCACACTTTGATGATGATGACGTTTCTGCAATTCGTGCACAACTTCAAACTCTTATGCCTGAACTTGACATTGACATTGTATTCCAAGGTCATGACCACGTTTATATGCGTACTGATGTTATGAATAATAATCAAATTGTTGAAGCTGAAACAACAACAGTTGAATACAACGGTCTTGAATACACTGCTAAGGTTGACCCTGATGGTACAATCTATTCAATTAACGGTACTGCAGGTAGCAAACATTATGAGCCAAAAGCTGCTGAAGAAACTGCTGAAGCATTCCCAGAGGGTGAAGCAGTTATTTCACTTGATATTCCATCATACTCATACATTCAAATTGATGGTGGTAACCTTTACTTTGATTCATACGCAGTAAATGCTGACGGTACTGAAGATAGAATTGATAGCTTTGCTATTTCTAAAGACCTTTCAAAGGTAGATAAAGAAGACAACAACCCAGGTGAAGGCGAAGGCGAAAACGGTGCAGGTACAAACGGAGACAACGCTGACAAGGATGACGTACTTGGTAACATTACTGACACATTACGTCAAAACCCTGTTCTTGCTTACACAGTTGTTGCTGCTATTGCACTTGCTATTTTTGCAGCTGTATTTGCAACAGTAATCATTACAAAGAGAAAGCGCGAAGAAGCATAATAAGCGCAAAATGATATTATGACAGCGAGAGTTTTTTCTCTCGCTGTTTTTGTTTGACAAATTATAGTTTGTCTAACTAAGTGTAAAGTGGAAAGTGGAAAACGGAAAACAAATTTTTGCTTGACTTATGTAATTTATTTTGCTATAATTCTATGCGATATTGAAACACAGTGAAAAAGAAAGTAGATTAAGTGAGTACACTTGACAGAGAATTGTGCCCCGGCTGAAAGCACATAAGTTGAAATCTTAATTGAAGTTCTCTTTGGAGTGGCACAACTGAAATAACAGTAGGTTGCGACGGTTTGTTCTCGTTATTGAACACGGAAGTGTTTGCTTTTTGCAAAAATTTGGGTGGTACCGCGGATTTTATTCGTCCCTTGTAGTTTTACAAGGGATTTTTTT
>JAZKXL010000098.1:0-17042 GCA_045611635.1 Candidatus Fimenecus sp. | reverse complement strand
TTACAACCCGCAGTGGCGGAGAGAGTGGGATTCGAACCCACGGTACGTTGCCGTACGACGGTTTTCAAGACCGTTCCGTTATAACCACTTCGGTATCTCTCCGTATTGGGCTTGTATATGTTATCATAAAAGAATGATGTTGTCAAGGACTTTTTTAAAAAAACATTTGAATTTTTGGTCTATAAAATTACGCCTATTTTAGTTTACTTTTAATACATAAAATGATAAAATATACTCGATATTTTAGGGGGGTGTGTAATATGAATTCAATGTGGTTTATCTATTTTGTTTTGTTTATAATTATTTTTACGCAAATTCGCTTAGATAAATTTTATATAATTCGTAAGCATCTTCGCAAAAAAAGGGGAAAGTTCAATATGACTGAAATGATTAACAGATTTATTGGCAAGGAGTGTCTTATATACACTTGTGCATCTAATTCAACTGTAACTGGAATAATCCGCTCATACAATGATGGTTGGATTGAGATTGAAACAAACGGGAATTGCGACATTATGAATTGTGAATATATCACAAGAATTCGTGAATATCCAAAAAATAAAAATGGCAAGAAGAAAAGCATAGTTTTAGATTAAGGAGAATTATTATGAGTAAAAATAAACTTGCAAAAACTCCACCAATGGGGTGGAATAGCTGGGATTGCTACGGTGCTGCAGTTAATGAAGAACAGTTACTTGGCAATGCTGAATATATGGCAAAATATCTTAAAGATTATGGATGGCAATATGTAGTGTGCGATATTCAGTGGTATGAACCAAAAGCAAGAAATAATGACTACAATAACTTTACCGAGCTTTGTATGGATGAATATTCTCGCCTTATTCCGGCCGTTAATCGTTTCCCATCATCAGCAAATGGAATGGGATTTAAGCCGATTGCCGATAAAATTCACGCTATGGGACTTAAATTTGGTATTCACATTATGCGTGGTATTCCTCGCCAAGCAGTGCATAGAAACACGCCTATTTTAGGTAGTGATAAAACTGCTCGTCAGGTTGCGCATCATTTCTCGGTTTGTCCTTGGAATACTGATATGTATGGAATGTACACTTGTGAGGGTGCACAAGCATATTATGATTCTATTTTTGATATGTACGCAAAATGGGGCATTGATTTTGTTAAAGTAGATGACATAGCAGTTACAGAGTTTCGCAAATGGGACAATCCATACTCAGCTCGTGAAGAAGTTGAAATGATTAGAAAGGCCATTGACAAAACAGGTCGTGACATTGTGCTTAGTCTTTCACCAGGTCCAGCAGAGTTGTCAGTAGCTGACCATTTATGCGAATACGCTAATATGTGGCGTCTTACCGGCGATTTTTGGGACCAATGGGACAAACTTTATGAAATGTTTGATAAGTGTGAAAAATGGGCTCCTTATGTAAGTGAGGGCTGTTGGCCTGATTGTGATATGTTACCACTTGGCAACCTTTCAAGAAATGGAACTTGCCATGGTCCACAAGATAGATATACTCAGTTCACAAAAGATGAACAAATTACATTGATGACTCTTTGGTCTATATTCCGCTCTCCACTTATGTTTGGTGGTGAAATGCGAAATAATGATGATTGGACTCTCTCTCTTATGACAAACGAAGAAGTTCTTGATGTGAATCAAAAATCACGCGACGGTAAACAAGTGTACCGTGATGAAAATACAATTATTTGGACAGCAACTTCATTTGATAATAGACCTCTTATAGCAGTGTTTAATGTTTCTAGTGAAGATGCAAAAATTACAGTTGATTTAAATAAATTAAATATAACAGGTGAATACAATATCCGCGACTTATGGAAAAAAGAAGATATAGAAAAAGTTAAAGATAATTTCACTTGCGAAATCAACACTCATGGTGCTAAATTATTTAAATTAAAATAAAGGAAGCAAAAAATATGCTCAATATTATCACAGGTCGTACAGGAAGCGGAAAAACTCGTTACATACGTAATCTCGCAGCTCAAATTGCAAATAATGAAAGCGGAAAAGCAATAATTATCGTACCAGAGCAATTCTCTTTTGAAACTGAAAGGGGAATGCTTGAACTTTTAGGTAACGAAAAAATTAATAATGTAGAAATATTAAGTTTTTCTCGTATTGCTGAACGACTTTTAAGAGATAACGGAAAATTTACTAAAAAACTTGCTGATAATGCTACTAAAGCTGTACTTATGAGCATGGCTATTGAGTCATTGCAAGATAAACTTGTTTATTACAACAAATATCAAAAAAATCCGCTGCTTATAGGTCAACTTTTAAAGTTTAATCGTGAACTTAAAACTTGTTGCATTTCACTTGAAACTCTTACTGAAGTGTCAACAAAGGTTTCAAAATCAACTTTTTCTAAAAAACTTGATGAGTTGTCAATGATTTTTAAGTGTTATGAGAGTTTAATGAATCAAAAATTCCAAGATGATTCACTTAATCTAGATTTGCTTGCAGATTTACTTTTAGATGTACCATATTTTAAAGACAAAACTGTGTTTGTTGATGCTTTTGCAGGATTCTCAGCACAAGAATATAAAGTACTTGAGCGTATTATTGCAACAGCTGAAAATGTATATGTTACTTTTTGTTGTGATACTACGAGAAATAATCAAAAATATGAACTTTTCTATAACGCAATGTGTGAAATTAGAGAGCTTCGCAACATTGCAAACCGCGTTAATGTAAAAGTTGCACCTGAAAAGATTTTACATTCCGTAAAAGAATTTAAAGATGACGCTTTAAATTTTCTTGAAGATAACATTTTTGATGTTACTGAAAATGTATATGAAAAAGATTGTGATTCAATTGCATTAGTACCATGTCGAAATATGACTGATGAGTGTGATTTTGTTGCATCTGAAATTAAACGTCTTGTTCGTAAAGAAGGTTATAGATATCGTGATATTGCGGTTATTGAGCGCAGTGAGGGTGTATATAGAAATCAGTTATTGTCATCTTTTCGTAAATATAATGTTGATTGCTTTCAAGATAACCGTCAACCAATCTTAAAACAGCCGCTTATGGCGTTTATGTTATCACTTTTTGATATTTTAACTGAGGGATTTAATTCCGAATATGTATTAAGATTGTTAAAAACAGGACTTTATGGTTTTACTATTGAAGAGATTTCTTTAATTGAAGATTATATTTTAATGTGGAAAATTAAAGCGTCAGAATGGAGAAACGAATGGACAAATAATCCGGCAGGATTTGGCGTTGAACTTAATGAACATTCTCAGCAAAAGCTTGACCAGATAAATGACTTACGAGCAAAAATTGTAGGTCCTATTGTTGCGCTTGAAAATAGAGTCACCAATACAAATGGTGAAACAATTTCAAAAGAGTTATTCTCATTTTTACGCAGTTCTAAAATTGATGAAAATCTTAAAAAATTCGCTGCATTGCTTTTGAAAAATGGTGAAGAAGAATTGGCTCTTGAACAAGGCAAAATTTGGCGAATTCTTACCGAAATTTTTGACAATCTTTATTCCGCAACAGGTGATATGCAAATAACACTCAAACGCTATCGTCAGTTATTTGAAATTATTGTGTCAACAAAAGATTTAGGTCGAATTCCAACTGGTGTTGATGAAGTCATTTTAGGTAGTGCTGATAGAATTAAGGCAACTGCACCTAAGGCAGTATTTCTTGTTGGCGCTAACACCGGTGTGTTTCCAAGTGTGTCATCTAGTGGCGTGGTTCTTAGTGACACTGAACGTTGCGAACTTAAAGATAATCAGGTTAAGATAATTTCAAACCTTGAATATAATAGCGTGTCAGAAAAATTTATAGCATATCGTGCAATGACTCTTGCAACTCAAAAACTTTATGTTTCATATAGCGGTGTTAATTGTCAGTCAGAAACACTTGCTCCGTCAGAATTAGTGCATGAAATTGAAAGAATGTTTACAATTAAGGGTGAAAAAGATGAAATCAAGGTTAAGGTGATTTCACCTAGTGCTTTGGATTTTATTGAAAGTCGAAAAACTGCTTTTTCAGCACTTGTTAAAGAGTCAAATAAGAGCTCTACACTTGGCTCAACGTTATATGATTTCTTTGAAAAACATAACTCAAATAATGAACTTGATATGCTTGAAAAAATAGGCAAAACTGAATTTTCAATTAAAGATGAAAAAATTGCTACTGAACTTTTTGGTAAGAGTATGTATATTAGTGCATCAAAAACTGAAAAGTATTACAAATGTCCATTCAGTTATTTTTGCGAGTATGGACTTAAAGCAATTCCACGGCGTGAAGCGGAAATGGACAGTGCTCAAACAGGTACTCTTATTCATGAAGTGTTTGAAAAATTCTTGAAAGAAAATCCAAAATCCGAATTTGAAAAGTTTTCAAATAATGAAATAAGAGTAAAAGTTAATAAAATTATTGATGATTATGTTGAAGAAAAACTTAGCGGCTATAAAAATAAGCCCCAATCATTTGCACGCACAATTAAACTAATAAAAGAACGTTCATTTGAAATTGTGTTGCGACTTATTGAAGAATTTTCTCAGTGTAAATTTACACCGGTTAATTTTGAGTTGAACATTGACAATGATGGTGATATTAAACCGTATGTTATTGATTTAGAAAATGGTGGAACAGTAAAAATCAAGGGCAAGGTTGACCGTGTTGATGCTTACAAAACAGAAGATAATACGTATATTCGTATTATTGACTACAAGACAGGTGGTAAAGAATTTTCTTTAGGTGAAGTGTTTGAAGGTCTTAATATGCAAATGCTTATATATCTCTTTGCGATTTGGGAAAACGGTGGGGATATATATGAAAACGTGACACCTGCAGGCATTTTATATTATCAGGCAAAAACGGTAAAAGTAAGTGAAAATGATAAAGTTAATAGGTATTCAGATATAAGTAAAATTAATAAAATCTTTAATGATAAAGTACGTATGAGTGGTATGGTGCTTAAAAATATTGACGTTATCAAAGCAATGGAAAAAAAAGTAGAAGGTGTATATATTCCAATTACTACTAACAAAAAAGATAACTCATATTCAGGAAATGTGATTTCTCTTAAATCATTAACAAGACTTCAAAATAAAGTTAATGAATTAATTAAGGGAATGGCTACTCAGTTACAAAGTGGTGTGATTCGCGCATTTCCAACCGAAAAAGGTTGTGACTATTGCAAATATGGTGATATTTGTAGAAGAGATGAGGCGGACCCTATAAGAGAAATTGAAAAAGTTAATTTTAAAGATGCGATTTCTATGCTAGGAGGTGACAACGATGAGTAGAGACTGGACAGATGCCCAAAATGATGCCATAAATTCAAGAAATGGTAGTGTGCTCGTTTCAGCGGCAGCGGGCTCAGGTAAGACAGCGGTGCTTGTTGAACGCGTAATTAAGCGTTTAGTTGATGAGAAAAATTCAACTAATATTGAAAACATTCTTATTGTTACTTTTACAAAACCGGCAGCAAGTGAAATGCTTGAGAAAATAATAAAGGCGCTTGATAATTGCATTAAACAAAATCCTAATAATTCTTCTCTTAAAAGACAAAAGATGTTTGTGCCAAGTGCTAATATATGTACTATTGATAGTTATTGTAATAAGATTGTAAAAGAAAACTGTCAGCTTTTAGATATTACACCTGACTTTGCAATACTTGATTCGAATGATATCACTTTGCTTGAAAATGACATTGCAAATGAGATTTTAGAAGAACTTTATATTGAAAATTCAACTGAATCTAATGCTTTGCTCGAATTGTTTACTGATGGTAAAGATGATTCTAACCTTACAAAAGCAATATTGAAGATTTATAAATTTTCAATGGCATCAGCAAATCCTGAAAAATGGATTGAAAACCATTTTGCACATTATTTTGAAGATACTCCTATTGAACAAACTGTATGGGGACAGTATTCTCTTGAAAGAGTAAAAGCGATTGTTGAACATACTCTTGCTAAGTGTAACAAAATTCTTCTTGATGCTGGTGACGATAATGATGTTGGCGTTGCAGCAAAAAAAAGTATTAATGGTACAATTGTGTCTTTAAAAGAAATTCTTAATTTAATTAATAATTTTGGCCAATGGGACAATATTAAAAGTCTTATTGACAAATTGTCAAAAGAAAATTTCACGGTAGAAAAAACTTGTGAAAAAGATGAGTTTTACCATGAAATTCATGGAAGGGTATTGTCACTTAAAAATGATTTTGAATGCATTCAGGAAGTTATGTCTTGTTATGTCGAAGATTTTGAGAATGACATTAAAACCTTGCGCCCTGCAATGGTTACATTTAAAAAGTGCGTGTTAGACTTTTTAACAAAACTTTTTGAGGCAAAAAAAGCAAAGAATGCCTACGATTATCCCGACATTCTTCATATGGCACTTGATTTACTTGTGAAACAAAAAGAAGATGGCACATATGAAAAAACGCCTCTTGCTGTTGATATATCAAAAAAATATGATGAGATTTTAATTGATGAATGTCAGGATACAAACGAAGCACAAGATACTCTTTTCAATGCTATCTCTAAAAACATGTCTAATTTATTTATGGTTGGTGATGTAAAGCAAAGTATTTATCGTTTTCGTCACGCTGTGCCTGAAATTTTTATGGGTTATAAAGACAAATACGATGTTTATGACAAGAAGTTAGATAACTATCCATCAAAAATTCTTCTTGATAAAAACTTTCGTAGTCGTAAGGGGATTGTTGATGGTGTAAACTTTTTCTTTGATTATCTTATGACTCGTAAAATGGGTGATGTTGACTATAAAAATGGTGATGAATTAGTAGTTGGTGCAAAATATTCTAAAACTGATAATAGAGATGTGTGTTTACATATTGTTAATGGTCCAAAATCTCATGGTTCAAATCTTGAATATGAAATCACATATGTCGGTAAAACTATTAAAGATATTATTGCAAGCGGAATGAAAATATTTGATAAAGAAGAAAAAGTAGAGCGTCAGGTAAGTTTTAAAGATATTTGCATACTTTCTCGTTCTTTAAAAAATAAAGGTGATAAAATTGCAAAGGGATTAACTCAAATGGGTGTCCCGGTGCATTATGAGAAAAATAAGGGATTTTTTGAAAATGCCGAAATTATGGCAATGATTTCATTGCTTAATGTTATTGATAATCCTGTTCAAGATGTGCCGCTTCTTGCAGTTATGCTTTCACCAATGTTCTCTTTTACAGAAGATGATATTGCACGTATGCGCTGTAATAATAGATATGGCTCATTTTATGACTTGTTAAAAGAAAATTATAACACTGATAGTAAGGCAAAATACTTTCTTGACACTATTTATCAGTTAAGAATGTTGTCCGTAACACTTGGGGTTGGTGACCTTATTAGAAGAGCACTAGAAATAACGTTATATGATAGTGCAGTTGGTGCTATGGTAAATGGCGAAAAACATATTCTAAACTTGCAACTCTTAATTCACTATGCCGAGCAATTTGAGGCAAATGGTGGTCATGGTTTATCAGGATTTGTTAGATATGTTGATAAACTTCGTAAAAACGAGTTTGATTTAGACGAGTCAAATCTTGTCAGTGGAAATGATGATGCCGTTATACTCACAACAATTCATGCAAGTAAGGGATTAGAATATCCTATTGTATTTATGGTTGACTGTGGTGACTCATTTGGTGTTACTGAAAAGAATAAAGTTGTTGTTGATAGAACAATGGGTATAGGAACTCGATGCTACGATAAAACAAGAAATATTGAGTATGACACTCAAATGTTTAGCACAATCAAAATGAAAAATAAGCTTGAAGAATTAAGTGAAGAAGTAAGAATTCATTATGTTGCAATGACTCGTGCAAGAGAAAAGTTATACATTGTAGGTAATCTTTACAAAGCTGAAGAAAAAATTAAAGAAATTTATAATGGCTTCTATGTTGGTAATAAAGATAATTCAGTATCTCTTTCTCTTACTAAAAACTTCATAAGCTGGGCAATTCTTGCAATGTTTCAACACCCAAGTACGCGTCAGATTCGTGATGACCTCGGTATTTTAAATTGTCACGAAATTATAACTGATAGTAAAATTGATTTTCAAGTTATTGAGCCCGTAGAGTTAGAGGATGAAGATTTAGGTAATATTACTAACCCGCCGGTTGATAATGATATTCTTGATGAAGTCAACAAAAAAGTTAATTATGAATATCCGTATGCAGCTTTTGCTAATATGCCAATAAAATATTCAGCATCAAGAATTAGTGAAAAAGCACAAACAACTTATATTGCAACCGAAAATCCTGCATTTATGGGTAAAGATGAATTAACACCGGCGCAACGCGGTACATTGGCGCATAGATTTATGGAAAAATGTGATTTTACTCTTGCAAAGCAAAGCGTTGAAAATGAAGTTGCAAGACTTAATAATATAGGTGTGTTTACTGATGTAGAAGTGAAATCCATTGATATTAACAAAATAGCAAAATTCTTTGAAAGTGATTTGTACAATCGCATTGAAAATGCGGAAACATATGCTCGCGAAAAAGAATTTACAATGAATGTGCCACTTTCATTTATAAAGAATGATTTACCTACTGGTGCAGGGGATGAAAGTGTCGTACTTCAAGGTATTATGGATGGTCTTATAATCAACGGTAAGAATGGTGAAATTGTTGATTATAAAACTGACAATGTTTCAAATGAAAAGGAACTTTGTGACCGTTATCGTGAACAAATGCAAGCATATAAAGTTGCGGCAGAACAATGCTTTGGACTCCAAAATGTTAATGTAACATTGTACTCATTTTCTCTTTCAAAAGAAATTTCTTTAAATCTTGAAAAAAATACTTGATTTTTGTATTTTCTTGTGCTAAAATCATTAGGCTAATGAAAACAAGTACTGAAAGAGGTGACAATTGTCATGAAACAAGGAATCCATCCAAACTATAAAACAGTTACAGTTAAGTGCGCTTGCGGTGCAACATTTGAAACTTGTTCAACTAAAGAAGAATTAAAGGTTGATATCTGCTCAAATTGCCACCCATTCTTCACAGGTAAACAAAAGCTTGTTGATACAGGCGGACGTGTTGACAGATTTAACAAACGTTACAATCTTTCAAAATAAGTTAAACGACATCATGGTGGTACAAATGTGTGCCACCTTTTGTTTTTAGGTAGGTGAGAATTTTGCCAACTGAATATAGAACAATAAAAGAATTCAATAGTGATGAATATATTGTTAAACGCTCTCGCTTTATTGGTTACGCAAAACCAGTAACAACTGTTGAAGAAGCAAACAACTTTATTGCTGAAATTAAATCTAAACATTGGGATGCTACACATAATGTTTACGCCTACATACTTCGTGAAGGTGGCGTGAAACGCTATTCTGATGACGGTGAACCGCAAGGTACTGCGGGCGTGCCCGTTCTAGATGTGCTTGAAAAAGAAAATCTTGTTGATGTGTGCGTTATAGTAACTCGTTATTTTGGCGGAATTCTTTTGGGTGGTGGCGGACTTGTTCGTGCATACTCACACAGTGCTAAAATTGGCGTAGACAGTGCAAAAATTATAACAATGGCACATTGCCTTGATTTAGCAGTAGAATGTGATTACACTTTTTACGGTAAACTCAATTCGTTTCTTGCGAATGAAGAAACAGTAATACTTGATACACAGTTTACTGATAACGTAAAAGTCATCTTTAGAATAAAAGGCGAAAACAAAAAAAATATAGACGCAAAAATTACTGATTTAAGTAATGGTAGAGTTGAAACAACAATTATTTCAGAAAATTTTTGCGAATTTTAAAAATTTTTCAAAAAATATCAAGGAAATTTGGATTTTAAATCGTATATATAATTAGAAGAATATATTGGGGGTGTCAAAATGACTGTAAGAGAAAAAATGGAACAAAATGAAAAATTAATTTTATCCCAAAAAGCTTGTTGTTCTTGCGATACTAAGGGTAGGGTAGTAACTGAAGAAAAAGACTCATTAAGAACTGATTTTCAGCGTGACCGTGATAGAATTATTCACTCAAATTCGTTCCGTCGTTTAAAACATAAAACTCAAGTCTTTTTGTCACCAGAAGGCGACCATTATAGAACACGTCTTACCCATACTCTTGAGGTTTCGCAAATTGCAAGAACTATTGCAAATGGGCTTTCACTAAACGGTGATTTAACTGAGGCAGTAGCACTTGGTCATGATTTAGGTCACACTCCATTTGGCCATGCAGGTGAGCGTGCGCTTGATAAAGTTGTACCTGGTGGTTTTCGTCACTATGACCAAAGTTTAAGAGTTGTTGAACGGCTCGAAAAAAGTGGTAGAGGTCTTAATCTTACATATGAAGTACGTGACGGTATTGTTTGTCATACTCGTGGTAAAGAGGCGGATACCCTTGAAGGTAGAATCGTAAAACTTGCTGATAAAATTGCATATATTAATCACGATATTGATGATGCAGTCCGTGCAGGTGTTATGTGTGAGGACGATATTCCATTAGAAATTCGCAAGGCATTAGGTTTTAAAAAATCAGCACGAATTAATACAATGGTTTTGAATGTTGTTGAAAACAGTGTTGACGATATCGGTTTCTCACCTGATGTTCAACAACCGTTTGATGAGCTACACGCATTTATGTTTGCAAATGTTTATACAAACCCAGTTTGCAAAGGCGAAGAAACAAAAGCGATGGATATTATAGTCCGCCTTTATGATTATTTCTTGAATAATCCTGATAGAATACCCAAAGCATATCAGTATATAATTGATAGCGAAGGCATTTATCGTGCTGCTTGTGATTATATTGCGGGTATGAGTGATCGCTATTTATTGGCGGTTTATAAAAATATATTCATTCCTGATTCTTGGGTGGATATTGGAATAGAGGAGGGGTAGTATTGGCATTATCTGATGACTTTTTAACGGAACTTAGAATGCGTGCCGATATTGAAACTACGATTTCCTCTTATGTTAATATTAAACGCGCAGGTCGTATTAGTAAAGGTCTTTGTCCGTTTCATGGTGAAAAAACACCATCATTTACCGTTTATCCCGATACGCAATCATATTATTGCTTTGGTTGTGGTAATGGTGGTGACGTTATAACTTTTATCAAGAATATTGAAAATCTTGATTATATTGATGCAGTTCGTTTCCTTGCCGATAAAAATGGTATGAATATGCCTGAAGAGAATACATATGATGACCTAATGAACAAACGTCGACTTCGTATGTTAGAGGCAAATCGTGAAGCAGCAAAGTTCTTTCACAATTGTCTTGGTACAAAAGATGGCGAAATCGGCTATAAGTATTTTAGAAATAGAGGACTTACAGATGATACTATTCGTCGTTTTGGGTTAGGATTTGCACCAAATGGATTTTTTGCGTTAACAAATTATTTGTTGGACAAGGGTTTTACAAAAGATGAACTTGTGTTTGCAAATCTTGCAAGACGTTCAACAAAAAATCCGAACAACATTTATGATAACTTCCGTAATCGTGTAATGTTCCCAATTATTGATGTTAAAGGAAATGTTATAGCGTTTGGCGGTCGCGTTATGGATGATTCGAAGCCAAAGTATCTTAATACGTCTGACACAATGGTTTATAAAAAGAGCCAAGGTGTATTTGCACTTAATCTTGCGAAAAAAAGTGGAAAAGATAGTTTAATATTGTGCGAAGGATATATTGATGTTATTGCTCTTCATCAAGCAGGTTTTACAAATGCTGTTGCAGGACTTGGCACAGCACTTACTAGTGAACAAGCACAATTGCTTTCTCGATATGCGTCGGAAATTATGATTGCCTATGATGCTGATGAAGCTGGTCAAAAGGCGGCAACAAGAGCGTTAGAGATTTTCAGAAAAACACCATCAAAAATTAAAGTGTTGCATTTAAGCGGTGGCAAAGACCCTGATGAAATACTAAAAAATTATGGTGTTGAAAAAATGAAATCCATAATTGATGGTGCTGCTAATGAGGTTGAATTTGCCTTGCTTCGTGAACGTGGTAAGTTTGATTTAGCAAGTGATGATGGTAAACGACAATATTTATATTCAGCAATTAAAATACTTTCAACAGTAGGCGCAATTGAGTTAGATATTTATGCATCTCGACTTGCTGATGAACTTTCAGTTTCTAAAGATGTTATTGTCGGTGAGGCAAAGCGTCAGGCAAAACGAAATGAAACAATCCAAAGAAAAAAAGAATTTACACAAATTCAAACTCAAGGCGATATACTTGATAAACTTAATCCTCAACGAAAAAACTTCTATGCGGCGGCAAAAGCTGAAGAAATGATTATTGCCTTGTTAATGGCAAACCCTGAATTCTTAAAGTCTATTGATGGTGTTCTTAAAGTAGATGACTTTGTGACCGATTTCAATCGTAGAATTTATAAAGCTGTAATAGATAGAATTAGTGAGGGTAAATCCGCTGAAATTTCATTTTTAGCAGGTGACTTAACTGATGATGAAATTAGTGCGGTTGCAAAAATACAAACAATTTCACACACTCTTAGAAATACATTTGAAGAGTGTGAAGATTGCATAAAAATTATCGTCGGCGAAAAAAATAAGAAAAGTATTAAAGGCGTGGATGTGGAAAGTATCAGCGATGAAGAGTTTCTTAATTTTTTCAAGAATGATGATAATTAAAACAAAAGATGTGAAGGAGAAATAATAATGGAAAATATTGATAAGAAAAGTGCCATAAAAGCGTTGGTTGAAAAAGGTAAAGCGGTTGGTAAACTTACAACTCAAGAAATTGACAACGCAATGCTTGAACTTGATATGGATATTGAAGAACTTGAAAAACTTTATGAACTTATTGAGGCAAATAGTATTGAACTTATTGACGACCTTGAGGATATGGCTCAAGACGCTATTACTGATGAAACCGATATGGCGAAAAGTGATGATGGTGGATTAGGCGACAATAAAGCAGTAGCAATGGATGACCCTGTTCGTGTTTATCTTAAAGAAATCGGTCGTGTTCCACTTCTTACATCTGAAGAAGAAATTGAGCTTTCAATTCGTATTGCTGATGGCGATGAAAAAGCAAAGCAACGTCTTGCTGAAGCAAACCTTCGTCTTGTTGTAAGTATAGCAAAGCGTTATGTTGGTCGTGGTATGCAATTTCTTGACCTTATTCAAGAAGGTAACTTAGGTCTTATTAAAGCTGTTGATAAGTTTGACTATACAAAGGGCTTTAAATTCTCTACTTATGCAACTTGGTGGATTAGACAAGCTATAACTCGTGCTATTGCTGACCAAGCAAGAACAATCCGTATTCCTGTTCATATGGTTGAAACAATCAATAAAGTTAAAAAGACAAGCAGTCAGTTGCTTCATAAAAATGGTCGTGACCCATCAGCCGAAGAAATTGCAGAAGAACTTGATATGACTCCTGATAAAGTTCGTGAAATTCTCCGCCTTGCACAAGAACCAGTTTCTCTTGAAACACCAATCGGCGAAGAGGAGGATAGCCACTTAGGCGACTTTATTCCTGATGATGAAGCACTTTCACCAGCTGACGCAGCATCAATCTCACTTCTTAAAGAACAACTTGCGGAAGTACTTAAAACTCTTACACCTCGTGAAGAAAAAGTTCTTTCACTTCGTTATGGTCTTGAAGATGGTCACCCACGAACACTTGAAGAAGTTGGTAAAGAGTTTAATGTTACTCGTGAGCGTATTCGTCAAATTGAGGCGAAAGCTCTTCGCAAACTTCGTCATCCAAGTCGTAGCAAAAAACTTAAGGACTTCCTTGATTGATAAAACATAATATATTTGTAATTGTAGGGGACGCCGACTCGGCGTCCCGTTTTTTATATGTTAAATTAAATTATATTAAATTATATTATATTATATTATATAAACCTCTTGACAGTTGAATATACATTCAACTATAATAACAATTGAATGAATACTCAACCGAAAGGAACAATATATATGTCAAAGAATGAATTTATTTGTGATTGTAACATAGTACATAAAGATATGGTAGATGATACACTTTCCAAGATGCCTGAAAGTGAAACTCTTAATAAACTTGCTGACTTTTTTAAGATAATGGGTGATGCTACCCGTTGTAAACTTCTCTTTGCACTTTTACAAAATGAAATGTGCGTGTGTGATTTAGCAAACGTATTGTCAATGACAAAATCTTCAATTTCACATCAATTAAGCAAAATGAAAGATGTAGGGCTTGTAAAATGTCGTAAGTCAGGCAAAACTGTTTACTATTCTTTAGATGATAATCATATTTCCGAAATTTTTGAAGTAGGAATTGAACATGTTAATCATAAAAGGGAGCATATATAATGAAAACTCAAAAGAATATATTGTTTGCATTTATACTCAACTTGTCATTTTCAATATTTGAAATAATAGGCGGATTTTTTACAGGTAGTGTCGCAATTGTTTCTGATGCAGTCCACGATTTAGGCGACGCCACAAGTATAGGCATCTCATATTTCCTTGAAAAGAAAAGTAAAAAGCAACCAGATAATACTTACACTTACGGTTATGCACGTTTTTCAGTAATGGGTAGCGTAATCACAACACTTATATTATTGTTTGGTTCAGTAATGGTTATCTACAATGCAATTTTAAGAATAATCAATCCTGTCCCAATTAATTATAATGGTATGATTGTTTTTGCTGTTGTAGGTGCACTTATAAACTTCCTTGCAGCATACTTTACTAAAGATGGTGACTCACTTAACCAAAAAGCAGTTAATCTTCATATGCTTGAAGATGTTCTTGGTTGGCTCGTGGTCCTTGTTGGTGCAATTATAATGAGATTTACTGATATTTCAATAATTGACCCTATTATGTCAATGGGCGTTGCAATTTTTATATTCATAAATGCAATTAAAAACTTAAAAGAAGTACTTGACTTGTTTCTTGAGAAAATACCTAATGATATAAGTATAGAAGAAATAAGAAATCATATTAAAGAAATTGATGGTGTAATTGATGTGCATCATATCCATATATGGAGTATTGACGGTTTTCATAATTACGCTACAATGCATATCGTAGCCGAAGAAAATTCTCATAAGATTAAAGATAAAATCCGTGAAGAATTAAAAGAACATGGAATAGGTCACGCAACTCTCGAGTTAGAAAATAAAGACGACCACTGCCACGAAAAACACTGTCATATAGAAGAAACTTCTCACTCACATCATCACCATCACCACCATCATCATCACTAACACTAACACGCGTAGTGGCAGGTTTCCACGCCTGCTTACGCTCTTTTCTATTAAGAGTGTCATTCTGAGCATAGCGAAGAATCTAAAAGCAAATTCTTGCAAAAATACTGAAAAAATCTATATTTTTACAGTAAAATTGACTTCTAAACTTGATTATGATATGTTGAATTTCGAAAGGGGGATTAACTATGAAAAAATCTCGCATAATAATCCTTATAATTTTAGCAATGGTATTAATTGTTACAAGTATTGTTGGAGGTTATCGTTATAGTGTAATTGCAAAAGCAAAAACTGGCTACTTGGTTTATGCTGATAAATCAATAATTGTTATCAACTTAGAAACAACAACTAAAACAAAATATAATGTTGACGGGTATAGTGAGTTAAGATGTATTGGCGAATATTATGGTGGCGATTTTTGTTGTATTGCAACTAATAATGTAACTGAAACATATGAAATCCTTCTTTTCAAAAATGGTGTGATTGAAAAAACGTATTCTTTTTTATATGACTATGCTTCTATAGCTGCTCATGATGACAAAGTGTATTATCTCACATATGATAGTAATAATAAAGGCGACCTTGTTTGTATAAGCGGTGATGAATCTATAATAATTGAAAATGATGTTGAAGATTTTTCATTAAACAGTCTTGGAGAAATTGTCTACATTAAAGAAATTCCTGATGATAATTATTCGGCAGAAGACAGCATAAATGGTGAATTGTATTATTATGTAAACGGAAAAAATAGAAAACTTGGTGACGCGTATAGGGTTCAATGGGTTTCTGATAAAGAGTTATTAGTGGGTACTGAAAAAGTATATAAAGAATACGATTCTAATGGAGAATTAATAAGTGCTGCACATTCGCCTGAAGATTATACAGTTATTATTGAAAATAATAAGTGGACATATTCAAAAGAGTTTAATAAAATCCCTTCGGTTGCTTGCTTTTCACCTGATGGTAAAAAATCCGTAGTTTATTATACAGATGAAGGATTTACAACATTGTTTTTTGGAATATATGATATTGAAAAAGATATATGTGATAAAAAGGCAATCTACGATGGAATAAATAATGAAGATGTATTTGATGATATGGGAGCGAATGTACTTTGGCTTGACAAAAATCCAATGGATTAATATTTTATATACAGTAGAGCAGGGTGTTGACCCTGCTTTTTTTGTTATGTTTACACTTAACTGTCAAATTGCACATAAAAATCACCAAAAACAACACAATTTTATTTATTAAAAATACCAAACACGAAACACGCGGATTAGTTTATAGAAACACACAAAAATTTGAAAAAAGTTGTTGACTTTTGTCTTGCGTTTTGTTAATATATACGAGCGCCAAGAACAGCGGGCGAAATAAACCAAGTTCTGAAGCGAAAAACTGAACCTTGAAAATTAAACAACGACGAGATAAGTAAAGGAACCCTGTAGATTCTTTGAGGGTATAGAGATACTCAACAGAGAAATACAAGATAACAGTAATTCTGTGATAAACAGAGTTAAATAAACGCTAAGCGTTTTTGAGTTAAAAGAAGTAAAGAGCTAAAAGCACTTTAGAAAATGATTTCTACACGAAAGTGTAAAGATACAATTTTTTAGAGAGTTTGATCCTGGCTCAGGACGAACGCTGGCGGCGTGCCTAACACATGCAAGTCGAACGGAGAACTTAAGGAATGCGACTTCGGTCAAATGAAATTTGTTCTTAGTGGCGGACGGGTGAGTAACACGTGAGCAACCTGCCTTTCAGAGGGGAATAACGGCTGGAAACGGTCGCTAATACCGCATAACATACACTTTAGGCATCTTTAGTGTATCAAAGATTTTATCGCTGAAAGATGGGC
>JAZKXL010000097.1:0-18665 GCA_045611635.1 Candidatus Fimenecus sp. | reverse complement strand
CTTTTGGTGTTTTTTGTGCTATATTTTATATGTTATTTATTATTTTTACTTTTGGTGATACAAGTGGAGTTACTTAACTACGAAATTCTTAATGCCAGCGGTGAAGCTGACAAAAATTCAATACCTTTATTTTCATACGATACATACCCATGCTTTATTGATTTAGCTTTTCCAAAAAACATGAGTGTGCATGACGTTATTGTGGTTTTTCCTGAAAATACTGATGTTGATTTTACAGTTTTATCTAGTCTTGATGGCGTTAATTTTTATAAAAAATACAAGAGCCCTAAAATTGCAAGATATATTCGTATTTTTATCAAATACTACAGCGGTGCAAGACCAACTATCAACAACATTGAAATTCTTGGTGAGGACTGCTCTTTTCCTGCTAAAAAAGTGGCTTTTCGTGAGCCGGAAATCTTTCAAAAAACACCTTATGCAAAAAACGTTACTGATGATGAGATTTTAGATGACGTTAGGGGTATTATTAGTAGAACAATTGGTGAAAATTACGTAGAACAATTTGATTTGCGACTTGACCGCAGACTAAAAGATGATTACTTTTCAGTTGCTAGTCTTCGTGGCAAAATATTGCTTACATCTAACAGTGGTGTAGGTCTTGCGAGTGCGTTTAATTGTTATCTTAAGGATGTGTGCAATTGTCACATTTCACGTTTTGGAAAGCAAGTAAATTTACCACATAATTTACCTCAAGTAAACGGTAAAATTGACCGTAAAACTGAGTGCAAATATCGTTATGCCTACAACTACTGCACACACTCATATTCAATGGCTTTTTGGGGCAAAGATGAGTGGCAAAAGGAAATAGACTTTTTAGCCATGAATGGCGTTAATCTTGTACTTGACATTCTTGGTATGGAAGAGGTTTACCGAAGATTTTTAACTAAGCTTGGTTACCGACACCGCGAAATCAAGAATTTTCTTGTAGGACCTGCATATTACGCTTGGTTTTACATGAGCAATATTTGCTCTATTGGTGGTCCTATTCATGATGATTTCTTCTATGAAAAGTGTGAGTTAGCACATGAAAATCACCGTAGAATGCAAGTGCTTGGCATGAACATTGTACTTCAGGCATATACAGGAATTGTGCCACGAGATATACAAAAGAAAGACCGTGATGTACCGGTTATTGAGCAAGGCAAGTGGAAAGGTATTGAAAGACCTTTAATTGTTAGCCCTGACAGTGCACATTATGTTAAATATGCAAAACTTTTCTATGAATGTCAAAAAGAGGTTTTCGGTGATATTACTCATTTTTATGCTGGTGATGTTTGTCACGAGGGTGGAAAGCTTAACAAGAAAAGTGCAAAAGAAAGTTTTAGTAATGTAATGGATAGTATGCTCTCTTTTGACAAGGATGCTATGTGGGTAGTACAATGTTGGGCTATGAATCCTACTCCCCTTTTCACTAAATCCGTTAAACAATATCGTGACAAGCATATTCTTATGCTTGACCTTAATGCTGAAAAAATAAATCACAACGCTAACAATATGTCACGAATGGCAAAGTATGGTAATGTGCTTTTCGGACTTCTTAATAATTTTGGTGGCAGGCACGGACTTTTTGGTGATTTGCCATCGCTTTTAAAAGATGTTAAATCTACATCAGCCCGCTCTAATTTCAAGGGACTTGCATTGACCGCTGAAAGTGTGAATGTGAATCCTATTGTTACTGATTTGTTTTTCTCTTTAACTTGGGAAAACATTGATAACATTAACGACTGGGTGCAAAATTATGCAATTCGTCGTTACGGTAAAAAGAATGATAATATTGCTAATGCAATGGAAATACTTCTTAAAACTGCTTACGGTAACGACACAGGTGCTTTAAGTTTTGGTGCAACAGAAAGTATGTTTTGTAGAAGACCTTTGGACCCTGAAACTAAATTATTTACCGCACGCGGTGTTGTAAAATTACCATATTCTAGAGATGAATTTGATAAAGCGGTTAAACTTTTTCTTGCGGATTATGACAAATTCAAGCACAATGAATGTTACATTCATGATGCAATTGATTTATTAAGACAATCACTTGTCAACAAACTTTCAAAGCTTGCAAAAAAATGTGCATCCGCATATAAATCAAAAGATTATTTTGCATTTATGGAGCACAGTGAACAACTTATGAAAAACGCGGATTTACTTGATAGAGTGCTTCTTAACTGTAAAGATTTTTCATTTAGTTCATATATTGCTCCTGTATGCGAATACACTGAAAAATTAGACGATTTTACAAAAGAGCTTTATACCATTAATGCAAAGGCGCTTATTACAACTTGGTATTGCCGACTTCTTGCGGACAAGGGTAATCTTCACGATTACGCTCACCGTCAAATGGGTGACCTTATAAACTCATTCTATAAAATGAGATGGGAAAAACTTATTGAACAGGTCAAGGTTGAAATGGACGGTGGCAAGCCACAAGAAATTGACTGGTTTAAGATTGAATGGGACTGGGTGCTTCAAGACACAACTTACACCAAGAAAGTCCGTGAAGATAGTTTGAAAGCGCTTAGCAAACAAATATTAAGTTGAAAACGGAAAGTGGAAAACGCAAAGTAATAATATGAAGCAAAAATTAAAATCATTGAAAAAACTTAAAATTTTTATTTTATGTTTATTTTGTATCGCTATTGTATTTCTCAGTTGGAATATTTATCAAAATCAACATATCCAAATTAACAAAATCACAATAAAATGCGAAACTTTGCCTGACGATTTTCAAGGTTACAAAATCGTTCAGGTTTCAGACTTGCACAATGCAGAATTTGGTGAAAACAATAAAGATTTGCTTTTTGCAATAGAAAACGCTTCACCTGATATAATTGTAGTTACGGGAGATATTGTTGATTCAAGAAAAACTAATGTGCAAATAGCCCGTGATTTCGTAAATAATGCGTCAAAAATTGCACCTGTATATTATGTAACAGGAAACCACGAAGCAAGAGTCAAAGTTGAAGATGAAATTGACAATGTAGAACTCAATGAAAATGTTATTGTTTTACATAATAGAGATGTAATTATTGAAAAGGGCGAAAGTGCAATTCAGTTAATTGGTGTTGATGACCCTGACTATAAAGCGGCTAAAGACAGTGCTGAATATATGCACAAACGGCTTGAGAAATACTGCAACAACGAGCATTTTAAAATTCTTTTGTCACATAGACCTGAACTTTTTGAAGTGTATGTTGAAAACGAAATGAATGTAATTTTTTCAGGTCACGCTCATGGTGGACAAGTAAGATTACCATTTATTGGTGGCGTTATTGCACCACATCAAGGATTTTTTCCTACATTTGATGCCGGACTTTTTTATGCAACAAATGATGCTACTATGGTAGTAAGTCGCGGTCTAGGTGACAGTATAATCCCATTGAGGATAAACAACCCACCCGAATTGATAATTGTAACATTAGAGAAAAATTAAAGAGTACGGAACAAATATCCGTACTCTTTTTTATATTATATAATCATTTTGCACTTTTTATTTTGCGTTTCAATTCGTTTTCAAACGAATTGATGTTACTGAGTATGCAGGCATTGTGTAGTTAAACTCATTACTAAATCCATTAAGAGTAAACTCTTTCATTGTAACATGTGTATTAGGGTCTCCGCCAAAAATATTATCGTTATCAAGCGAGTTACCCGCTACTTGATTAATAACCCCTTCAGGACCTATATTGGCATTATCAATTTTAACCGCAACTGTACTTGCCTTTTCAGTAACATTAACAAGTTTGATAATAATATCACCATTATCATCATTACTTACCACTGTATATGCCTTTGCCTCGGCTTCAGCGCCACAGTTGTAATCAAAATAAAGTTTACCATCAATATATCCCTTTACATTGTCGCCTGAAACCTCAACAGTAATTTTATATGTTTTGCCTGTTTCAATTACACAATCTTTAACAGTGCCTATAATTTTATCGGTTTTAACATCATTTTCAATGCACTGTAATGCTGAAACCGTATTTCCCCAACCGCCAATATTCCAAAAGTAGTTGTTCTTTGCATCTTGCACTGCAAACGGAATAAGGAAGCCCTCTTCACCTTCAAGTTTTGTTGCTTCAACCGTAAAGCTGTAGTTTTCCCATGAGATATCACCGAAATATGCAACGCTACCTGTGTTTGAATACGCCATTTCAGTTGTGGTGTTAGTGATTGCACCCTTTTTGAATTTCCATTCACCATCAGTTGGGAAAGTCCAATTAGACTTTTTAGATGCATCTCCGCTGATAACTTCACCTGTATTTAAGTTTTTAACAACAATATTGTCAAACTTTGCTGAAGTGTACCAAGTACCAACGCCAACCATACCTTTTAAGTTTTGTTGTGCTACTTTTGCACCCTCAAATGTATGTTTAAGCACCGCTGAGCCCTGATTTAATGAGAACAATTTTTGAACATGATAGTTAATTGAGCCCATTGAGGTGCTATTGTTAAACCAAATAAGATTTGGTGACCAATGACGAGCAGTTATACTACTGAAAAGTGGTGCATAAGCAGCCATTGTAATAATATCACCATTTCGCTCAAGCCCTGTCATATATGCAGCTTCACTAAGTGCGGAATTAAGAGTATTGCTCCAAGATGCATACTCACCAACAAAAACATTGATAGCACCGCCATATTTAGTATCGGTCATATTAGCTACATTTCTTGGATAATTCTTTTCATCATAATAATCTGCATTTTCATAAAACCATTGTGGGTCATTGTAGTAATGATGGTCAGTTGCACCTGCAAAATCCTTTGCATTTGTTGAGTTCATTTTATTGAGTTCTTTTTGTGCATATTCATAAGATGCAAGGTAATCAGCACCGCTTGTGCCATCATCAGTACCTGCTGAATAAATAAGTTCAAGTCCCTCATAAAGTTCAGGATTTTCTTCCTTTGCTTTATTGAACGCTTCAAGAAATGCGGAATATCTTACAAAATAATCTTGTCCCCAGTTTTCGTTACCAATACAAATATATTTAAGTTCAAATGGCTCAGGATGTCCCAATGATGCACGAACTTTTCCCCAAGTTGTATTTGTTCCGCCACGACAAAACTCTACTAAATCAAGCATATCTTGAACATATTGCTTAAACTCATCACTTTCAAGAGCCACAGGACCTTTGCCACGAGCTTGACAGTAAAGACCACAGTTTAACACCGGCACACCAATTGCTCCAATATCTTCAGCAAGTTGGAAGTATTCATAAAAACCAAGTCCATAAGAGAAGAAACTTGGAAAAAGGTCGTCAGTAATTGAAAAGTTTGTCCAAATGCTTACGCCTTGACTACGAGCCGCAACATCACCATATTTACCGTTAAAAAAAAGTGGAAGTCCGTCGTTACCAACACCAATAGAATCTTTCCAGTTATATGCTGAATTTATATCATAACCCTCAATTACACAACCACCTGGGAAGCGTAAGAATTTAGGTTGTAACTCCTCTAAAAGTGTGCACATATCGGCACGAAGTCCGTTTTCGCGATTTTTATATGTATCTTCAGGGAAAAGTGAAATCATATCAAAATACACTTCGCCACCATCAGTAAGCACTTGCAAGGTTACACCCTTGCTTGCAGTTGCAGTTGATGTAAGTGTTGCGGTATATTGTCTCCACTGACTGCCTACACTGCTAAATGTTTTAGTTGCCACCGCTTCACCATCAACAGCAAGGTTTACAGTGATTTTTCCTTTATAAGATTCAGGAGTTTTTGCATAGAAAGATACTTTATAATTTTTACCGTCAACAATGCTCATTCCGTCAAGAAATCCGCGATTTTCAATACCTGAAGTTGCACCATTTTTGCCCTTAATTACAAGATAATTAGGGTTGTTTTCATTTAAGGAGTTTTCTTTATCGTTTTTCACTGAAATATCGGCATCATTTACACTGTTCCAACGATAAAATTCATCATCTTGTGCAATATCAGTAAATTCAAATGAACGGTTTGCCACCATTTCGGCATAAAGTCCGCCATCTGCTGCAAAGTTGATGTCTTCAAAAAATACGCCAAAAAGCAAGTCGCTTATATCGTGAATTTCATTTGCTGCATCAATGTTAAGGGTATATGCACCCTCTTTATTATATGCCGACACAACATTGGCGTTTGTATTATCAACTACTATTTCAACAGGTTGTGTTTGTGGCGCTTCAGGTGTTTTTGGTTTGCACGACGCAAACATTGTGACAACAAAAATAACCGTTAAAATAACACTTATGTATTTAAGGATTTTCTTTTTCATAATGCTTTCCCCTTAATCTTTTATCTTAATAAATTATATATTATTGTAGAATGAGTGTCAACAAATTAAGTGAAAAGAGAGTTATATTCATTTGACAAATTTTAGTTTGTTTAATTAAGTGTAAAATGGAAAGTGGAAAACGGAAAACGAATGAACTGCGTTGCAGTTATAGAAAAATATGTCATTCTAAGGAGTATCGCGACGAAGAATCTCAAAAGAGACCCCTCGCGTTGCTCAGGGTGACACTTTTCTTTATTTAGATACAGTAGGGCGGTGTCTTGACCCCACACTACCAAACATTATAAACAAATCGACAAACTCAAATTTACTTGACATTTCACCGTATTATATATATAATTTGAAAATGGATTTCAAATTCATTTGCGAAAGGTATATTTATGAGTTACGAAACAAAACAAAGCAAATTGGTATATGAGTTTTTAGAAAAGAATCCTCACAAGCATTTTTCCGCTGAAGAGGTTTATTTTTCATTAATTAACAATGGTGGTCACATTGGTAGGACTACTGTTTACCGTCAGTTAGACCGTTTAGTAATTGAGAATAAGGCACGAAAATTTATTGCAAGTGAAAACGACGCTTGTTGTTATCAGTTACTTAGCGAAGATTGTCATAATCATTACCACTTAAAGTGTTCAAATTGTGGTGATTTAATTCATACGGAATGTGATTTTCTTGACAAGCTTGCAAATCACATTTTTGATGACCACAAATTTACCCTTGATGGCGCAAAAACTGTATTTTATGGCACTTGCAGTAAGTGTGGAGGTGTAAAATGATGACATTATTACACGCTCACATTGAAGCACCTATTTATTCAGTAAGTGGGATTGTTGAGGTGATTTTCGAATCAATACTTCACTCACTAAAGATACTCCCCTTTTTGTTTGTTGCTTTTCTTGTAATTGAATATCTTGAACATAAAGCACAAGACAAAATTAAGCACATTTTCTCTCGTGCAGGCATTATGGGACCTACTATTGGCACAATTTTAGGTTGTATTCCACAATGCGGATTTTCAGTAATGAGCGCAAATTTGTATTCAAGTAGAGTTATTGCACTTGGCACACTTATTGCGGTATTTCTTGCCACATCTGATGAGGCAATAGTGCTTCTTGCAACTGCTCCTAACGGTACTTTTGAAATTGTAAAACTACTTATTACAAAAATTATAATTTCACTTACTTGTGGTTATATGATTTATTTTATTGAAAAAAAATCTCACAATCATAACCACAACCATCATCACCACCATTCGCACGATATTTGTGAGCAGGACCACTGTGGTTGTGAAGAAGATGGCAAAATATTGCGTCCTGCACTTATTCACACTGGAAAGGTTTTTGGATTTTTACTTTTATTTTCAATTATACTTGATTTAGCCGTTAGTTTTATTGGCACTGACGCTCTTTCGCACTTATTGCTTTCGGGGTCAGCACTTCAGCCACTTTTATCGGCAATTATTGGGTTTATTCCTAACTGTGCGTCATCAGTGCTTTTAAGTCAGTTATATATTGAAGGCACACTTAGTTTTGGAGCGTTAATATCAGGACTTTGCACTAATGCAGGCGCAGGGTTGCTTATACTATTCCGCAACAAGACAAACTTTAAAGACGGACTTAAAGTTCTATTGATTTTATATGTTTGCTCAATAATTCCTGGATTAATTTTACATTTATTTTTCTAAATAACTCTTTACTTTCACGTTTTAGTGTGCTAAAATGTGAAAGAATTGAACTATTTGGAGGTTGTTACAATGGCAATTGAATTCAAAAACGAAAACACTGAATTTCTTGTTAAATGCATTATGGCCTTAGAAAATGAAGAAGAGTGTTATGAATTCTTTGAAGACCTTTGCACAATAAATGAATTCCACTCAATGGCACAACGCTGTATAGTTGCAAAAATGCTTTCAGAAAAAAAGGTTTACAGCGAAATTGTTAAAGAAACAGGTGCTTCAACCGCTACTATTAGCCGTGTTAACCGTGCTCTTAACTATTATGGCACTGACGGTTACAAAAAGATTTTAAGTAGAGTAGAAAAATGAGTTACGGAATTTTTTCATCGGTTTATGATATTTTAACCGAGAATGTACAGTATGAAAAAATCGCTGATAAAATTTGCTCTTTGTTGCACAAAAACAGTGTCAACGGAGGGCTTTTGCTTGACTTGGGCTGTGGTACAGGCACACTTTCTTTTTTGCTTGAGAACAAGGGTTTTGATGTAATTGGCGTTGACGCAAGTGAAGATATGCTTATGGTGGCAAACGAAAAAAAATATGAAGAAAGCTCTAACGCTATGTTTCTTTGCCAAAGGGCTGAAGACCTTGATTTGTTTGGTACTATTGACTGTGCTGTTTCTTGTCTTGATACCATAAACCATATTGATACAATAGAAAAAGTTAAAAAAGCCATTGAGAAAGTATCACTTTTTATGAATATGGGTGGTATTTTCATTTTTGATATGAACACTCCATACAAGCACGAAAATATTCTTGGCAACAACACATTTATTTATGATATGGATGAAGTTTACTGTGCCTGGCAAAATTCTTATGACAAAGAAAATGCTACCACTCACATTGACCTTGACTTCTTTATTAAGAATGAAGATGATGAGTGTTATGAGCGTTACAGCGAAAGCTTTTGTGAATACGCTTACGAGCCAAAAGAAATACTTCTTACGCTTGAAAAATGCGGATTTGAAATATTAGGCACTTATGATGATTACAGCGACAATTTAACAAACGACGAAACACAGCGTATTACGGTTGTTGCTAAAAAAATAAAGACTATCTTTAAGGATGAATTAAAATGAACAAATTAGTTAGAATGATATCAGAAGATGGTACACTTTACTGTCTTGCCCTTGACTCAACACAAATGGTTAAGGAAATGCAAAACATTCACAACACTTCAAAGGTATGCTCAGCTGCACTTGGACGCCTTATTACAGGTGCTTCAATGATGGGTGTACTCTTAAAGGGTGACAAAGATACTCTCACTCTTAAATTAAGTGGTGGCGGACCTGCATCACCTGTTGTTGCAGTTGCAAATTCAAAGGGTCAGGTTAAGGGTTATATTGGGGACTCAAGAGTAAATTTACCTCTTAATGCAAAAGGTAAGCTTGATGTGTCTAGCGCTATTGGTAAAGATGGTTTCTTAACTGTTATTAAAGATTTAGGTATGAAAGAGCCATACTGCGCACAAACTCCAATAATTTCAGGTGAGGTTGCTGAAGATATTACTGCTTATTATTTTACAAGTGAGCAAACTCCTACTGTTTGTGCTTTAGGTGTGCTTGTTAACCCTGAAACTGAAGAAGTACTTTTGGCAGGCGGATTTTTAATTCAGTTGCTCCCTACTGCAGGTGAAGACACAATTTCTCTTGTAGAAAAAGGATTACAAAACATTAAGCCAGTTACAACAATGCTTGCGGAAGGATTAACTCCTGAACAAATTTGTGAAACCGTACTTCCTGAATTTAATATGCAATTACTTGACACACAAGCTGTTGAATACAAGTGTGACTGTAATGTTGAACGTGTTACAAGAGCATTGATTGGTGCCGGTGAAGAAGGACTTCGCGAAATGGCTGAAGATGAAAACACTGAAGTTTGTTGCCATTTTTGTAATAAAAAATATAACTTTTCAAGAGATAAAATATTGAAACTTTTGAAAGAGGCAACAAAATAAAATAAAACAAAAAAAGACCGTTGAGTTTTCTCAACGGTCTTTTTTATTAATTAAAATTAGTCAGCAACTGGAGCTGAAACTGGACAGCTGTCTGCACAAGCACCACAATCGATACATGTGTCAGCGTCGATTACATAGATGCCATCTCCTTCAGAAATAGCTTCTACTGGACAATCAGCTGCGCAAGCACCACATGAAATGCAATCATCAGTAATTTTGTATGCCATGGTTGTGTACCCTCCCTTTATTGGTATATTTACATTGTAACACATAAAATTCAAAAATCAAGTACTAAATTATTCAATTCCTTTAAGTGCTTCTAATTCTTCTTTTTCAACTTTAATATATGCATCTTTAAGGATTTTCACACTATGACGATGGAACACAGCAGGTGCAGCATCAGGACGGCGGTCTAATGTTACCTTTAACATTCCTGTAATAAGGTTATTTTCAATAACTTTACCCTTACCGTCAGGTGTATCAACAATAGCGCCTACCTTTGGTGTAACACGAAGCAAATGCTCATAAGTATCTTGCTCATATTTAAGGCAACACATAAGGCGACCACAAGTACCACTAATTTTTGTTGGATTAAGTGAAAGACCTTGCTCTTTTGCCATTTTTATTGATACAGGTTGAAAATCGTTTAAGAAAGTATTACAGCAAAATGGTCTGCCACAAATACCAAATCCGCCTACCATACGAGATTCATCACGAACACCAATTTGACGAAGTTCAATTCTTGTTCTAAACGCAGCTGCTAAATCCTTTACAAGTTCACGGAAGTCAACACGTCCATCAGCAGTAAAATAGAAAAGCAACTTACTACGGTCAAAGGTATATTCCACGTCAACAAGATTCATATCAAGCTCGTGTGCTTGAATTTTTTCTTCACAAATCTTAAATGCCTCTTTTTCTTTTTCTTTATTTTCGGCAAGATTTTTAACGTCTTCTTCTGTTGCAACGCGGATTACTTTTTTTAACGGCTTTGTAATATCGTCTTCATTTGTACTGTGGTTTGCCTTGGCAACTAAGCCACACTCCATACCGCGTACAGTTTCAACTATGGCATAATCACCTTTATTGAATTGTTTACCATCAGCATCAAAATCATAGATTTTTCCGCCTTCTTTAAATCTTATACCAACTGTTTCTATCATTTTATCACCTAAATTTATCTACCAATTGCTCGTTTGAATTCATAACACATTCTAACAACAAGCAAATTATTATTACAATTTCTATTGATTGAGTCAATTAACTCATCACACACCGCAACTAACTGTAAAAGTGCTTTTGCGGTTAATGATTTTTGAAGTTTTTCAACTTCTTCTTGAAATCTTACATTTCGCACATAACCGCTTTTGCGGACAAGTGCATCACGAAAGACTTCTGAAAGTAATTCTAAAATACGCTTTGCAAACTGATTGTTTTTTTGGAACACGGCAGTTTGCTCCATAAGGGCTAATTCGTTCACGTTAAGAAGCGCCCCTACAAAATTTTGCACTGCATTTATTTCTTTTTCGGTAACTTTCTCTTCTTCACTTAAAAGTGAGTATGTTTGCACACGAGAAAGCACCGTTTCAAGCATTGTGCTTCTTGAAGTGGTTACAATTATAAAAAACACGTAACTTGGTGGCTCTTCAAGAATTTTAAGAATTGCATTTTGTGCCTGGTCATTCATATTTTGAGCATTTTTTAATATGTAAACCTTACGGTCACTCTCGTTAGGCACAATGTAAGCATCATCACGAATTTGACGAACTGAATCGACTGCAAAAACTTTGCTTTTACTTTTAATTATACCATCAGTTTCAAAAATGTCAGGATGTATGTTTTTTTGTGCTTTATTGCAATCATTACACACTGTACAAGGTTTATTACTACCGCTACACACAAGGCAATTTGCAATAAAACGTGCAAAGTCAACGCCATCACTTTCATTTTGACATTCAACTAACACTCCATGTGGGAAAGCGCCTTGCTCAACAGACAAAACTACCTCACTGCTGAGCTTATTAAATTTTGAATTTTCATTCATCATATAGAAGCTTTTCCCCTATTTAATATTTATTGTATTGATTGTGCTATGGCAATCATAATTGGCATTGTAAGAATTGAAAGCACACTAATAAAAGACGTTACCTTTGACGCAAGTCCTGTATCACGGTCATATTTTGCCGCAAACATAACTGTATTACTTGCAGTTGGTGCTGATGCGCTTAACACACAAGCAACTAACAATGTGCCACCAAAGCCCATAAGTTTAAGAGCACCCACAGTAATAAGTGGCACTAAAACAATCTTTACAAGGGCTGAAACGAAAATTCTTTTGTCTGAAAAAATTGTTTTCCAGTCTGCCGCTGCAAGATATGTGCCAAACATTACCATTGCAAGTGGTGTATTAAGGTCCGCAAGGTATGAAACAGGTGCATAAATTACTTCAGGCAACTTAATTTGCAACAAGAAAAGTGGCAAACCGACTGCTACACCTATAACGCCAGGATTTATAAGCAACTTTTTAAAGTTGAACTTTTCATTTTCATCTTTTTTTTGCATTAAACTCACACCGTGAGTAAATGAAAGAATATTAAAAGGTACTAAAATTACTGAGCCGTAAAAAATACCCTCATCACCTAACACTGCCTGAGCGAGTGGCAATGCCATATAACCAACATTACCATAACAACAAGCATATTTGAAAATACAAGCTGTGTCTTTATCACTCTTATTAAAAAGGATTTTGGTAAAAATCATTCCAACAACATGAAAGAAAATACCGCCAACAAGGGCTTTAACAAGTCCGCCCAAGGTGTCACGACTAAATTCCATTCCTAAGAATGAACGGATTATAATGGCAGGAGCTACAATATAAAAAAGCAAATTTGTTGTAAGACGTGACGCTTTTTCAGTATAAATGCCTGTTTTGTGACAAACAAGACCAACCATAGCAACAAGAAAAAGTATTACAACCTGCGTAAACGCTGTTAAAACATTACTAAAAAATAATTGCATTTATATTACTCCGAAAGAAAATTATCATCAGTTTCCATTTGATTTTGGGCTTCTTTTTCTTGGCTTACAAGCTCTAAACTGTCATTTTCTTTTGCACACATAACTGTATTAACTATATATGCAAGGGCAAAAAGTGCAAATCCGAAATCGCAAAGTGCAAATGAATATTCATTTGCCAATGTTCTTCCATTACCTGTAAGCATAATTAAAAGTCGAGGAATATTTGCAACTAAGCAAAAGAATATTGCAACAAAACCTGATGCAAATAATGTTCTCATTGCTTTGTTATTTACAAGACCTGCACAAATTCGTGCAAAAGAGAGCAAGAAAATCATCATAAACATAATTGCAAAAAGTTCTAACATTAAGTCGGAAACATTTATATATGCTATTTTTCTCATAAAGCGGACAACTATTCTACTCATTGCCCAAAAAAGTGGAGAAAGCGCTAAAAACTTATATTGCGCATATGTTGTTCTGCCATCAATAAAAGAAATGCCAAAAATAATTATATAAATTGCTGCAAATACACCAAAAACACTCTCAATTAAAAGCGGAGCTTGTGCTTGGTCAATTGTGCCAAAAATTGTAAATCCTTGTGTTGTAACTTCTTTTGCAGTAATAAAGAATTTTGAAAGTGACACTACAACATCTAAAATTATTCCGCTTGCAAAAATAAATGATGCAAGTGCTAAGAATTTGTTCTTTCTAAATGGTGACTTTGATGCAGGAACATTCTTTGCAAGGGTTGTAAGCAAATATGGTATTACTATTGCAAGAATGCTCAAACCATACATAAGATAAACTGACCAGTCAACAACCTTATAAAAACCTGTTGCTGGTTCAAGAATATTGAGATGTTGATACATTCTAAATGGTATTGCTACCACTAAAAGTCCAAAAGTCACATAAAGTGAATATAATGGATTTATTGTTTCGTACTTCCCTGTAATTTTCATAGTTTTTCTTACCTTTCCTCAATAGGAATATACTCTTTTTGTACACCATCAGTACGCAAAATTCTATCAGCCATAGGAATATACGCACGTGGAATAGTTGCATTTTTATATGCAGGACGAATAATTCTACCACCTGTTGTAAGTTCTTCAATACGGTGTGCCGCCCAACCTGCTGAACGTGCAGCCATAAAGATAGGTGTAAATAACTCTTTAGGAATTCCAAGCATATCATAAACAAGGCCTGAATAAAGGTCTACGTTTGCGCAAATTTTCTTGTTGTTACCTTTATATTTTGCAAAAAGTTCAGGTGTAAGAGTTTCAACAAGGTTTAAAAGCTTGAATTCATCTTCTCTACCCTGTTCTTTTGAGAATTTATCAGCATAGCGACGAAGAATTTCAGCACGAGGGTCAGAAAGTGTATAAACCGCGTGTCCCATACCATAAATAAGACCGCTCCTGTCACCTGCTTCTTTATTCATAATTTTAACAAGATAGTCAGCAACTTGACCTTCATCAGTAATATCACTTACGTGGTCTTTAATATCTTCAAGCATTTTGTAAACTGCAATATTTGCACCACCGTGACGTGGTCCTTTAAGTGAGCCGATACCCGCTGCTATTGCTGAATATGTATCAGTACCACTTGATGTGATACAACGAGTTGTAAATGTTGAGTTGTTACCGCCACCGTGCTCGGCATGAATAATCATACAAATATCTAAAAGCTTTGCTTCTTCATCAGTAAAGAATTTGTCAGGACGAATTGAACGAAGAATACTTTCAGCTGTGCCTAACTCTTTTTTATTAGGATGGAAGAACATACTCTTTTTGTCATAAGCACGACGCTTTACCTGATATGCGGCAGTCATAATTGTTGGTAACTGTGCAATAAGTTGAACTGACTGGCGAAGCACATTTTCAGGTGAAATATCATCAGGATTTGGGTCGTATGAATAAAGTGCAAGCACACTGCGAGCCGCTTTGTTCATAATATCTTGTGACGGTGCTTTCATAATCATATCTTCAACAAAATCTTCAGGTAACTCACGACAAGTTGCAAGAACTTGTGTAAAGTTTGCTAATTGTTCTTTTGTTGGAAGTGCACCAAACATTAAAAGCCAAACAACTTCTTCATAACCGAAACGGTTTTCTTTTTCACAGTTTTCTACAATATCGGTCATATTGATACCACGGTAAATAAGGCGACCGTGTTTTGGCACTTTTTCACCGTCATCCATATAATAACCTTCAACTGAGCATACACGAGTAAGACCTGCAAGCACACCTGTACCGTCTGCATTACGAAGTCCACGCTTTACGTCAAATCTTTGATAATAATCAGGGTTAATATGGTTATTTTTGCGAAGCTCTTCGCATAATGTTGAAAGAGCTTCATTGGAGATACTTGAAATATATTCTGACATAAAATTACCTCCTTGTTAGAAAATTTCGCTAGTTATCCAATATATATAATTATACATCATATATTTTAATACAATTAAGCGTTAAAGTCAATAAAAAGGGAGCCATAAAATATGAAAAGTTACACTCTTATTTGCTTTTTTCTTTCACTTGCTATGATATTATTCCCCCTGTTGTCAGTTGAAAAGGCAACTGATGTAATATCAAGAGAATTTTTAGGGAAAGAAACAGTTGATACTACACCAAACACAGTAAAAAATGAAAAAGAATATTCTACCGTAAAGGTTATGAATGCAAGCAGTAAGAATATTACCGAAATAGACCTTAAGGAGTATCTTATTGGAGTAGTTGCTGAAGAGGTAAATCCCGCTTTTCATGAGGAAGCAATAAAAGCGCAAGTTGTTGCAGCACACACTAAGCTTGAGTACACAAAATTACATAAAAACGACGACTTAAAGGGTGCTGATATCACTGACAATCCCGCCTCTCATCAAGGTTTTTTGACTGAAGATGAGCAAAAGGAAAAATGGGGTGAAAACTACACTGAGTATTACAAAAAAATTGCAAAATGTGTTGATGAGGTATTGAATGTAACTATCACCTACGATAACAAGCCCATTAACGCAATTTTTCATGCTATTTCTAACGGACAAACTGAAAATGCAAGTGATGTTTGGGGTGGAAATTATCCTTATCTTGTATCAGTACAAAGCGTTAGTGACAAACTTTCACCTGCTTACCATTCAAAAGCAACTTTCACAAGTGAAGAATTTATGAAAAAGGTATCTAAAAAAGGTGCAAAAACAAGTGAAAATCCTGAAAAATGGATAGAAAAAATCACCAACACCCCTACAGGTATGGTGAGCAAAATAGTTATTGGTGGGAAGGAATTTAAAGGCACTGAAATCCGCACACTTTTCGGGCTTAAAAGCAGTACATTTACAGTAAAATATGAAGATAACAGCTTCACTTTTACTGTTTGTGGCTATGGTCACGGTGTTGGAATGAGCCAATATGGTGCTGATTATATGGCACGGCAAGGATTTACATATAGCGAGATTTTAAAGCATTATTATACGGGTGTAAATATTGAATAAGTGAAAAATAAAAAGGCGAGGTCAATACCCCGCCCTATTATATTATTTTACTGTTTGTAATCACTTAAGAAATCTTTAAACGCAGTCATAGCTTCACCAAGAACTCGTCTTCTTGGCAAATAAACAATTCTTAAATGGTCAGGTGTTGGGTAGTTAAAGCCCTTACCGTGCATAAGAAGAACTTTTTTCGCCTTTAAGAAATCAAGGACAAGTTTTTCGTCGTCGTGAAGGTTGAATTTTTTTGTGTCAAGTTTTGGGAAGATGTAGAATGCAGCTTTTGGTTTAACAACTGAAACTCCGTCAATTTCGCAAAGTGCATTATATACAAATTCTCTTTGCTCATAAATTCTACCACCAGGTAAAAGAAGCTCATCAACACTTTGAATTCCACCAAGTGCAGTTTGCACAATACTTTGTGCAGGCACATTTGAGCAAAGTCGCATAGATGAAAGAAGGTTAAGACCTTCTATATAACCCTTAATCTTCTTTTTGTCACCACTTATTACCATCCAGCCCACACGGAAGCCTGCAACACGATGTGACTTTGAAAGTCCGTTAAAACTAACGCAAGGCACATCAGGTGCTAAAGAAGCAAGTGCTGTATGTGTAAGACCATCCATAACAAGTCTATCATAAATTTCATCAGCAAATAAAATTAATTCATTTTGACGGGCAATTTCAACGATTTCTTTAAGAATTTCATCACTATATAAAGCACCTGTAGGGTTGTTTGGATTGATTATAACAATACCCTTTGTGTTAGGTGTAATTTTCTTTTTAATGTCATCAATATCAGGATTCCACTCGTTTTGCTCGTCACACATATAGTGCACAGCATTACCACCTGCCAAAGTTACAGATGCAGTCCAAAGCGGGTAGTCAGGTGATGGCACAAGAATTTCGTCGCCATTATCTAAAAGACCTTGCATTGCCATTGTAATCAATTCGCTAACACCATTGCCTAAATAGATATCGCCAATATCAACACCTTTAATGCCTTTAAGCTGACAATATTGCATAATTGATTTTCTTGCACTAAACATACCCTTTGAGTCTGAATAACCTTCACACTCACGAAGATTATACATCATATCACGAATTACTTCATCAGGTGCAGTAAAGCCGAATGGTGCAGGGTTGCCAATATTGAGTTTGAGAATTCGCTGCCCTTCAGATTCCATTTTGACAGCTTCGTCCATTACAGGACCACGAATGTCATAACAAACATTATCAAGTTTTGTACTTTTATTAAATGTTTTCATATAATACCTCAAAAAAATATTCCCACCACCGTAGTGATGGGAATTTCAGTAGTTAAAAATTACTGCTCAACAGGATAAACGCTTACCTTTTTTCTGTCTTTGCCCATTCTTTCGAACTTAACTTTACCGTCGATAAGTGCGAAGAGAGAGTCATCAGAACCACGACCTACGTTGTTACCTGGGTGGATGTGAGTACCACGTTGTTTAACAAGGATGTTACCTGCAAGAACAAATTGACCATCTGCTCTTTTAACACCAAGACGCTTTGACTCTGAGTCACGGCCGTTCTTTGTTGAACCCATACCTTTTTTATGAGCAAATAACTGAATATTGATTTTAAGCATCAAAAACACCTCTTTCAAGTTTCAAGTTGTTGGGATACTGACCTTGTAACTCACTTAAATGTAAGTATAAGCCGTCAGTAATCACTTTCGATTTGCGGGCATCATCTAAATTCATTTGAACTTTTAAATACCCGTCACGGACTACTGTTTGTGGATTTAACTTCATAATTTCAATTATTGTGTTAGCCGCCATATATACCGCTGAAGATATTGCACTGCAAACAATGTCGGTGCCCGCATCCCCTGCGCCACTGTGACCACTTAACTCAAAAGAAACTACTGTTTCACCCGAAAACAGAAATTTTGCTGTTGTCATTATGCGTTAATGCCGGTAATCTCAACCTTAGTGTATGGTTGACGATGACCCTTCTTACGCTTTTCGTTCTTCTTTGGTTTGTAAGTAAATACTGTGATTTTCTTACCTTTACCATTTTTGAGAACTTTTGCAGTTACTGTTGCACCGTCAACATAAGGTGCACCTGCTTTAAGTCCGTCTTCTGAACCAACTGCGAGAACCTTGTCAAAAGTAATCTCTGCATCTGCTTCTACGTCAAGCTTTTCAATAAATACAACGTCGCCGTT
>JAZKXL010000096.1:0-14017 GCA_045611635.1 Candidatus Fimenecus sp. | reverse complement strand
CTTGGCCTTCCGACTTATCGTACTGTCTTTCCCCTCTATTTGTTTGTTCAACAACATATGGTACAAGTGCCATAATATAACCTCCAATCAATAACTTTGAAAAAGCATTAAAGAATTGCCCTTTGATTATTGGACAATTCTTCAGTGCTTATACTATAAATTTTATGATAGATTATTCAGCGTCTGCTTTTTTCTTTGTTGTCTTTTTTGCAGCAGGTTTCTTTTCAGCTGTTTCTTTCTTTTCAGCTGTTTCTTTCTTTGCTGCTGATTTCTTTGCAGGTGCTTTTTCAGCTACTTCTTTCTTTTCAGCAGTCTTCTTTGTTGCTTTTTCTTCAGCGATTGTAGCATTATCTCTTACAAAATCAACTGCTTTTCTTGATTTAATGCTGCTAATAATTGAATCTTCAGGAATCGCCTTCTTAACTGTATCAACATCAACTGCATATTGTTTTGAAAGTGTTTCGTATTCAGCATTAATCTCATCTTCAGTTGCTTCAATACCTTCTGCTTTTGCAACTGCTTCAATAGCAAGATTAATTTTAACACGTTCTTCAGCATTTTCTTTGTATCCATCTCTAAATGCAGCCATTTCCATGCCTGTATATGAAAGGTATGTGTTGAGGTCAAGACCTTGTGACTGAAGTCTATAGTTGAATTCATCAACAATATTATCAATTTCTGCTTCAATCATTTGTGCAGGGATATCAACCTTCATACCCTTTACAACCTCATCAACAAGGTCGTTTGCAATCTTATTGTCAGCATCTGCCTTTTTAGCTGCTTCAAGTTGAGATTTAACGCTCTTCTTAAGCTCGTCAAGAGTATCAAATTCACTAACATCTTTAACAAATTCATCATCAAGTACTGGTAACTCTTTAACCTTGATTTCGTGAAGTTTAATCTTAAACACAGCATCTTTTGATGCAAGGTTTTCTTGATATTCAGCTGGGAATGTAACTTTTACGTCAAATTCTTCACCAACTTTATGACCGATAATTTGGTCTTCAAAACCTGGAATAAATGAACCACTACCAATAACAAGTTCATACATTTCAGCTTTACCGCCATCGAACGCAACGCCGTCAACAAATCCTTCAAAATCGATAACTGCTGTGTCATTCTTCTTAACAGCTCTATTGTCAACGCTAACCATTCTTGAGTTTTGTTCTTGCATTTTTGCAAGTTCAGCTTTAACTTCATCAGCTGAAACCTTACATGAAGGTCTTGTTGCTTTAAGGCCTTTATATTTGCCAAGTTCAACTTCAGGTTTAACTGCTACTTTAAGCTTTAATACTACACCATCTTTTGAAATTTCAGGAACTTCAAGGTCATAAGGTGAACCAACAACCTCAAGTTTTGATTCAACGATTGCTTCACTAACTGCTTCAGGATAAACAAGTTCAAGTGCGTCTTCATAGAAAACACCTTCACCGTAAATCTTTTCAATAAAAGCTCTTGGAGCTTTACCTTTTCTGAAACCGTTGATTGTGATGTCTTTTCTAACTTTAAGGTATGCTTTTTGAATTGCTGCCTCAAAAGTTGCACCGTCAATAGAGATTTCAAGTTCGTAGACATTCTTTTCTACATTGTTTGTTGATTTTAACATTAAAATATTCCTCCCGAATATTATTGTTTACCGTATTTTTCATACCGCAATATTCACGATATTATACCATATAATTATAACAAATACAATATTTTCCAAAATTTTTTATTTAAAAAACAAGTAAAATAATACTGAAAATCACTGTTTTTCTCATTTATTTATAAACAGTGGAGTAAAATTCAAATAGTCGGCTGAAACTAATTTAAATTTTATACCTTCAAAATCACCGTTTATAGCACCATTAATTGCACCACCATGAAGATGTCCATAATAGCATCTCGATATTTCATTCTCCTTAAGCACATTCAAAATAGGTTCACACACTTTTGCTGCGCTAACAGGTGGATAGTGTAAAAACGCAACTACTTCACCACCTAATTTTTTTGCCTCATCAATAGAGCGTTGAAGTCTTGCGCACTCACGTGCCATAACCTTATCAACATTTTCACTTTCAGCATCAAAAAACCAACCACGAGTACCCGCTATTGAAACATCCCCTATTTTATATGCATTGTTGTGCAAAAATTTAATAGTATTAAAACCTTTTTGTTCACAAAAATTTTCCATTTTAGTAATTGTATTCCACCAGTAATCGTGATTACCCTTTGAAATTATCTTTGTACCATTCAAGTTGTTGAGAAATTCTAAATCTTTCTCAGCTTCTTCCAAGCCCATTGCCCACGAAATATCACCATTTATAATTACGGTGTCTTCATTTGTAATTAAATTTTGCCAATTATTTTGAAGTCTTTTGGCATAATCATCCCAGCCCTTGAAAATATCCATGGGCTTATCAACTGAAAACGATAAATGAGTATCACCAATTGCATAAATTGACATAACAAAAACTCCTGTGAATAATAACGCCTATCTTTCAAAAAATAAAATTGAAAGGAGGAAGAAAAAATGGATAAGAATAGAAATATAACTTGCGATGCTTGTCATTGCATTTTTAATGACGGTCATATGAATTGCACAGCAGATGGTATCAAGGTTGGTACACATAGTGCATGTTCTTGCGATGATACAAGATGTGCTACTTTCAAGCTTAACACAAAAGACGTAGAATAATTAAACTCAAATGCGGAAGCCAATAAGCAAAACAGCTTCCGCATTAGTCATTATAGGTCTATATTCCCAACATATTAAACACTACTTGCTTCATATCTTCTTTTTTGGCAACTCCAGTAAAACGAGGTGTTTTACCTTTAAGAGTAGCAAGTTGTGGTGGAACTGGTTCATTAGATTTTGCAAATAATTCTTCAACCATATCAAATTCATTATCAGCTTCAACTTCATCGGTAATTGCTGAAAGTACACTTGAAGAGAATTTGTATGGATTTGCAGTTGATGCAATAACCGTAGGTGTTTTATCACCAGTACTTGCTACATAATCATCATAAACTTTAACTGCAACTGCAGTATGTGTGTCACAAAGATAATTTTTATCAGCAAATACTTTACCAATTGTCTCTTTAGTTTCTTCATCATCACAGCATCCTGCTGCAAACAATGCTTTAACTTTGTCGGCAACCTCAACTGAAACGGTGTATTTACCATCATTATTAAGAGATGACATCCATTCAGCTACCTGCACATCATTTTCTCCGCAAAGGTGGAAAAGAAGTCTTTCAAGATTACTTGAAATAAGGATATCCATAGACGGTGATGTTGTGCAATAGAAACTTCTATTCTTATCATAAGTACCGCTTGTTAAGAAATCGGTAAGAACATTGTTTGCATTTGAAGCGCAAATAAGAGTTTTCACAGGCACTCCCATTCTCTTTGCGTAATAAGCAGCAAGAATATTACCGAAGTTACCTGTAGGAACAACTACATTCATCTCTTCGCCATTTTTAAGTTCACCATTTTGAATCATATCGCAATATGCCGATACATAGTAAACAATTTGTGGAACGAGACGTCCCCAGTTAATTGAGTTAGCCGATGAGAATGCAAGTCCATTTTCTTTGAATTTCTTTTCAATATCTTTGTCAGTAAAGATTTTCTTAACACCTGATTGAGCATCGTCAAAGTTACCTTCAATAGCACAAACACTTACATTGCTACCCTCTTGAGTAGTCATTTGAAGTTTTTGCATTGGGCTAACGCCATCAACCGGATAGAAAACAAGAATTTTTGTATTAGGAACATCCGCAAAACCTTCAAGTGCCGCTTTACCTGTGTCACCTGAAGTTGCAACAAGAATTACAATTTCAGTATCTTTAACTGTTTTATTTGCAGAAACTGTAAGAAGATATGGAAGAAGTTGAAGTGCCATATCCTTAAATGCACAAGTAGGACCACGCCATAATTCAAGCACATTTGCTGTATTAGAAAGTTTGAATAATGGTGCAACTTTATCCGAACTAAATTTTCCAGCTTTATAGGCGCCCTCAACACACATTGAAAGCTCATTTTCAGTAAAATCAGTAAGGTAAAGTCTTAAAACTTCTTTTGCTCTTTCAATATAACTCATTGGTATAAGTTTTTCTATAAACTCAAGAGTAATTTGTGGTATTTCAGTTGGAACAAAAAGTCCTCCTTCTGAAGAAATGCCTTTAGCAATTGCTTCAGCTGCTGTAACCTTTACAGACTTGTCTCTTGTACTTGTATAAAACATAAGTAACACTTCCTTTTCGTGTGGTATTTTATCATATATAAAACTGTTTTTCAACAATTACTTTGCATTAGAATCAAAGGCATTTTCAATGTGATTCACCCTTGATGGCTCGCCATTTTCAAAATACACTTCAATAATATCATAACGCGGCTGTCTATTTAATTTATAGTCTTTCAAAAAGAATTGAGATGTTGCAATAATTTTAGTTCGTTTCGCTATATCTACCGCATCAGATGGTGCATATTTCATATTTTCACTTCGTGTTTTGACTTCAACAAAGCATATATATTTTTTATCCTCGGCAATTAAGTCAATTTCGCCCAACCTACAAGAATAGTTTGCTGAAACAATAAAGTATCCGTGTTTGCGAAGATATCTTGATGCTATGATTTCACCATAGCCACCCAACATTTTTGAATCCATTATTTTTCACCATAAAATTTCTTTAAAAATGACATTCTATGTATTGGAGATGGACCATATTCACGAATCTTTTCATAGTGAAGTTTTGTGCCATAGCCCTTATGCTTTTCAAATTCATATTGTGGATACACTTTAGTTTGTTGAAGCATAAAACGGTCACGACTAACTTTTGCAAGAATTGATGCAGCAGCAATAGACATACTTTTAGCATCCCCTTTTACAACTGTTTCTTCAGTAACAAAAGGTATTTTAGGATATTGATTTCCATCAATCAAAGCATAATCAGGGCGTACTTTAAGCCCTTCAACCGCCCTATGCATTGCAAGAAATGTTGCGTTAAGAATGTTAATTTCATCAATTTCTTTTTCAGTTGCAACACCAATTGAATAGTCAATAGCTTTCTCACAAATTATATCAAAAAGTTGTTCACGCTTTTTTTCACTTATTTTTTTAGAGTCATTTAGCCCTTCAATTTCAAGCCCTAACGGTAAAATTACAGCAGCAGCGTGCACTGGTCCCGCTAATGGTCCACGGCCTGCCTCATCAATACCGCAAACAACTTTATATCCTGCATTTAATGCATTTTGTTCAAATAAATAATCCATATTTTACTCCGGTTTTTCAAGAGAAATTGTACCTAGTTTACCACCACGGTATTCATCAAGCAACATTACCGACGCTCTTTCATAATCAATTTCTCCGCCTTTAATCATCATACCGCGTTTTTTACCAATAATCTCAAGAACTTTCCATGCTTCTTTGTCGGCAAAGTCCGTAATTTTATATCGTTCAGCGAGTCTATTAGGATAATTATTCTTCATAACTTCTAACAGTCTAATTGCAAGAGTTTCAGCGTCAAGAATTTCATCCTTTACTGAACCGATAAACGCAAGTCTATCACCTACTTGCGGGTCGTCGAACTTAGGCCATAATACACCAGGAGTATCAAGCAATTCTATACCATTACCAATGTTAAACCATTGATTATGTCTTGTAACGCCTGCTTTATCAGCAACCTTCGCTTTTGCCGCCCCCGCCATTCTATTAATAAATGAAGATTTACCAGTATTTGGAATACCTACAACCATAATGCGTAAAGCTTTACCTGGCATTCCCCTATCTTCATTCTTTTTAATGACATCTTTAAGAACCTCACGAACAGCAACAATATAGTTGTTTAGTCCCTTGCCTGTTCTACAATCAACAGGAATAGCTGTTATACCCTTTTTCTTGTAAAATTCAATCCACTGATTTGTTGTATTTTTATCTGCCAAATCACATTTATTTAGCAAAACAATTCTTGGCTTATTATTGATTAATTCCTCAAGTTCAGGATTTGAACTGCTATATGGAATTCTTGCATCAATGATTTCAGTAACACCATCAACCAGTGATAAACTTTCTTTAATAAGACGGCGAGTTTTTGCCATGTGTCCAGGAAACCATTGAACAATTTGCTTTTGATTATCAGCCATTTTGGGTCTCCTTTTCAAACAACTTGCTATCACCAAACTTGTATACAACTTTACCAACAATATAATCTTCATCTATCATACCAATAGTTGAATCACGACTATCAGCTGAATTATTACGATTATCACCCATAACAAAAACACTACCATAAGGTACAACAAATTTTTTCATCATAGAATAAGTAAAGTTGATATTTTCTTTAACATATGGTTCATCAATTTTAATACCATCTACTATTGTTTTACCTGTTTCCGTATCAAATGAAACCGTTTGTCCACCAACAGCAATAACTCTTTTAATTAGAACTTTTTCATAACCATTTGGTTGCGAAACTACGACAACATCGCCCTGTTTCACATTAGTTGTAATTGCACTTATTATTAAATTATCACCATGACTTAATGTGTTTTCCATTGATTCGCCTGAAACAACTGAAATCTTAAAAATAAATGTAAATATTATACCGACCACCAAAATAGCAGTCAGTATAATTGATGAAATTTCATATATCGTTTCCAGTCGTTGTTGTTTCTTCTTTTCCATCATAAATATTCCAATCACCAAAAGGATAAATTTTTGCGTTTACAACGCCTATAACACAACGTTCATCAATAAAGCCGATAGTTTCAAAACGGCTATCAAGAGAATCGTTTCTATTGTCACCCATTACAAAGAGATGACCTTCAGGCACCTCTAATGGATAAACAAAATCGCCCATAATTTCAATTTTTTCTGCAACATACGGTTCATACAATGTTATACCATTTACAGTAATTGTACCTTCAATAAAATCAATATGAATTGTATCTCCACCTTTAGCAATAACACGCTTAACAAGTGGCTCTTTAAGTGGGTCATCATCTTTAACAAAAACAACTATGTCACCTGCTTTAATTTCCTTAGTAACTGCTTTAACTGTAAGCCAATCGCCTGACAACAAAGTTGGATTCATAGAATTACCACTAACACCTACAATTCTAAATAAAAACGCAAATACAATTAAAATAAGAATTATTGCGTAAATTAGAGAATCAAGCCAGTCGTATATAAATCTCCAAGATTTATTTTCGTCCTTGTTACCATATTTTGATGTTTCAAATGAAATTAAAAAATCTTCTGCTTTTCTCATCTTTTTCACCCTACAAATCCGTAATTACTTTATTTGCTTAGCTATACTGCAAATTTTTGCAAGTCTATGATTTACACCTGAGCGTGAAATTGGTGTGCTTATTTTACTTCCTAATTCACGCAAAGACATATCTGGATTTTCATAACGCAATTCCGCTACTTCACGAAGTTCATTAGAAAGATATGAAAGTCCGACCGTGTTTTTTATATGTATAATTGCCTCAATTTGCTTTGAAGATGCATCTATTGTTTTGTCTAAATTCGCATTTTCAAAGTTAAGTTTTCTATTAACATTGTTGCGCATATCCTTATACATTTTCACGCCCATAACCTCTAACGAAGAGTTGACCGCACCCATAACAGTTAACAAGTCTTCGATAGCTTCACTGTCTTTAAAATAAATAACATGGTTAGAATTTCTAACAATACTTTTAGGTCGAACTGACAGTTGGTCATAATCGTTTATAAAAAGTTTTAAATCTTTACTTAAATTAAGATATGGAACAACAAATTCTAAATGATAACTTTTATTTGGGTCGTTAACTGTACCGCAAGTTAGAAAAACACCTTTTAAAAAAGCGTTCTTACAACATTCATCAGATAAGTTTGCCCAGTTAAGTCTAGATGCACCATTTTTTTTATCATAACCAAAAGTTTCAAGAACCTTGCATCTTTCATCTTTAGTTGTAACTTCAACCTTAAACTTACCCGCTTCAGTTTTAACAAGTTTAGGATTAACCTTACAAACTAGTTTCATAAGTTCAAGATATTTTTCGGCAATTCCACTGTTTTCAGTGAGAATTGACATATCGTATGTTGAAAATGCTCTTGAAAATAGCATCATTCCGTATGCAAAAGCATGACGGCAACACTCATTTTCAAACTCTTCACTTAATATTTCATTTTTTACATTTGCTGAAAATGACATATTAAAATTCCCTTATCTTGTAATATCTCTATGATAAACCGCAACGTTAAAACCTTTTTCTTTAATTGATTTATAAAGAATTTCCGCAAAAACTACTGAGCGGTGTTTTCCGCCAGTACAACCAACGGAAATTGTTAAATGGCTCTTGCCCTCAGTTCTATAAAGTGGAACCAAGTAATTGATTAAATCTAGAAGTTTTGGTTCTAAATCTTGTGCTTCTTTAAAACTCATAACATAATCACGAACAGGTGCTTCAAGACCTGTATGCTGCTTTAACTCAGGTACATAAAATGGATTTGGAAGACAACGCACATCAAAAACCAAATCCGAATCTTTAGGAGTGCCATATTTAAATCCAAAAGAAACAACACTAACTTTTAACGTTGACGAAATATCATCTACAAATAATTTTGAAATACGTTCTTTTAATTGTGCAGGAGATATTAAGGATGTGTCAATTACATAATCCGCAATATTTCTTGCTTTTTTAAGAATTTCTCGCTCTTTTAAAATAATTTCTTGTAAGCTTTGCGACTCACTATATTTCAAAAGAGGATGCTTTCTACGAGTTTCTTGATATCGTCTTAAAATAACATCGTTATCGGCATCAATGAAAAGAACTTTACAGCTACAGTCCATTGTTTTTAACTCTTCAAGAGCATTAAAAAGATGTGAAAATGAACCGCCAAGACGAATATCAGCAACAATTGCAACCTTTTCACGAACTTCAGCAGAGTCATTTAAAAGTTGAACAAATGTAGGAATAAGCTTTGGAGTCATATTATCAACGCAGAAAAAACCAATATCTTCAAGATTGTCAATAACTCTTGATTTACCTGCGCCTGACATACCTGTTACAATAACAAGTTGCATTTTTACTCCTCCTTACTCCCCTATAATTTTAACTTCAGTCTCAAGCATTACGCCATGCTTTTCATAAACAATTTTTTGAACGTCGTGAATAAGATTTATAACATCGGTTGATGTTGCATTATCTTTATTTATTACAAAACCTGCGTGCTTTTCACTAACCTGAGCACCACCAACTGTATATCCTTTAAGTCCACTTTCTTCAATAAGTGCCCCTGCAAAATACCCAACAGGACGCTTAAATGTACTACCTGCACTTGGATATTCAAGTGGTTGTTTATCTTTTCTTCTTTGGAGTTTATCATCCATTGCCGATTTAATTTCAGCTTTATTTGCCTTTTTTAGTTTCATAACCGCTGAAACTATTGTGTAATTATTATCGTTATAAGCGCTACCACGATATCTTAGATTCAAATCGTCTTGTGACAACTCACCTATATGACCATTCAAATCAATATGAGTAACGCTGACAAGAACATCTTTCATTTCGCCACCATAAGCACCCGCATTCATATAAACTGCGCCACCAAGAGTACCAGGAATACCAAAAGCAAATTCTAAACCTGAAAGTTCATTTTCAAGTGCAAACATACAAAGTGATTTTAATGATGCACCTGCTTCACAGTAGATTGTAGTTTCATCAAGCAATTTAATTTTAGATATCTGTGAACTAATTTTTATAATAACACCATTAATGCCTTTGTCAGTAACAAGTAGATTTGAGCCGTTACCAATAATCAACGGACTTTCGTTTTTCGAATAACAAAACTCAATTACTTTTTTGAGGCAATCAATAGAATTAGGTATAATGAGAACACTTGCATTACCACCGCATTTAAAACTTGTATATTTTTTCATAGGTGCATCTTTAATTACTTCAGCACCACAATTTTCAGCAAATAATGCGATTTCATTATACACTCAAATACCCTCTTTCTAAAAAATTAATAGTTTTGCCAAATGTCAATTTCTTTTGAGTTTGGCTCATAACCCTCATCCATACCAAGATGATGAAGAAGCTCACGAGCAGCGTTGTAGCCCATTTTCTTTTGTCTATTATTCATTGCAGCACATTCAATAATTACTGCAAGGTTACGACCTGGCTTAACAGGAACAACAGTCAATGGTATTTTAACATCCATAATTGTTATGTAATCATTATCAAGCCCCATACGGTCATAAACTTTTGTACTATCCCATGGTTCAAGTTGAATAACCATATTGATTTTTTCAGTAAGTTTAACTGCACCCATACCAAAAAGACGACGTGCATTTATAATTCCTATTCCACGAAGCTCAATAAAATGACGGATATTATCAGGTGCAGAGCCAACAAGTGTTTTTGCGGATGCTTTTCTAATTTCAACTGCATCATCAGCAATAAGACGATGACCACGCTTAATAAGTTCAATAGCCGTTTCACTTTTACCTACACCGCTATCACCAACAATTAAAACACCTTCACCATAAACCTCAACAAGAACACCATGGCGAGTAATACGAGGTGCCAATGCAGTACCAAGGAAATAGATAAGCGTTGACATACTTGCTGATGTTGCTTCTGCAGTTCTTAATATTGGAACTTTGTACTTTTTAGCAGCGTCAATCATACCATCAAGCGGTTCCATACTTCTTGTAATCATAACAAGTGACGGTTGTTTGCTAAAAAGACGGTCCATACATTCAAGTTGTTCTTCTTTTGTAAAAGATTTTACAAACTCATACTCCGAAAAACCAAGATATTGTACTCTAGCAGGGTCAAAATATTTATCGTTACCTGCAAGTAAAAGTCCTGGTCTATTAACCTCCTGAGAAGTAATTGAAAGTTCAGATGCGTCACAAGGTAAATATATTATTTCAAGACCAAATTCGTTAATAATTTTATCTAAAGAAACTGAATATTTTGAAGCCAAAACGCGTACCTCCCCTTATAATGATAATATTTAATATATTATATAACATTATGTTGAAATTTCCAAGAGTTTTTTAAATATTTTTTCATTAATTTATTAGAAAAAAATCAGAACCCAGCAGGTATTCCCACCGGGCTCTTTTAATTTTATGAAATGTTATTTCATATTTTCTTCGTATGACTTAATCATCTTTTTAACCATTTGACCGCCAACTGAACCTGCTTGCTTTGAAGTAAGGTCGCCGTTGTAGCCCTGCTTAAGATTTACGCCTACTTCAGAAGCTGCCTCCATCTTGAAACGGTTGAGTGCTTCACGAGCTTCTGGTACTACGTTCTTATTACCTCTTGACATCTTAATACACCCCTTATCAATTAAAATTTTATATCAATTGCGTTTGCAGTAGTAGTTTTAGTTGTTTATAGTTTTTTATTAATGAAAAATTTTGTTAATTAACTTTATAATCTCTTAACGAAACAAACTTATACCCTTGTCGTCGTACTTCATCAATTATATTGTCAAGAGCATTTGCATTATCAGGTGAAACTGAGTGTAAAAGTATTACTGCACCTGGGTGCAATCTTGAAACAACTTTCTCATAAGCATAATCTTTACCCTTTTGATTATTTAAATCCCAATCTGCATAAGCAAGCGACCAAAAAACGCAAGTGTAACCCAATTTATTAACTTGATTTAATGCTAACTCACTATATTCGCCTTTTGGAAATCTAAAGTATGGCTCACTATAATTAAATTCGCTTTTAAGATAATCTTCCATCTCTTTTACCTCGTTAATCATTTTATCAGTACTAATTTCGGCAAACGATGGATGTGTTGTCGAATGATTACCTACAATATGACCTTCTTTAATCATTCTTTTAATTAATTCAGGATTTTCTTTAACCTGTGGCAATGTGCAAAAAAATGCCGCATTCACATTCTTTTCTTTAAGTGTATCAAGAATTTTTGAAGTGTAGCCATTTTCATAACCACAGTCAAAAGTTAAATACAACACTTTTTCACTAGACTTTGTATCAAGACAAAAAGCATTAAAATCATTAGTATCAAAAAATTTTTGTACATTTAATGATATCTCATTTGCAACACCGTTTTTTGATACACCGTAACTATGAGCAATTTTTTTTGTTGAGTAAGCTTTCTCAGACATTGGTTCCGGTGCTACTGAAGATTCAGGTATTTCCCCTTCACTTTCACCTATTGTTTTCTTTTTAGATTCATATTCTGGAACGCTCATACTTTTACATGAAACTAATAGTGATAAAGTTAATATTAGACACAGTATTTTTATAAATTTCATGTTTACTTCACTTACTTCATCATATTGTTCATACTATCAACAACATTATTTACTGTGTTCATTGCTTTTTTTGCTGTTTTTTTCATTTTCTTTTTGGTTGATTTGCCTGACATTGAATTAGTGACTGCCATAGCTGCTGTACCCGCAAGCATACCTGCACCTACTACTTTTGCTACATCTTTGTTATCCATTTGTTCTTCCTCCTTTTAATAAATTTGCTCAACAAAATTATTTTTTGAGCAATAATATTTTTTGAAAGAAAAATAAAAAAATTATTAAAATCGCTTTGAAATTGTTTCTAAAAATGTTATTATAATTTTAGAAATTTTATTTTAAGGTGATTTATATGACACTTAATATTGTTATGGTTGAGCCGGAAATCCCACAAAACACAGGTAATGTAGCAAGAACCTGTGCTGCAACAGGAGCAAGACTGCATCTTGTTGGCAAAATGGGATTTACACCTGATGACAAAAAATTAAAGCGAGCAGGGCTTGATTATTGGTATCTTCTTGATATTACTTATTACGACACAATGGAAGAGTTTTTCGAGAAAAATCAAGGTGGAAACTTTTTCTATTTTTCAACAAAAGCACAAAAAAGACACTCTGATGTAAAATATCCTGATAACACATACCTTGTTTTTGGTAAAGAAACTGCGGGACTTCCTGAAAAATTACTTTTTGAAAACGCTGATAAATGCGTGAGAATCCCAATGATTGACGAGGCAAGAAGCTTAAATCTTTCAAATGCAGTTGCAATTGGAGTTTATGAAACTTTAAGACAATGGGACTACCCTCAACTCCTTGAGAGTGGCGAACTCCGCAATTATAATTGGGCAGACCAACAATAAAAAATGGCATAAAAAAGCACCTAACTAAAATTAGTTAGGTGCTTTAATTTTAATAATATCAATATCTATTATGCACTTTTTCAGCAAACATAAGCATATCTTTGATTTCAAGCACTGTGCCATCGTCAAGAATAGCTTTACCGCTCATTCTACCAAACACCTGATGTTGGTCAGAAATGATTGCTTTGAAATCAATAAATGCACTACGGTCAATAATTGGAACAAAATCCATTTCAAATCTACCATCAGATGATGAGAATGTCCAAGGGTCTGTATAGTTTCCATTTTCAGGCATATTGAAATAAATATCGTCAAGCTTATGTGCTACGCCATCATAGAAAAGAATATTCTCAGTTGCAGCTGAGTTATCGCCAAATCCGTAACCGATATTGAAGCCGAATGCATGACCATCTAAATCACAGTTACCTGAACCCCAAAACCAAGTATTATCATAAGTCCACACACCACGACCCCAGTCAAGAGTACCAAAGTCAGTTGCAGGATTGAATTCATACTTTTCATCACCAACAGTTACCCAACCTGATGCTCTCATACAATTAATTTTTTGATTGTAATAGAAGCATCTTTTATTTTTCTTCCAAGGAATTGTAATAACCATTGAATCCATATCTGGTTGGTCAAGTGCAATATCACACTTAAAATCTTTACCATCTTTGAAATTCTTATATGTGCAAACAATTCTACGCTGACCTTCAGTTTTTATGTATTCAAGCTTGAGATTTTTGTTTTCAAAACGAACATCACCTTCACTACTTGTTGGAGGCATATTTGTTTTGCCCATTGTGAAAAATGGCATTTCACTTTTTGTTGTTTCGCAAGGAGTTTTGAAGTCAAGGAATGATACAGAATGAAGACCTGCAAAGC